>NZ_NFLJ01000053.1 GCF_002160865.1 Massiliimicrobium timonense
AGCTGAAATATTTACTCATGCAAAGGAAATACTTTATTTAAATGAAGCTTTATATAATTATCGTACTTCAAGTGGAATGACTACAAAATTTAATGAAAATTATTATCAGGATTTTTGTTTTGTAAATTCTTATATAAAGAAATATAAATATCTATGGAATATAGATGATTTTGATGAACTATATGCTATTAAATTATTTACTATTACAGGAAGATCGGTTACCCAAAGCAGGTATAACCAAAATATGACATTTATTGATAGAAAAAAATATCTGCAAAAAATCATAAATGATGCTGATTTTAAAAATTATAAATACCTATATAAAAATATAAAAAGTCATTTAAAAGTAAATTATCAGATTTTTAATACACTCTTAATATATAAACAGTATTTAATAATCCATATATTATTAAAGTTGAAAAACATAAATGGACAATGATACTTTTAAAAGAGATAATTTATTTACATTATAGGAGGTTAAAAAATATATGAAGAAGATATATGTAGTTACCTATGCTAATGCTAGTAGTGGCGGAAATGAAAGTTTACATCAATTATGTTCAAAACTTAATAACCTTAATTTAGATGCTTATATTTATTATCTCAATAATCCTAAAGCTGCTATACCATATAAGTTTAAAAGCTATAATATAAAGTCAACACATAATATAGATGATTCAGAAGAAAATATATTAATAGTTCCTGAAATTTCTACTTCATTTCTTTATAAGTTTAATAAAATAAAGAAATGTATATGGTGGCTTTCTCTAGATTTTTACTTACGAACTTTACCAAAATTTACATTTAAAAACTTTGTTAATGATCATAACATCCCTAGGCTATTATATCCTCTAGCTTATCTTTATTTAAAATGTACTGGGGAATTAAATAAGCAATGTTTTGAATTTAGAGAGGATAAAAATCATATATTTCATTTTTATAATTGTGAATATGCAAAACAATATTTAATAAATCATGGTGTAAAAGAAGAAAATACCCTATATCTTTGTGGCCCTATAAATTCTGAATTCTTTAATCAAACTATTGATTTATCTAAAAAAGAAAATATTATATTATATAATCCAAAAAAAGGAATTGAATTTACAAAAAAAATAATACAAAAATTAAAAGATAATGAGATCAATGCACAAATTATAGCTTTAGAGAATATGAATTATCATCAATTAATGATGTTTTATTCAAAGGCTAAAATATATATTGATTTTGGCTTTTTTCCTGGTCCAGAAAGAATACCAAGAGAAGCTGTTACAATGTATTGTAACATAATAACTTCAACTACAGGAAGTGCCAAAAATAATAGTGATGTTCCGATTCCTTATGAGTTTAAAATAGATGCAAAGGATGATAATTTGGATAGAATTGTATTAAAAATTAAAAATATGTTAGTAAATTACAATGATGATATACCAAGATTTGAACAATATAGAAAAAAAGTTATTGATCAAAGGAGATTATTTGATGAGCATATTGAAAAATATTTCATTGGATAATATGAGTTTTAAAATCAATAAATCACAATTATATAAATATGGTGAGCTATTATTTTTTAGTTCAGTTATTCTTGCTTTCATTGATTATATATTGTTTGATTGTACAAATTTTTCTAAAATTATCCCTAATGTCTTTGGAAATATATTAACTATTATAATTTACTTATTATTATTATTAAAGATTATTACCTTCTCCTATTATACAAGTAAAGAGATAAAAATTATATTTCTATTAACAGGCATAGTAATATTATCTTTGCTATGCAGTAAAAACTTCCTTATTCTTAAATTGTTTTTATTTATTATAGGAAATAAAAATATCTCAACAAAAAAATTATTTAATTTAGTAAGAAAATTAATTGTTTTTTCTTTAGTAATTACTATTTGTTGTTCTTTTCTAAATATTATTGAATCACATAATATTTTAAGAGATAACTCTAGTTTTATTAGATATTCTTTGGGTTTTAATCATCCTAATATGCTTTCAATGTTTATACTTCAATTTATATTAATTTCATTATTTTTAGATTATGAGAAGTTTAATGTTAAGTATATGATTTTTTATTTAATAATAATTTTTGTCACTTATTTTATTACTGATAGCAGAACGACATGTATGCTTGGGTTAGGTTGTTATTGTATTTTTCTATTTATTTATTTTTTAAAACTAGATACAGGAAGTTATTTAGATTCAAATAGTAATTTCATAAAAGAATCAACGAAAGGAAAAAATGATTTTATAAAAAATAATTTAGTTCAAAAAACTGTTATAAAAAAATCTTTTCTTTTTTTTAAAAAAATATTTATTTTTTTCCCAGAATTTTTAGGATTTGGATCGCTATTTTTAGGAAAATATTATAATGTCACACTTTCACAGCTTAATAACTTGTTTAGTGGCAGACTTATGTATATCAATGTCTTTCTTAATATGTACGGTATTCATCTATTTGGAACATATGTTCCATATGGTTCTAGTTATATAAATAGTAAAGGAGAATTAGTTCCTTTAATTTTAGATAATGCCTATGCAAACATTACAATTCGCTTTGGATTAATTATTTTAATATTATTGTTAATTGCTTATTCTCTTCTGACTAAGAAATTAATTTCACAAAAACAAATAATAAGTCTTCTAATTGTAAGTGTTTATTTAGTTTTTGGTCTTATGGAAAGTCATTTCATATATATTACAGCAAACTTTAGTTTATTCTTCTTATCTCAAGTTTTGTATGAATCAAATACACCTAGCAATAACGAAAAAATTTTTTCTTTATTATTAAAAATATAAATAAAAATGGTTTATGTACCATAGAATTGGAGGAAATTATGAAAATAGCAGTAGCAGGAACAGGATATGTAGGACTAAGTATCGCTACATTATTATCACAACATCATGAAGTTATAGCATTAGATATTATTGAAGAAAAGGTAAATATGATTAACAATCATATCTCTCCTATTCAAGATAAAGAAATTGAATATTTTTTAAAAAATAAAAATTTAAATCTCAAAGCAACTCTAGATAAAGAAGAAGCTTTTAAGAATGCAAATTTTGTAGTGATTAGTACACCTACAAATTATGATGAAACAAAAAATTATTTTGATACATCTAGCGTAGAAGAAACTATTGAATCAGTTATGAAAATCAATCCAAGTGCAATCATGGTTATAAAATCAACGATACCTGTAGGATTTACTAAATCTATGAAAGAAAAATATGGAATAGATAATTTAATTTTTTCACCTGAATTTCTTAGAGAAGGAAAAGCATTATATGACAATCTTTACCCATCAAGAATTGTTGTTGGTGAAAAGAGTGAGAGAGCAAAAGAATTCGCTCATTTATTAGTAGAAGGTGCTATTAAAGAAAATATACC
Organism: Massiliimicrobium timonense; assembly: GCF_002160865.1. Taxonomy (GTDB): domain Bacteria; phylum Bacillota_I; class Bacilli_A; order Erysipelotrichales; family Coprobacillaceae; genus Allocoprobacillus. The sequence continues at coordinate 3,389 of NZ_NFLJ01000053.1, forward strand.
TGTGTTATTTACAGATAGTACAGAGGCAGAAGCTATTAAGTTATTTGCCAATACATATTTAGCACTGAGAGTCTCATATTTTAACGAATTAGATACATATGCAGAAATGAAAGGATTAAACACAAAAGAAATTATTGATGGAGTCTGTTTAGATCCAAGAATCGGAAATCATTATAATAATCCATCATTTGGATATGGTGGATATTGTTTGCCTAAAGATACAAAGCAATTAAAAGCAAATTATAAGGATGTACCTGAAAATCTAATCAGTGCCATAGTACAATCTAATACAACAAGAAAAGATCATATTGCCCAAGAAATATTAAATAGAAAACCAAATATTGTTGGAATCTATAGATTAACAATGAAAAGTGGATCAGACAATTTTAGAGCAAGTGCAATTCAAGGGATTATGAAAAGAATAAAGGCTAAGGGAATTGAAGTTGTGGTTTATGAACCAACATTAAAAGAAGAAACATTCTTTAATAGTAGAGTGATTAAAAATTTAGATGAATTCAAGAGAATCAGTGATGTTATTGTGGTAAACAGAGTTAATAAAGAATTAAGTGATGTAGAAGAAAAAATATATACAAGAGATCTATATGAAAGGGATTAATATAAAATCTTACCTTTATTATAAATAATTAATCATAACAGAAAGGAGTACTTATTTGAATGGGAAGTAGTATTAAAAAAAATTTTTTGTACAATGCTTTTTATAATATACTTACATTGATTTTACCTTTAATAACTGCTCCATATATTTCAAGAGTAATGGGACCGGAAAGAATAGGTGAATATTCTTATGCTTATTCAATTGCTTCTTATTTTGGCCTATTTATATTATTAGGGTTAAACAACTATGGAAATCGAACAATTGCAAGTATAAAAGATGATTTAGATAAATTAAATAAATCGTTTTGGAGTATCTATTTCATGCAATTCATTGCTTCAATATTAGTAATTGCAATTTATTTGATATATGCAATGTTTTTTGCAGAAAATAGTTTAATGGCCTTCATACAAACAATTTATATTATATCTGTAGCTTTAGATATTAATTGGTTTTTCTTTGGACTTGAACAATTTAAATTAACTGTTACTAGAAATACAGTAATAAAAATAATAACAGTTCTAAGTATTTTCATATTTGTCAAACAACCTAGCGATTTATATAAGTATGCTTTAATTATGGTTTTAGGCCCTTTGGGGAGTCAATTGTTTTTATGGACTATTTTAAGAAAATATATAAAATTTGTAAAAGTAGGGGTTAAAGATATTATTCAACATATCAAACCAAACTTAATATTATTTATACCTGTAATTGCAATCAGTTTATATACAATTATGTCAAAAATCATCTTAGGAAATATGAGCAATATGACAGAAGTAGGTTATTTTGAAAGTGCAAATAAAATTACTCAAATTCCTGCAATGGCTGTAACTTCCTTAGGAACAGTTATGTTACCTAGAGTATCAAATTTGGTGGCTAATGGTAAAAATCAAGAAAGCTTAAAATATTTACAAAAATCTCTAGTTCTTTCTGTATTCCTTTCAACATCTATGGCTTTTGGACTAAGTGCAATTAGTAAAGAATTTGTGCCATTTTTCTATGGTGGTGGATATGAAAAGTGTATAATTATTATTCCTATTTTAGTAATTTCTTCAATTTTTATGTCGTGGGCAAATGTTATTAGAACACAATATTTAATTCCATATAAAAAAGATCATATATATATTCAATCTGTTTTCTTAGGTGCATTCATCAATATTTTATTGAATATATTACTAATCCCATATTTTCAATCAATAGGCTCATCAATTGCAACACTTTGTACTGAAGCTTCTGTTTGTATATATCAAACAATAAAAGTAAGAGATAGAGTAAATATAAGATTATATGTTTCACAATCATTTCCATTCCTTGTTATTGCACTCATAATGTACTTTATTGTTATATATATACCGTTTATTACTAATTTTTTAATAACAATTATTATAAAAGTGATTATTGGTGCTGCAGTTTATTTAATATTGTCTGTTTTATACTATAAGAAATTAAAGATTGATTAAATATGTATAAAAAGGGGAGAAAATTATTGTGACTAATAATAAAAAAATTCATATTGAATGTTTAAGAATTTTAGCAATATTTTTTGTTATTTTTAATCATACAGGAACAACTGGATTTCAATACTATACCACTTTAAATTTTTCTATGAAGTATATTCTATGTTCATCATTATCTGTTTTATGTACGGTTGCTGTTCCTTTATTTTTTATGATTTCAGGTGCACTTCTATTAAAAAAAGATGAATCATTTAAAAAAATACTAAAACGTATCACTAGAATATTTTTTGTATTAGTTTTAACTTCGTTATTTTATTATATTATATCTGCCGATAATTTTAATCAATTAAGTATTATAGATTTTATTAGGATTATTTATACTGATACAATGACTACTCCTTTATGGTACTTATATGCATATTTAGCATTCTTATTTACTTTACCATTTTTAAGACTGATTGCTAGAAATATGAAAGATAATGATTTTAAATATTTAATTATTCTTTCATTATTATTTTTTGTTGGAAGGTCTGTTATCGCTGGTCTTACAGGATATTGGCTAAACAAAAATTTTTCCATATTATTTATTGAGTCAACAATTTATTATCCACTTATAGGATACTATGTTGAACATCGTCTAGATATAAAAAAATTCAAAAAAATTCATATGATTCTTATTTTTATTTTATTAATTATTAATATTTTTGTTGGCTCTTTATTTAATTATTTGCAAATTTTGAGAAGTACTAATTCATTGGACCAAACTTTTTTGTCTAGTTTTAATAGCATAAATGCAATAATAGTATATATTTTTATTAAGTTTATTTTAAACAAAGTTGAAATATCAATATTTTTAAAAAAGATAGTCAATTTAGTAGGGGGATGCACATTTGGTATCTATTTAATTGAAGAATTTCTTAGATCTAAATTATATTGGAGATTTTATAATTTTATAAATATAATATTTGGAAATATGATAACATCTATTTTATCTGTAATATGCTGTATATTTATAGGAACATTGTTTATATTTTTATTGAAAAAGTTACCAGTTATTAAAAATCTACTGTAATGTAAATTACTATTTCATTTGTTTGATGATGTCATCAAATAAGTAAAATGGTATCATCTTTTTAGTGAAATATTCAACCAAAATATATCTTCTAAAATTTATAGAAAGAAAAAGATAAAATCTTCCCCAACAAAGTTGAGATATATCTCAGATATTCACAAAATTTGTATATGATGGGTGGCGAGGGTTCATCCTCATATTTGTGTATATATTGTAGAATATAATTTGATTAAGGTGTATACTACTAGTAGATAGGAAGTGAAATTATGATTTCTTGTAGCACTGCTGATATTCTACACCTTTCCTCTTTTTATCCAAAGGATTCTAAGATAGTTAAAATTGTTGAAGATAATAATCAAGTTAATATTTATTTAAAATCTCAAACTCATGTGCAAATTTGCCCTAAGTGTGGTCATGATTCTAATAAGTATCACAGTACTTATCGTAGAAAATTACAAGATCTACCAATCTTTGGAAAGTCTGTCTATATTTATTTGACTGGATATCAATATCAATGTGAAAATGATGACTGTGATCAAAGTGTTTTTTATGAGGATTTAAATGGTTTTACTGGACATTATAAGAGAATGACCAGGAGGCTAGAGGATTTCTTAGTTACTCTTGCATTAAATACCATTTGCGAAGGTGCAGCTAGAATAGCAAAACTCATTGGAATAAAAACAAGTGGTGACACCATTATTAGAATTTTGTTAGAACGTGCTTCTCATGTAAATAAGATGAATACTGATTTTATTGGTGTAGATGATTAGGCATATAAAAAAGGAAGTACATATGGAACAATTATAGTTGACGGTCATACGCATCAGCCAATAGAATTATTAAATGAGCGAGATGGAAAAGAGTTAAAAGATTGGTTGAAAGAAAATAAGCAAATTAAAACAGTTACAAGAGATCGTGCTTCTGCTTATGCAAGAGCCATTCAAAAGATATTGCCAAAAGCCATGCAGGTAGCAGATAGATTTTACTTACATCAAAATTTTTTTGAATGTATTCAAAAAGTCATACAACAAAACATACCAGATAAAATTAAAATTGAAGATGAAATAATAAATGAAGAGAAGCCAATGGATCAATCTGATATAAAAAAATGAAAAAATCGAGAGTAAAATCCGATTAATAAATGAAATACAGACATATTATAAAAAAGGAGTTTTCCAAAGAAAATTAGCAAAGATGTTTCATGTTTCCCGACATACGGTCTCTAAATACATTGAAGGTGATGCAGAAAAACTTGCATCACCTGATAAAATAGATAAGATAAATTTTGATACAAATAGAAATGAAATAATTGAGCTTTTAAAAAAGTATATCGTATATTGAATATTTCACTTTAAAAATCGAATAGTGTTACTTGTTTGATGTCGTCATCACACCAGTGTGATGACGATTTTTCTTTTATTTTTGTTTTTCCTTTCTACAATAGAATTGTAAGGAGTCCCACCTTACATCTATATTGCATGAAAGGAGGTCATTTTTATCATGGCAAAGGAAAAAGAAATTTTAAGACTTCGATCGTTAGGAATGTCTCAAAAGGCTATCATGTCTGTCGTTCATTGTGCAAGCAGAAAAATAAAATCCACCTATGAAAAGGCTGATGAACTTTCTATAACATATGAACTTATTAAAGATAAAACTGACGATGAAATTGAAGAAATATTTGGGAACAAGAAGGAGGTGATTTATTATCATGAAAGACCAGATTATGATTATGTTCATAAGGAACTATTAAAGCCTGGTGTCACTGTTATGCTTCTATGGGAAGAATATGTTGAAAGATGCAAGCTTGAGAATAAACCGTTTCTTAAATATACTCAGCTCACAAAACTTTACAAGAAACATGTTGAGAAGAATAATCTAACAATGCATATTGGACAAAAACCGGGTGAAAAGGTTGAAGTCGATTTTGCAGGACAGACTCTACCAATCTATGATCTGTCACGAAGACAAATCATATCCAAAGCTTATCTTTTCGTTGCAGTGCTTCCTTTTAGTCAATATATTTATTGTGAAGCAACCGACAACATGAAACAGGAAAGCTGGATTAATCTTCATATCAACATGTTAAGATTCTTTGGTGGAGTTCCATTGATGATTGTCCCTGACAATTTAAAAACAGGTATCATATCTCATAAAAAATATGAAGATATCATCATTAATAAAGCATATCAAGAAATGGCAGAATACTATGATACTGTCATTATACCTGCTAGAGTTAAGAAGCCAAAAGATTATCTCTAAAAAAAGATTATCTTCAAAATAGAGAAGATAACCTCTTATTTAGGATGTTTTTTGTTTTATTTTTGAAGATAATGTTTTTTCTTATGTTATGCTATTCTTGTCTAAATGAACAGAAAGGATGACATAAATGAACGAACTAGAGAACATTATGAAAACTTGTTTTGAATTGAATCAAAAAAGTAATAATCTTTGTGAGACGACTATTTTGAGACATCATTGGTATTTGAAGAGTTTTTTAAAATTTGGATCATGCAATGGATTTACAAGGCCTTGTCAAAAGTTATATAATGATTTTATTTTAGCCGGTTCTAATGGCTATGATGCCATTTTAAATCGAAAATGGGTTGTTAAACTTGTTGATGAAGTTGCCTCTACTAACGCTCTTGATCAAGATGGATATTTATTAAATTTGCCAAATCTTTATACATATGAAGAAGTTACCGCTTATTTTAAAAATTTTACGTTTCCTTTAGACGACAGTGCAGATAATTTGTATTTAATCAGTTATACTTTATATAATATTAAGAATGAAGATACTACCCAATCAACATATGGTCAGTATAAAAAAGCTTATCTTTATATTTATTCATGGTTAATTTCTCATAAGAATTTTACTTATGATGAAGAAGTTTTAAACAGTTTTTTAAAAGATAACCAATTAAAGTTTGATACTGGTTTATTGAAAAAATGGGTTTATAAGATACGAAAAAGAGCTTTAAATATTCTTATCGAAGTAGCCAATAGCGGTACATATCATTGGCACATATTTAAGTCAAGTAAAATTATATTGGATGAAGATTTACAGATTATTATACAGGATTATATGTTATCTATGAACAATAATAATATGGCATTAGATACAGTGAATCTCTATTACTATGTCTTCAAAAAAATGATGATCTATCTGAATGTAAAGAAATCAGATGATTTATTATTAATAATCGAAAATGACATAGAAATGTTATGTGAAAAAGTAATAAAAGAGTTTACCCAATCATCCCTTAAAACCATCTATCCTATAGTCAAAAAAATATTGTTATACCTTTATAATCAAGGATACATGATTAAAAATTTTTCGGCTATGATACAAAAACCACTATATCTAAAATCTTTCAATCCTTCAATAATTTCAAAAGATGACGAATTGAAATTGATCGCTTATTTGGATAAGATTTCGTATCGAGATCAAGCCATCATGTTACTAGCTATCAGATACGGCTTAAGAGATTCTGATATTTGTAATTTGAAATTTGATGAAATTGATTGGTATCGAGATCAAATTAAAATTACTCAGACAAAAACAAATGTTTATCTCACACTTCCTTTGCTGGATGATGTTGGAAACGCTATTTTCAATTATTTGGAAAACGAACGCCCCGAATGTAATACACCTTATATTTTCATAAGAAAACAGAAACCCTATCACAAAATTAAGAGTGCCTATAATCTATGCTCACGAATTTTTGAAAAGTTAAATATTACGCCTTTAAATGGTAAGGGGAAAGGGACACATGTCTTCAGGTATTCTTTAGTAAAAAGGTTATTAGACATGGAAGTACCTTATCAAATTATAACGGATAGCCTAGGTCACGTTAATAAAGATTCAGATAAATATTATTACTCACTGGATTCTGAAAAATTAAGAAGTTGCTGCTTAGACGCTAGATGGATTGGAATCAAATCATGGATGTAAAAATTCGAAGCTACCAATATCATTCTAAAATGAGTCAATTAATACAATCGTTTATTAATCAAAAGTGCAATTCTGGCTATCCTTATAATTCATCTGCACAGATTTTAAGCTGTTTTGATAAAATGCTCGTTGATAACTTTCCAGAGGCAACTACCATTACACCAGAAATAATAAATGCTTGGGTAAACTATAAGCCTAACGAACACCAAAACAGTTTACTCCGAAGGATATCGCCTATAAGGCAACTTTCAAAATATATATCAGGACTAGGCATTGATTGTTTTGTGGTTCCCGGTCATATTCCACAAAAACAAATCAAATATGAGGCTCATATTTATACTAAAGAAGAACTAATTTCTTTCTTTAAAATAGTCGATAATTTATCCGATTCAAAGGGTTCTCCTTATAAAAAATATGTTGCTCCAGTTATTTTCAGACTTTATTATTTATGTGGGATGCGACTTTCAGAAGCCATCAATTTAAAATTAGAAGATGTTAATTTTAATGCTGGGTATCTCCTAGTTCAAGAGGCAAAAGGTTGGAAAGAACGAAAGGTTTACTTAAGTGATGAGTTGATTTCTATGCTTAAAGAATATAATCAGATAATTTCATTCCTATTGCCAGAAAGAAAGTATTTTTTTCCCACAAACACTGGTGATAAAAAAATAGGTAAGGCAACGATTGACAATTGGTTTCGTGAAATAAGCGTAATTGCTTTTAAAGATATACCGTTGGTTGGTAATAAAAGAAGAATACATGATTTTAGGCATACTTTTGCTACTGAACGCCTTTCAAGATGGGTTGAAGATGGCATTGATATTAATCAAATGTATCCTTTTTTCTCCAGATATTTAGGCCATACTCATTATGCAGATACAGATTATTATATCCAATTAGTTCCAGCCTTTTATTCGACTTTCAATAGTTTAATGACAGATACAAATAACACAGTTTTACCTGAGGTGAGCGATGATGACAAAGAATAATATTTCATTTCATGATTGGCTAAGTGAATATCTTAAAATTTATTTAATAAAAAAAAGACATTACTCTGAAAAAACATTAAAAGCGTATAAACAAGCATTTAACCAAATAAGAATTTATTTTGATACTACCCTTAATATTAAATTTGTTAATATGAATTTTGATAATTTCAATAAAGATAATATTTATAGTTTTCTAGCCTACTTAAAGAACGAGAAAGGCTGTTCAATAAATACAATTAATCTTAGATTATCTGCGTTTAAGTCTTTTTTAAAGTATTGCGCGGAAGAAGATATAGAATTATACAACTATTATGTGAAAGTTAAAAGTATTCACCGATTTAAAGGCGGAAAAAATAATAAACTAGAGTATTTGACGACAGATCAAGTTAAGCTATTGTTGAATGAGCCAGATACAAAATTAAGAATAGGAAAAAGAAATCAATTTTTAATGATCATGTTGTATGAAACTGGAATACGTTTAGATGAACTATTAAATTTAAAATTAAATGATATATATAGGTTTGATAATCGAATTGAGATTAGAGTTTTAGGTAAAGGCAACAAAGTCAAAAGAATCCCTATACTAGAAGGAGTTGTTGTTCACCTTGACAATTATTTGAAACAGTTTCATGATAATTCAAAAGCGGATGAATATTTGTTTTACACAAAACATCAAAATCTTAAAACTAAAATGTGTCCAGGAACAGTTGATGCAATATTAAAAAATATGCGAGACAAATTCATGAAAAAACGCCAGATTTTCCACTCAACTTACACGCACATATGCTTAGACATTCAATAGCTATGGCAATGTACAAAAATGGAGTACCTATGTCCTATATAAAAGATTTTCTAGGGCATTCAAATATAATGACAACCTCTATATACGCATATGCTGATGATGAAGACATAAGAAAAGCACTAGAAGCAGTCAAAGATAATTTTCCATCAAATCCTAATAGAAAAGAAAAAAAGTGGAAAGGAAAAGAAGCGGATTTATTAAAATATTGTGGTTTGGAGTAAAAACATTATCTTCAAAAATAAAACAAAAAACATCCTAAATAAGAGGTTATCTTCTCTATTTTGAAGATAATCTTTTTTTAGAGATAATGCTTAGGTTTTCTGACTTGTGCAGGCATA
>NZ_NFLJ01000054.1 GCF_002160865.1 Massiliimicrobium timonense
AACGTTTACATATTTCTATTTTTAGTTCTTTAGAATATTTGCTTTTTCTTCCCAATATAAAAACCTCCCGTATCAGTGTTTAATTATTTACACTGTCTACTAGGAGGTTATCATATCAATATAAACTCACAAATAGCTTTTTTAACTTATTTGATTTCAATATCAAATGGAGTCATCTTTTGATAAACAACTCCAGCCGCATCCAGCATACGTTTAGCTGCACGATCACTCGGTGTATCGTTGTATTTATCATCTTCATAAATAATTTTTTGAATACCACTTTGAATAATAGCTTTGACACATTCATGGCATGGAAATAAGGATACATAAATACGACAACCTTTTAAATTCTGAATACTATTTAAAATAGCATTTAATTCAGCATGAACAACGTATGGATATTTGGTATCATACATATCCCCTTCTCTGTTGCCCCAGGGAAACTGCGTATCTTCACATCCCCAAGGCAATCCATTATAACCGACACCGACAATTTTATTTTCAGCATTCACAATACATGCACCGACTTGCGTATTAGGATCTTTAGAACGATAAGCAGATAGTTTTGCAATTCCCATAAAATACTGATCCCAGCTGATGACTGTTGACATTCATTATCCCTCCATTTCTTGACGTAACTGTTCTAATTTTTCTACAAAATAATCTGGCAGATCACTTTCAAAATACATTTCTTTTTGTGTTCTCGGATGAATAAAACCTAAAATTTTAGCGTGAAGATATTGCCCATGTGATGTATCATCACGTTTTAAACCATATTGAGGATCACCATAAACAGGATGTCCAATGTATTGCATATGAACACGAATCTGATGTGTACGTCCTGTTTCCAGACGACATTCAACTAAACACATATCACGAAAACGCTCAATAACCTGAAAATTCGTAATGGCTTCCTTCGCATTTTTATCAGTACATGTCATTTTTTGACGATCATGAGGGTCACGTCCAATAGGGGCTTCAATACGTCCAAATTCATGTGGAATTAAACCATGTACCAATGCCTGATAACGTCTGATAACCGTATGTTCCTGTAACTGTTCACTTAAACTCTGATGAGCCATGTCATTTTTAGCAACCATCAATAAGCCACTTGTTTCCTTATCGATACGATGAACAATACCAGGACGCATAACACCATTAATACCAGATAAATCTTGACAATGGTACAACAAAGCATTGACCAGTGTTCCTGAATAAATGCCTGGTGAAGGATGAACAATCATACCACTTGGTTTATTCACAACGATAACGTCCTGATCTTCATAAACAATATCTAATGGAATATTTTCTGGTAAAACATCCATATTCTCTGGTTCAGGAATTTCAATGAGGCATTGATCACCTGTTTCAACTTTATAACTTGCTTTGATAACACAATCATTGACACGAACATGGTTTTGACGAATAAGCTGTTGAATTTGAGTTCTTGACATATCTTTTAAATACAACATCAATAATTTATCAATTCTTTGTCCCTGATTGGTTTCATCTACTGTGATTTTGATAGTTTCCATGCTTTATACTCCTCTATACCTATTTCTAAAATAACCAGTGCCATCCCTATTGTAATTGCCATATCTGCAACATTAAAAATAGGAAAGTTATATCCAAAAATAATAAAATCAATAAAATCTCTGACATAGCCAAAAGCCAGACGATCAATCAAATTACCAATCAATCCGCCAAATACCAGAACCAATCCAAAACGTGTTAATTTTTGATAAGATTCAGATTTCATAAAATAATAAATAATACCTATGGCAGCAACCACAGACACAATTAAAAATAAACTGATTTTTCCTGCTAACATTCCCCATGCTGCTCCTGTATTATGAGCATATGTAAAATAGAAGAAATTATCAATAATCGCATAACTACCACCTAAAGATAATGTATGATCGACAATAATCTTTGTCACCTGATCACCTATGACAATCACTAAAAATGCAACAAGATACAATATGAGAGTCTGATATGTTAATTTCATTTTTTTCATTCTTTATCACCATTCCCTATTATAAGCAAAATTCATTCATAAAGCAAAGAAAAAAAGCATAGATATGCTTTTTAAAGAATAAAAATAACAATTGCCAGATAATGGAATAAAGACCCCATAATCACAAAGATATGAAAAAGTTCATGAAAACCAAAATGAATCGTTAAATTAGGCTTTTTAAAAATATAAATAAATGCCCCTATAGAATATGCAATACCACCACAAGCAATCAAAATCAGACAAGGTAAAGAAATACCCTGAAATGACTGAAAATCAAAAAGAATAGACCATCCAAGTATTAAATAAATAGCTGTTGCGATAGCTCTTGGAGCATTCAACCAGCAGATTTTTAAAATAATTCCAATAATCGCAACACTCCACAAAACAGCTAAAAAATAATAAGCATGGGGTTGTGGCATACAAGCCATGACAACAGGTGTATATGTGCCAACAATTAAGACATAAATCATAGAATGATCTAATTTTCTTAAAATCGTCTTGATTTTTTGATGACCACTAAAAAAATGATAAATAGAACTTGCACTATATAATGCTATTAAAGATAATCCAAAAATAATCGCTGCCCATAATATAGCTGGTGACGTTTCTTTTTGAATACCAATCACAATCATGACTAATAATCCAACCAAAGAAAGACATGCACCAATAAAATGTGTTTCACTACTAATGGGATCCATAGCTTTTTGAAACAACTTATTCATAATATCAGCTCCTTTTAATATAGTATTAAATACTACTTTATATATTTATTATATTTTATTTTATTCATTTGTCAACGAGATATTGTTATTTTCTATAAATTCATGTATAGTATTTATGAGGTGATTTGATGAATAACGAAAAACTTAATGAAATTTTAAATCAAATTGAACATATGAGTCATTTAAAATCAGAGGACATTCCTTCTTTAGATCTATATATGGATCAGATTATGACTTTATTTGATGTCAATCTTGCTGATAACAAACGACATGAAGATGATAAACTTCTAACCAAGACAATGATCAATAACTATTCTAAAGAAGGATTATTAAAACCAATCAAAGGAAAGAAATATTCAAAGAATCATATTTTACAGATGTTATTGATTTATTCTTTAAAAAATACTATTTCTATTCAAGAAATAAAAAAAGTATTACAGCCATTTCATGATCATATGGAAGAAATTGAACCTATATATAATGATTATCTTAACATCACTAAAGAACTCTTTCATGATGTCACAACATCCACAGAAAAACTTATTGAACAGCATCAGATGAATTTAGATGATTCCCATCATATGGTTGTCTTATTATTATTGATTTGTTCCTTAAGCAATCAATATAAAATGATTGCTGAAAAAATGTTAGATACGTTTTATAATGATGATGAAGAAAAATAAAACCAAAGGTGAACTTACCTTTGGTTTTTTACATCAAAAAGACAATTGCGATAAAATGTAAAATACTGGCACAGTTAATAAAGAGATGCCATACAAAATGGAAAAACTTTTTATGTTTTGCATAAAAGAAGACACCAATAGAATACATAACGCCTCCCAGTACAATGAAAAAGAGAAACCAGAATGATGAATGAATTAAAAAAGGAATAAAAATGACTGCAATCCATCCCATCACAAGATAAATAGCTGTTGATAGAATAGGAAAAGCTCTTTTGGAAATTGCCTTCAACAATATACCTGCTAGAACAGCTGACCATTGAATGACAAGAATCAAGATACCGACCCATCCTTTCACGACACATAAAGCAACAGGTGTATAGCTACCAGCAATCGCAAGATAGATGCATATGTGATCAAGCTTTCTAAAAATATATTTTTGCTGAGAATCATATGCCATACTATGATAAATGGTTGAAATTAAAAACATTAAAAATAAACAAATGATAAAAATAGAAACACCAACACTACGAACGACTCCACCTCGCAAATAAGAGTAAACTGATACAAATGGTAAAACAAATAGACATAACAAAGCCATAACACCATGACTCACAGCATTTCCTACTTCTTCTCCAAAAGTCAGTTTAAACATATCTTTCATCGTTTTTTCTTTCATTGCAATCACACTCCCCTATTTATCAAGAATACCTACCTGTTTTAATAAAAATTGTCCATTACTAGACTGAGATACCCCTTTTTTGATTTTATAGTCAAAACATATGTGTTCATCTTGATAATATTCATCAAAATGATAGTTTTGTTTTTTCAGTTGTCCCAGTTCTAAATCGTGAGTTGTTAAAAATGTATAGGCAAAAGGTAAGGACAATTTTTCAATTGTTGCTTTGGCTCCGGCTATACGATCCAAAGAATTCGTTCCTTTGAAAATCTCATCAATAAAACAAATCATAGGCTGTTGTTTTTTAGCATATTCAATCATTTCCTTAATACGCAAAAGTTCTCCATAAAATGTGGAAATTCCTTCTTCTACATTATCTTTCACACGCATAGATGTCATCATATGCATAGGTGAACAGCTTAACGACTTTCCAAAAACAAAGCCACCTGCATAAGCCAATACAAGATTTAAGCCGATGCTACGCATAAATGTTGTTTTACCAGACATATTAGAACCAGTAATGACACATAAGGAATCACTCATTTCAAAATCATTGCCAACAACTTGTTGAGGATCAATTAAAGGATGACACAAATGAGTAAAAGCAAGTGTTTTTTCTTTTTGTATTTCTGGCAAGACAACATCAAATTGATCTATTTTTAAAACTGATAAACTCATTAAAGATTCAAATTTTGCTAGTACCTCAAACCATACCGGAATAGCGTGTTGATATTGTTTAAGCCATTGTGCATATTGATAATGAATGTAGAAATCAAATAAACCTAATCCATTCAAGATGATAAAAGCAAAAATATTATGACGATATATGACTTTTTGACTAATACTTGAAAGCTGATGAATTGCCAAAACAACATCTTCCTGTTCCGTTAACTGTTTTTGTAGCTTTTGTAAATAATCTGATGTGAATAAGTTATTCACAATTTGTGCATAACATTGTGCATAACTTTCTAAACCTGTGGATAAGTATGCAATGGGTTCAAATAATGCCTGATGCCTAAAGTAAAAGAAAAAGGCAATACATAACTGTAAAACAACACCTGCTTCTAAAATAATCTGACTATAAGGCATGAACCAGTGAAAACAAACACAAAGCAAACTTAGACAGACAATCAAAGGGAAAAGGAATAGAAAAGGCGATATAGAAGAAACAGACTGATTTTGAATACTGTACAACCAATTTTCTATACTATCCTTTTTTTGACGCGGAATCAATGATCCCAGTGTTTCTAGCTGAATCACAAATTCTGGATGATTAGCTAATTCCTTTACTGCCTCTTGACGTTCTTTCATATCTTCATAACAATGATCATTTATCAGGTCACTAGCAAGTTGTTTTTTCCCTTGCGATGTAAAAGCAAGACATATCATCTGATATAAAGAATTTTTTCCTAATATATCTAAATCAAAACTCTTGTAATCATGTTCATCTAGAAATGTATTACCACATTCTTCAAAATCTTTCCATTTTCCTTTTTGACGCTGAAGATGTTTTAAATAAACCTGTTGGAGAGCATCGATATAAACATCCTGCTTTTTATAATGATGATGCACCTTGACAACAATCAAAAAAGCAATCAAAGCAACTCCTGCTAATCCATAACATACATTTTGCCAAAAATATCCCAGTAATAAAAAAACAATAACCAAAATAAACAATAAAAAACGAATCAATGATAAAATATTACAACAGTGATGTATATGCATACTTTTTTTATGTGTTATATCATATTTTGTTTGAAAATCTATAAAACTCATAATTCCTCCTTTGCTTGTTTTTCCAATATTACAACTTCTTCATGACCCCAATATGAACATGCTATTTCTTGAAATCCCATCGCTTTCCAAAAAGATAACCCATTTTTATTTTGTACTAAACAAGCCAATTGCAATGTATGCGTTGGATATTGCTTACAAAGATGTGTAATGATTTGTTTTCCATAATGACGATGCCATAAACTTTCTTCAACCATAAAAAGACCAATCCATAAATAATGAGAATCATGTTTCATAGAAAAACGATAGCCAATCATATAATCAAGATATGCAATCATTTGATGATTTTCATATATTTTACAATGATAGTGATCATCTTCACAAAATCCTTCTGGTCCTTGCATATCTTCTTGAATAAATTGATAAGTAATGTCTTGATGAAAAAGTGAGAAATAAGATTTTTGACGTTGATAAAAATGATAAAGTTCTTCGTCACATTGATTGATAAACTGATAATGCATAAAATGAATCCCCCCTAAAAAGAAAAAACACGATTTATATCGTGTTATCCTAAAAATATGAAATATAATAAAACAACAATACCTAAAACAATACGATACCATCCAAAAACTTTAAAATCATGTTTTTTAATATAATCCATTAAAAACTTAATCACAAAAACAGAAACAACAAAAGCAACAAGCATGCCAACAACCAAAATAATAGCTTCATGCATTGTAAAGGCAAAACCAAATTTCACAATTTTTAATAAAGATGCTCCAAACATAACAGGAATGGCTAAAAAGAATGTAAATTCAGCTGCCACTGTTCTTGACACCCCTAATAACAAGGCACCAACAATTGTTGCTCCAGAACGAGATGTTCCTGGGAAAATAGCTGCAATCAACTGAAACACACCAATTAATAAAGCAGTCTGTATTGTAATATTACGTAAAGAATGTATACGACTACGTTGATGGGCATTACGATTTTCAATGAGAATAAAAGCAATCCCAAAAACAATCAAGGCAATGGATACAGTCTGATAATTATAGAATATAGCTTCCAACTGTTCATCAAAAAGGACACCTACCACAGCTGCCGGAATACAAGCAACAAGTATCTTAATCCATAATACAACTTTATCTACTTTTACATAAGATAAAATTCCTTCTTTTGCTAAAGGATATGGATTATCCTTTTTCCCAAATGGAAAGAAATCATTCCAAAACAAAATAACAACAGCCATAATTGCCCCTAATTGAATAACGACCTGAAACATGCTATAAAATTCGGGACTGACATCTAATTGAATAAATTCATCTAATAAAATCATATGTCCAGTACTACTGATTGGTAACCATTCTGTAATTCCTTCAACAATACCAAACAATATCGCTTTTAAAATTTCAATCATTACTCACCCTCCTGATTGATTCACTATACCTGTATTACTATATATGAATTCTTCACATTTGTATATGCTTTTTGTTAAAATTTATGAAATTTTGTATAGAAATGAATCATGAAACACGAGATAAAGAAATAAGTGATTCAATATGATTTGTATGTGGAAACATATCAACAGGATAAACATCTCGACTCTTGTAACCTATTTTGTTAAACATTTTCAAGTCACGAGCTTGTGTTGAAGGATCACATGATACATAAATCACTTGACGAGGTTGTAAGACTTTTATAGATTCAATAAATGCCTGAGTACTCCCAGCACGTGGTGGATCCATAATAACACAATCAATCTTTTGTTTTTGCTTTGCTAACTCAACCATAAAATGAGTCGCATCATCATGGACAAAATGAATATTATGAATTTTATTCATCTTGGCATTATTTATCGCATCTTTATAAGCTTCGTGATTTAATTCGACACCAATCACAGTATCAACATATTGAGCTAAAAACATTCCGATTGTTCCAATACCACAATAAGTATCTAAAATAACATCATTTTTATGCAAGTCTAATAAAGATAAAACTTGATGATAAAGATAAGTGCATTGTTCATGATTGATCTGATAAAAAGATTGTGCTGAAATTTTAAAGGTTAAACCACATAACTTATCTACAATAAAGCCCTTTCCATAGAGAATCTTTTCTTGTTTTGATAAAACAATGCTCGTCTGTCGATTATTAATATTCAAAACAACTGATTGAACCGATGGACATGCTTTAACAAGTTCCTGACAGAAGTTTTTGCTCCCTTTCATAACAGCTTCCCTTCCAACAAGCACAACCAGTGTCTGATTCGTTGTCACAGCACGACGAATCAATACATGTCTTAAAAATCCTCGATTTCTGTTCTCATCATAAATAGAAACACGATACTTTTTTAACATCTTTTGAAGTTGTGTTAAAACTAGATGTGTTTGTTCATCATGCAATAAACAAGCTTTCATAGGAACAATGCGATGTGAGGTTTCTTCATATAAACCATATTCATATTTTTGATTAAAAGCAACAATGACTTTATTACGATAAAAATATGGATTTTGCATTCCAGCAACATCATGAACACGTTGATGAGGAAATAATTTTTCACATTTTTCTTTTTTGATGGATAGCTGTTTAGAATAATCCATTCCTATATATTGACAGCTACCACATTGTTTCTTAATAGGGCAATCCATATCAACCTCTATAATGTTTCTAAAAATGCAACAAGACATTCATAACATCTTAAATAAGATGCCAAATCAAGTTTTTCATCCGGTGTATGCACATTTTCCATATGTGGACCATAAGTGATAATATCTAAATCTGGTATTTTTTGTTTCAATACGCCTGTTTCTAAGCCTCCATGTGTTGCGACTTCCTTAAGTGGTTCATGGGCATATTGTTGATAGAATTGTTTAAATTGTGCTCTTAAACGTGAATGAGGGTCATAATCCCACCCCGGATATTCATTGGATACTTGAACTGAAGCACCATAAAGATATGCAATCGTTTCTAACTGCATACATAATTCATCACGCAAACTTTTAACGGGCGAACGTAATGAATAATCAATAGTTAAACTATGATCATGAGTACGAATGACACCCATATTTAATGATAAAACAGGTAAATGATCGATAACTGGTGACATTTCCAGCATTCCATTTTGACAAAGATACATGATAGAAATCATGGCTTCACTATCTTTAGATGTTATACAGACATCACATTCATCCTGATGTAATTCCACATAAAAATCCGGATCTGTCATTTCCAGTTCTTTTTTAATAATATCTTCCATTTGTCCAATATGATAAGCCAGTTCATCATAGGATTGACTGCTTGCAAAAGCAACTGTACACTCACGAGGAATAGCATTATTTTTCAATCCACCATTTACTTCAATCAAACGAATATCCATTCCCTGTTTTAATAAATGAAACAAAATACGTCCTGCAATCTTATTTGCATTTCCACGTCCTAGATGAATGCATCCACCAGAATGCCCACCTATAAGACCTTTGACTTCCATAACATAAACCGGAGAATCGTTATCCTGTCCTGTTATTTCTTTTGTAATGAGAAGATCATTTCCACCAGATGAAGACACACAAGTTTCACCTTCAGCTTCATTATCCAGATTAATAAGACGTCTGGCCTTTAATGAACTTGTATCAAGTGCCATTGCCCCACAAAGACCTATTTCTTCTTGAACTGTAAACACACATTCCAATGCTGGATGTAATAATTGCTCATCAGTTAATAATGCCAGCATATAACAAACTCCACATCCATCATCAGCACCTAAAGTTGTCTGATAAGCATGTAAAAAACCATCTTCAATATAAAGCTGTAAAGGATCATGATCAAAATCATGATCATTTTCTTTATTTTTTTCATTCACCATGTCGATATGAGCCTGTAACATCACCGGTTCATGATCTTCATAACCTTGACTTGCCTCTTTAAAAACAATAACATTGTGCATTTCATCTCTTTGATAATTTAAATGATGTTTTTCAGCCAAAGCAACAATATAATCCGCTAAGTCCTGTTCATGACATGAACCATGTGGAATTTGTGATATTTCTTCAAAATAACGATATATAAGTTGATTTGTATCTAATATAGCCATATTTCATCCTCCAATTCTGTTTCAATTATAACAAGTTCTTCCCCTTGTGTCTATCTTAATGCCGCCTGAAGACAAGCCATTTCCTCATCATTGAAATGACGATATTGTCCCAGTTCAAGACGAAAATCTAAAGTTATTCCAGCAAAAGCAATTCTTTTCAAGCCGACAACTTGATTAGAAATAGAAAGAAACATTTTTTTTATTTGATGATATTTTCCCTCTTTTAATGTCACAAGACAATGATAATCATCTATGATTTCTAAACGAGATGGTAAGCATTGGACATGATGATCAATGATAACACCTTTTTCAAAGTCAATAACAGCCTGTTTTGTTATAGGGGATTGTGTCCATACTTCATAAACCTTTTCTACATGATTTTCAGGAAGCAAAAGTTTTTTAGATAAAGAAGCATCGTTTGTTAATAAAACAAAACCTGTTGTATCTATATCCAATCTACCAACACAATAACAGTCTTGACGTCCAATCAAATCAACGACACAAGGATACACAGCATCACGACTAGCACATATATAACCTGCGGGTTTATAAAGCATATAATACACAAAAGGTGTTGCATTAATTCTTTGACCATCAACAAAAATACAATCTTCTTTTTTCACTCGATAACGAAAATCTCTTTCACAATGCCCATTCACTTCTACATGCCCTTTTCTTATCAGATTTTTACATTCTTTTACATTGCCTAACTGATTTTTCATAAGGACAAGATATAAATCTTTAATGATGGTTTCTTCCTCTCCAACAGTCATTAGAACGATCATTTCCTAGATTTTTAATAATAACCGGGACAAATGAGCCTCTTGAATAAGATAAATGATCTTGTAAAATATCCTGTAAAACAGATAAACGTTTGTGTCCATCAATACATTCATAGGTTTCTCCATTTTGATTAACAGTTATAGGAAAAGAAAAACCGATTCTTAAAATAGATTGATAGAGTGAAGGATCATATTTTTGATAATGAAAATGAATCTTTGAAATATCTATTTTATTGATACGCATTCTTTAACCACCTCGCATTTTTCTTGATTATATCATTTTTTTCAAAAAAGCAAAATCTTTATGTTTTTCTTTTTAAACATGTTATAATGTTAAATAAGGGAGGTATTCTATGAACATATTACTAAGCCGTATTCTTACTTATTTAAATGGAACATTATTCCACGACTATAATTATAAAATCTGTACATTTATTATTTTTCATTATCTGGAAATGGAAGATATGAGTGAAGAAGATTTTTTAAAGAAAGGTTGCTTTAAAAAAGAAGAACTCTATGCGTTTATTGCATTACTTGGTTTTCATGAATATGAAGAATTTAGAGAAACACTTGTTAACCATCATCAGACACGTTTGAATCAGATTCGTGTCAGAATGATTGGTGTTGATAGTCGTGAATTTATTGAAAAAATGGACAAAGATTGCAGTGATGATGAAATGGAAAAAATTATCAGTGATATTTGTCAAAAACTCTATCGCGCGAAAAGAATTGTTGTATTTGGAGCTTTATATCCTATTTCTATTGCGATAGAACTGCAAACTGATATGATTACTTTTGGTAAACCATTTATTCAATATCATAATTATGATCCTATTGTCATGGATGAACATGATGTGGCTATTGTGATTAGTGCAACAGGTCGTTATCTTGAAGGATTTAAGAAATCTAAAGCTGATGTTCATATTGACCAGTCACAACAAATTTTAATTACTCAAAATAAAAAATATCTGAAAACAGAAACAACACCTAATTGCAAGGTTATTTATGTTCCGGGTAAATTTGATAGTATTAACTTTAATTATCAGATTATGACTATTTGTGATTTAATTCGTTTACATTATTTTCAACAATATTATCTCTAAAGAAAAAAGATATAACTTGGCTCTGTGTCAAGAGTGGAGGGGAAGTAACTGAATCAGTTACTTCCTTTTTTAAATAATGTCATACTTAAAACCAAGATGCAGAAGTATTCTTTTTCTTAGGTTTTGAAAATATCT
>NZ_NFLJ01000055.1 GCF_002160865.1 Massiliimicrobium timonense
TTTCATAGACCATCTGAGCCACTTGTAATACTTTCTTGTTTTAACTCCTTTTTTTCGGAGTCTATCCTCTGGTTTAGAAGTCATCATTTTTTTGATTAATGTATAATGACATTGATAATTATTTATGGAGGTCATTGTTTATGTCAAAAAATTGTGCTAAAGCTAAACCAAAAATTATGAGTCATATCACTTTCAATAAGCTTTTCTTCAATAATGATGATATGTGTAGAAATTTCTTTTTGAATGTTTTTCATCCTTTAGGACTTGTTTGTCCTGAATGTGGTTGTGTTCATTTTACTTTACTCAAGTGTAGAAATAATGTCTACACTTGTTCTCAATGTTCACATCAAGTCTATCTTTTTGCAGGAACTATCTTTCAGGACAACAAATTACCATTATATACACTTCTTTATGGTATATTCCTTTTTATCACTTCTACAAAGGGTATTTCCGCAGAAGAACTATCACGTCAACTGGGCATCAACAGAAAAAGTGCTCAGTTGTTATGTCAAAAACTGCGTTATTTGATGTCTTTAGATAATGGCTGTTTTGATTTGAAATCAAAATTCATTGAAATAGATGGATTTCACATTGGTGGCAAATCTCATAATGGTAAGAGAGGGTTGGGAACTGACAAACAACCCTTTTTAGTGGCTCTTGGTACAGATCAGCTTAACAACTATCCCAATAGAATAAAACTGCTTCAAGTAAAAAGCGAAAACAAGGAAGAAGTAAAAAGGCTCATGAAACATATCTATTACGATAAGGATACAACAATATGTACTGATGGTGACCCGGCATATCACTATTTAAAGGATAGAGTACATCTTATCAATGGCGTTATAGATTACAAAGAATCAGATCATCTTATGTATTGGATAAATATACAGATATCAAATATAAAAAGTAATATAGATGGAATCTATCATGGCATAGCGAAAAAATATATCAACGGATATATACAGGAACATGCCTGGAGATTCAATCATAGATATAAAGGTTTCAAGCTTATGTTTTCCATGATGAGAATTATCAGTTACTCAATTGTAATGACTAGAAAGATGCTTAAAGATTACTACAATAAAACAAGTGTGTCTGATGGTCTATGATAAAATCATCATTATCTTTTAATGATATATAAAAATCTTTATCTTTTGTTGTCATATGAATCCTATCTAATGAATTTGCTGAGGAAGCCATAGGATTTTTACTCTTTTCTAATTTTAAAATATCTTTTATTTCAAATCTTTCTTTAGAAAATCCATAATAAAAAACAAAATAATCATCATATAATTCAATATAGTTTCTAACCATAACTGGTATCCACACCAAATTCATTGAATAATACGCAACCCACAGTAATATCCACCATATATGAGAAACAATACTGGCATCACACAAATAAATGAATATGGGACATATATCATAAATAACAAATATCACTATAAGCCAAAAGCTATTTTTACCTTTATATACTTTCATACCAATCTCCATCTTTTTTGAATGAATAATTTTGATTTCAATTTTCTATATACTATCTTCATATCATGTTAACACATTTTATACAAACAATATAGAGCATACTTCAATTTAAGACTCAAAAATGAATATGAAAACAACATATAATTAATGCCACATTTATCTTTTCAAATAATAGCTAACTTACTTATCAATATTTCTTCATATGAATCTTCTAATTACAAGTTAACCCATGTTTATATTATTTTTAATTTGACAAAAAAACTTAACCCTATCGGTTAAGTTTTTTCAACAAATTCTCTAATTGTGCTAAAAAATATTGTTTATCTTCTTGTGTTTGTTTTGAAGGCCCTTTGATATGTTTTCCACTTTTTCTTTGATGAGCGCCAATATAACGTCTTAACAATAATTCATCAATATTCTGTGATGTTATCTCCATTCCTGATATATGTAAGATATAAGCACCTTTTCCCAGTGCTAAAGCAGCTAATCCGTAATCTTGTGTAATCAATATATCCTGCTTTTGTAAATGCGATAGAAGAAACAAATCAACACTATCATGACCAATATCACATTCAATGACTTGATAAGGAACATCTTTTAATATATGAGCATAGTCTACATAAACATGCATTTCTATATGATATGTCTTTGTTAAAGAATAGATTTCATCTTTATAGGGTGTTGCATCCCCATCAACGAGTATTCTCATACAATATGTAAAGCTAAAATCATAACCATTGCGACAATACCACCAATAAGTCCACCAATATGTCCTGTTTTAGAAATATGTCGATCCATAAATGTGTATACCAAATTAATGACAATCACAAGTGCAAAATTTTCTAAAACGGACATAAAAGGTCCACCCAATACATATCCTAAAACAATAATAGCTCCAAAAAAGCCAAAAACAACACCACTGGCACCAATAGTCAACGTTTGATAATAACGTGATGATATTTGTGATGCACTATAACTCAGCATTGAACTTAATATCATAGAAATAACAATTAAATATAAGTAAGGCACCGTTCCTAAACAAGCTTCTAAGAAATGCCCTATTTGATACAGGGCATAAGCATTCATCAAGAAATGAAAGAATTCCGCATGTATAAAATGACATGTGATAAAACGCCAATATTGATGACGTTCTTGAATATATGGGGGATAAAATCCCCCAAGTCTTAAAGCACAACCCCATTTATCACCATGTTGTATAAATTGAATATATATAAATATAAGTGCACATATTAATACATAAATATTAGTTATCATTTTCTACCTCGATTACTGTAATTGTTCTCATTTGCTGTGTTGTATTCCCATCTTTATCACTAACAGTATACATAATTTCATAAACACCCGGTGTTTGATTATCAACTTGGCCATTGATAATGATACGTGATGTAATATCTCCCTCAATATCATCAGTTGCCTTTACACCTTCTTTTAAATCAATAGATTCACCAACATGTATTTCCACATCCTCAATACCTTCAATAACAGGTGGACGTTTATTCTTTTCAACCACAACCTTCACTCTTAAAGCACTAGATTGATTTCCATGTTTATCTTCTACAATAATTCTTTCAATCTGTGTTCCTTCCATTTGAAAAGATTTTGTTTTACTCTTTTCCTGTGTTTTTTCATTATAAAAATATACTTCTGTTTGTGAATGATCTTCTACATTTTGTATTAAATCTTTAGCTTCTAATGTTTCTCCTATTTGAATATGCCATTCAACTTTCTTTAATTGAAACTTGGGTTTAATTGTGTCTTCTACAACAATTTCAAAATATTGTGTTTCATTAAAATAAGTAATAGATGCCTGATATTTTCCTACTTCTTTAGAAACATGGGATAAATCTAATTTAACATTTTCTAAAACAGAATGATTTGCATTGACATATTCACTCACATCTGTAGGTATATCCTGTCCATATTGAAATGTAAACACATTTCTTTTTAGTTTAATTGGGGAAATTGTTAATGCTAAATAGATTAAAAGTACATCAACAAGAATAAAAAAACTTAAAATTGAAACAATAATCTTATTTTGCATTCTATACACCCCCTAATAAATAGTATATCACAAAAATATGAAATTCTTGTGTCTAATGATTATTTTTTCACATGGAAAAAGAAGGTATTAACCTTCTAATCTTGATAAGACTTTTTCCTTTCCAAGTAAAACAATAGATTTCGCAAGATCTGGTCCATGCATAATTCCTGTTGTGGCAATACGAATAGGCATATACAACATCTTACCTCTTGCTTTGGCTTCTTTTTGTGTTGCTTTAATACAAGCAAAAACATGTTCTTCATCAAATTCTTCATCACTTAAATTTGACAAATGATTTTTAAAGACTTCTAAAGTATGAGGAATACTTTCATCTTGCATGAATTCTTTTGCCTCAACACTGACTTGCATTTTATCTTCAAAGAATAGCGCTACTTGTTCAACAATTTCTTCACCATAGCTGATATGATCACGATGAACATCAATTAACTTTTGAATCCATTCTTCACTTTTATCAGATAAATCATAAGCTTTCTGTAAGAATGGTAAACACAAATTAACAAGTTCATCTAAAGATTTTTCTTTTAAATATTGACCATTCATCCATTTTAATTTATCGTTATCAAAAATAGCTCCTGATTTAGAAATACGATCAACACTAAATTCTTGAATCAATTCATCCAATGTAAACAATTCTTTTTCTTCTTTAGGTGACCACCCTAATAAAGCAATATAATTTAAAATCGCTTCACTTAAAAATCCCTTAGAAATTAAATCCTGATAAGAAGCATCTCCATTACGCTTACTTAATTTATGTGTTTCATCTTTCATTACAGGTGGGCAATGAATATAAACTGGTGGTTCCCATCCAAAAGCCTGATATATTAAATTATACTTAGGTGTAGATGATAAATATTCGTTTCCTCTTACAACATGAGTAATATTCATCAAATGATCATCCACAATATTTGCAAAATTATATGTTGGATAACCATCACTCTTTAACAATACGCCTTCTGATAATCCAGCATTTTCAACTTCAATATGTCCATAGACTTCATCTTCAAAAGAAGTAATTCCACTGCTTGGAATTGTTTGTCTGACAACATATTTTTCCCCATTGGCTATTCTTTGTTTTGCTTCTTCTAAAGTTAATGATTTACATGGATCAATATATCCTAATTCTTCATGATCAGCATTTTCTTTTTTCGCTGCTTCAATTGTTTCTTCATCACAAAAACAATAATGTGCACCACCTAATTCAACCAGCTTATCTGCATATTCCTTATAAATTGCTAATCTTTGTGATTGAATATAAGGACCTACATCTCCTGGTTTATCAGGACCTTCATCATAGTGAAGTCCTGTTTTATCAAGCACATCATAAATCATATCAACTGCTCCAGCGACTTCTCTTTCCTGGTCAGTATCTTCAATTCTTAAAATAAAATCCCCACCATCATGTTTGGCGATTAAATATTCATATAAAGCGGTTCTTAAATTCCCAATATGCATATATCCTGTTGGACTTGGGGCAAATCTTGTTCTTACTTTACTCATCTTTTCTATCCTTCCTTATTTAATAATACAACGCTTTGGGCAACAATACCTTCTTTTCTACCAACAAAGCCCATTTTTTCTCCTCTTGTCGCTTTAATATTCACTTGTGTGATGTCACAATGTAAAACTCTGGCAACATTTTCTTTCATCAGTGGAATATGTGGTGCCATCTTTGGTTCTTCACATAAAATCAGGCTATCAATATTTCCAATTGTATAACCATTTTGTTTCATCATATCATAAGTATGTTGCAATAAAAGCATTGAAGAAATCCCTTTATATTGTGGGTCAGTATCAGGAAAATGCTTTCCAATATCTCCAAGTCCCATCGCTCCAATAATACTTTCAATGATCGCATGTAACAAAACATCTGCATCACTATGTCCTTTTAAACCTTTTTCATAAGGTATTTCTACTCCACCTAAAATTAGTGGTCTGCCTTCAACTAATTGATGAATATCAATAGATTGTCCAATTCTCATCATAAACATCACCCTTTCTGCCCTATTCTAGCACAAATAAGGACAATATACAAAACTATATCTCATGAAACTGTTTTATATTTTCAAAAAATATGGTAAACTAAAGCATATATTGAAGGAAGGTTGGTTGGACAGATGGATAATAAAGAAGTTATCAGTAAAAATTTTATTGAAAGAATTATAGATAAAGATTTAGAGGAAGGAACATATACAAAAGTAGCAACACGTTTTCCACCTGAACCTAATGGTTATTTACACATTGGTCATGCCAAGTCTATCTTATTAAATTATGGACTTGCGAAAAAATACAATGGAACATTTAATCTACGTTTTGATGATACAAATCCAACAAAAGAAAAAACAGAATTTGTAGATTCCATTATTAAAGATGTAGAATGGTTAGGTGCTCATTATGATGGAGAAGTGAAATTTGCTTCTGATTATTTTCCTCAAATGTATGAGGCAGCTATTAAATTAATCAAAAAAGGAAAGGCTTATGTTTGTGATTTAACAGCTGACCAAATCAAAGAATACCGTGGAACATTAACAGAGCCAGGAAAAAATTCACCTTATCGTGATCGTAGTGTTGAAGAAAACCTTGATTTGTTTGAAAGAATGAAAAATGGTGAATTTGAAGATGGAAGCAAAGTTCTTCGTGCAAAAATTGATATGGCTTCACCAAATATCAATATGCGTGATCCTATTATTTATAGAATTGCCAGAATGACACATCATAACACAGGTGATCAATGGTGTATTTATCCAATGTATGACTTTGCTCACCCTATTGAAGATGCGATTGAACATATTACACATTCTATCTGTACATTGGAATTCGAAGATCATAGACCTTTATATGATTGGGTTGTTCAAGAATTAGAATATCCCGAACCACCAAAACAGATTGAATTTGCAAAATTATATCTGACAAATGTCGTCACTGGAAAACGTTATATTAAACGCTTAGTTGATCAAGGTATCGTCGATGGATGGGATGACCCACGTTTAGTCACTATTGCTGCTTTAAGAAGACGTGGATTTACACCAGAATCATTAAAGAACTTCATGGATTTAGTTGGTGTAGCAAAAAGTAACTCATCTGTTGATTATGCAATGCTTGAATATTGTATTCGTGATGATTTAAAACCAAAAGCACCTCGTGTCATGGCTGTTTTAGACCCTATTAAACTTGTGATTGATAATTATCCTGAAGGACAGGTTGAATATTTAGATGCTCAAGTGAATATGGAAAATCCTGAGTTAGGAACAAAACAAGTACCTTTCTGTAGAGAACTTTGGATTGATAGAGATGACTTTATGGAAGAACCACCTAAAAAATATTTCCGTTTATTCCCGGGAAATGAAGTGCGTTTAATGAATGCCTATTTTGTCAAATGTGTAAGTTATGAAAAAGATGCAAATGGAAACGTAACAGTTGTCCATTGTACATATGATCCAATTACTAAAAATGGAACAGGATTTACTGGTCGTAAAGTGAAAGGAACAATTCATTGGGTGCCTGTACCTTTCGCAAAGAAGGTCACTGCCAGATTATATGAAAATCTTGTGGATGAAGAAAAAGGTGTTTACAATGAAGATGGAAGCATGAATTTAAATCCAAATTCATTGACAGTTGTTGAAAACTGTTATATTGAGCCATCTATTGAAGATGCAAAACCTGGAGATTCATTCCAATTTGTAAGAAATGGATATTTCTGTGTCGATACAAAAGATTCTGCTGAAGATCATCTTGTTTTTAACAGAATCGTATCATTAAAAAGTTCATTTAAATTACCAAAAAAATAGTTTTTAAAAAGCATGAGTACGTTCATGCTTTTTGTTTTGTATAAAATGAAGAAATCTTTTGTGCTAAAAGCTGGGGATTGTCAATATTGACTTCATGTGATGCATGTTCAATGATTTCAAAACAACTTCCATGAATATGTTCATTTAGTAATTGACATCCTTTTTTATTATGTGTATCTTTTTCACCACATAAAAGAAGTGTCGGACATTGAATAAGTTCCAAATCCTTTGATATATTGATATAAGTCATAGATTGTACTAATGAAATAAAATCTTTCTTTTTGATTGCCATTTTTTCAAATGTTGATTGAGGCATCAAATGAAATATAAGATTTTGTATACCAAACAGTAAACGAGGAATCTTATAAGGAGCACCAATGATAATAAGTGATTGAATATGTTGAGGATATGCTTTCGCAAAATCCATAGCTAAAATACCACCTAATGATAAGCCACAAAGAGAAACCTTTTCTTGAAATTGTAAACAATATTGTACAAAAGATTCAAAAAGATTTTCATAAGTAAAATCCTGATTTTGTAATAATTGGTATAAAGACACTTTTTTGACTTTCATT
This sequence comes from Massiliimicrobium timonense, assembly GCF_002160865.1. Classification (GTDB taxonomy): domain Bacteria; phylum Bacillota_I; class Bacilli_A; order Erysipelotrichales; family Coprobacillaceae; genus Allocoprobacillus. The sequence continues at coordinate 7,926 of NZ_NFLJ01000055.1, forward strand.
TTCTTTTGCAGCAATAAACTTTCTACTTGATTCCAGCTTGTTTCATCCTGTCCTAAACCATGTATTAAAATATAAACCATTTGACTTTAGATTACAGATTGTCTTTGATAATCTGTGATATCTCCTATTTTTTGATATAGTTCTTTGACTGTACATTGATGATTTTGTAACGCTTGAAGTTCTTGGTTAGTTGCTCCAATGAGTTCAATAAAATCCACTTTGCCAAAAGGTGTGACAATGGTTTGAATATCTGAATCCAATGCTGTTATAAATCCCGTCAACAATGATGTTTGTTGAATATCCATACCTTCTTTTTGCCCAGTATAAATATATTCATATTCTCTAAATACTTCACCATTTTGAAAAGTGATTCTTGCAAGTGTCTGGAGAATCCCACAAATACCTCTTATTTGTGCATCATCATCGCCATAGCCTTTCTTTAATTTTAAAGTGAATTCCATTCCATAACCACTGATCTTTGGATCAGAAGATTCTTTTTCATAAAGTTCTGATAATCCAAAAGTCACAAAATGCCAATAATCTCCTCCATCATAAATACTTATCCCATCCAATGGATCATTGCCACCTAATTTCCAACTGACTAATGTGCCATAATGCAAAGGTTCTTTTTGATTGGGGTAGACTTTTTCACATACTTCTACAATGGCATCCCATCCCTCTGTCATCTTGGATGATGTATCTTTTTTCTTCCATTTATCAAAGAGGCTCATACAATCCCTCCTATCCTATTTGTTTCATTATACCATAACTTTAGAAAGTATGCTTTTTTTGATAAACCTTCTGATATATTTTTTGCATTTGTAAATCTGTTAAAGCTATACGCTTTGCACACTCTTTTAACTCATCTTGAATGTCTTTAGAAACCGGTTCTTTATTTTTATAAAGAATATCATGTTCTAAACTTGCCCAACAATCCATCGCAATAGTACGAAGCTGAATTTCAACTGGTATTTTTAATAAACCTTTTTGACAATAAACACGCACCTCTACAACAAGATGTAAAGATTGATAACCACTTTCTTTAGGATAATCAATATAATTCACTTTCTTTAATAAATGAATATCTTCATGCATAATCAATAACTGAGAGATATATTGAATATCATTAATATAATGACAAATCACTCTTAATCCTGCTATGTCATGAAGATATTTTAATGATTCAATAGTCACTGGATAATGTTTACGATTCATTTTTTCTTCAATACTTTCAAGAGATTTAATTCTTGATTGAATTTGATGAATAGGACTATAACCATGAAAGCATTTTAATTCATCGTCAATAACTTCTAACTTTGTTTGAATGAGATTTGCAGCACTACGATAAGGCTGCATGTAATCATAGTAGCTTTTATAATCTTGAAATATCTTCATTTATCATCACCAAATTTATCATAAATGATACTTATATAGAAATCATCATGTAAAAATGGGAAATATTGTGCTAATCTTTGTGCAACATATAATCTGTAATGTTGATTCCATTTTTCATGGCATATAAAATATTATCTTTATCTTCAATATAAGGAACTTTTGCTTCTAAGATTGCAGCAATATATCTTGAATCATCATCTAATGTCATAGGCCAAAAGAAATAGAACTTTTTACCATCACGAAAATGAAATTCAAAATCTGATTCATAAACTTCATAAGCGATTGGTGCACCTATATTCATATATTTAAGATTTGTATAAATGCAAACTTTAGTTATATCCTCATAACGATAAAACTTCATAATATCCTTATCTTTGTCTACTAATACCGCAAGGAAATATTTAAGATTCGCTACTAACCCATTAAATTGATAATAACGAATACCCTCACTCAAAAACTCTACAGACTGATCTAAACAGTTATCTGTCATTGCTGCAAAACTTTGACGAAATGCTGTCGCAATCATTAAAATCAATAAAACAATAAACAAAACTAATAAAAGAAGAATACGTACCCATATCAAAGGAATAACCTTAGACATCCATAATGTAAACACAACCGATAAAATAGCAGAAGAAAATGCAGCAACAACCAACTGTCTTTTTGCCCATGCTTTGGTTAGCTTTCTCCCTAACGATACTGCACTTGTTGTTTTTTGATAACCAAGTTTCCAGTTTTTCACATCAACTTCAATATTTGCTAAAGCTGGAATAAGTGGTAAATCTTTATCATGGTAGTTATCAATTGTCTTTTTCACTTCTTTTAGACTTTCTAATTGATGTTCTAGATGTATTTGATTGATTTTTAAACACTCATGAAAATCTAATTCACCATTTATAATTGCTTTAACATCATCTATAGAAATATCTAACCCTCTTAAAAACTTCACTAATTTTAATGTTTGAATATCTTCATCACTATAATTACGATAACCATTGCTATCTCTTTGAGGTGTAACCAACCCTTCTTTTTCATAATAACGAATAGTATGTTTTGAAAGTTTTAATTCCTTCTCTAAATCACTTGTTTTCATATCCCTTATCCTCACTATTATTTTTACTCATCATATAATCAGTTATATTTAAACCATTTTTCATGGCATATAAAACGTTATCTTTATCTTCTATACAAGAAACTTTTGCTTCTAAAATAGCCCCAATATATCTGGCATCATCGTCCAAAATCATTGGATAGTAGAAATAAAATTTTTGACCATCACAAAATTCAAATTCAAAATCAATCACATCATTTTCATAAGCTATAGGTGATGCTATTTTCATGTAACGTTTTTTCACATACAATGATACTTTACGAATATCTTCATAACGATAATATTTCATATATTGTTTATCTTTTCCTCGTAGTACAGCAAAGAAATATTGAATGTTTTTGATTGGATTTTTAAACTGATAGTAACGTATCCCACTCTCAAAAAACTCTACAGATTGATTTAAAGTCAAATCAATCATAGCACTACTTGTCATCTTATAAGAAAAAGCTATGATTATCAGTTCTACTAATACATAAATCATCATGTAAATAAGAAATCTTAATCCTACTGAATCAATCATTGCGATAAAGACCATAGAAATAAGAAATGCCATCAAAGCTCCTATAACCATATTATAAATCATTTGTCTTTTCGCCCATACTTTCGTTAGCTTTCTACCTAATGATACAGCATTCGTTGTTTTTTGAATACCTAATTTCCAATGATGTGTTGTTTCTTGAATATCCTGTAAAGCTGGAATTAAAGGTAAATCTTTATCATGGTAGTTATCAATTGTCTTTTTCACTTCTTTTAAACTTTCTATTTGATGATCTAAATGTATTTGATTCATTTTTAAGCATTCATGAAAATCCAGTTTGCCATGAATAATTGCTTTAACATCATCTATAGAGATATTTAAACTTCTTAAAAACTTTACTAATTTTAATGTCTGTAAATCTTCATCACTATAATGGCGATAACCATTATCATCTCTTTGAGGTGTAATCAATCCCTCTTTTTCATAATAACGAAGTGTATACTTGCTTAATCCTAATTCTCTTTCTAAATCAC
>NZ_NFLJ01000056.1 GCF_002160865.1 Massiliimicrobium timonense
CTGATTTATGAGTTATCAAATCGTATCATCATGGATAACTATGATACAAAGATTGTCGCAGCATCATTTAAAGGTGTTGAACAGATCAAGAATGCATTGAATAATGGAGCACAGGCGATAACAGCACCAGTAGGAATTTTAAAGCAGATATTCAAGAATCCAAACATAGAAAAAGCAGTGGATGATTTCAATGCTGACTGGTATAGTATGTATGGTGAAGGAAAAGGTATTTGCGATTTATAAGAATAAAGGTATTTTATGCTAGGCATAGAATACCTTTTTAAGCACAATCATTTACTTTGTATTGAAAAATATTTACAATGAATATAGGCGGGTGATAGAAATGAAAGTGGTTATTATTGGTGGTGTTGCTGCAGGGGCAACCACAGCAGCAAGACTGAGAAGATTAAACAAAGATGTGGAGATTATTATGTTTGAAAAAGGCAATTATGTTTCTTATGCGAATTGTGGATTGCCTTATTATGTGTCTGGAGAAATTCGTGAAAAAAGTGATTTATTGTTGATGACTCCTGAACTATTTAAAGAACGTTTTCAAGTGGATGTAAGAGTTGGCAGTGAAGTGAAAGCCATTGATCCAGACAATCAAACAGTTGCTGTATATAATCATATTACAGAAAAAACATATCAGGAAAGTTATGATCAGCTGGTGATTGCGACAGGATCAGTTCCCATTCGATTACCTATACCGGGTATTGATCATCCAGATATTCAACAATTATGGACGATTGAAGACTTTGTGAAAATCAGACAAATGGTTGAATTAAAAAATATTCAAACAGCTTGTATTATCGGTGGTGGTTTTGTAGGCATTGAAACGGCTGAAAATTTAAGAGAATTAAAAGTAGATGTAGATGTTGTAGAAAAAGGAGCACAGATTTTAAATAATCTGGATTTTGAAATGGTACAGCCTATTCATAAATATTTGAATAAAAAAGGTGTACATCTTTATTTAAATACAGAATTAATGGCTTTTGAAGATGATCATTCAAAAATTCAAGTGAAAACAGATGCATTTACAAAAAGTTATGATTTGGTTATTCTTTCTGTAGGTGTTAAGCCTCAAAGTGAATTGGCAAAACAAGCAGGTATTGCATGTAATCAACGTGGAGGTATTATTGTTGATGAACATTTGATGACGAATATTCCTCATATCTATGCAGTAGGTGATGTCATTGAAGTTGAACATTATATTAATCATCAAAAGACGATGATTCCTTTAGCTGGTCCAGCGAATAAAGAAGGAAGAATTTTAGCGAATCATTTAATGGGAGCCAATGAATCTTATCAAGGATCACTTGGCAGCAGTATTATTAAAGTGTTTAAGATGGCAGCAGCGAGTACAGGGTTCAATGAAAAACAACTACAAGCTCAAGGTCTCAAAAGACATCAGGATTATGAAGTGATTATTATTCAGCAAAAATCACATGCAGGATATTATCCCGGTGCAACACCTCTTACAATGAAAGTAATTTATGATTTACAACAAAAAATTCTAGGAGCACAGGTTGTTGGTTATGAGGGCGTGGATAAGCGTATTGATGTCATTTCAACAGCAATCCATTATCATGGAAAAGTGACTGATTTAAAAGATCTTCATATTGCTTATGCACCACCATTTGCATCAGCTAAGGATGCTGTGAATATGGTAGGATATGTAGCTGAAAATATACAAAATGGTTATGTCAAGTTGATGTTACCGGATGAATATCAACAACAAAAAGATCAGGTGATAACATTGGATGTCAGAGAGGATGAGGAAAGACAAGTGGGATATATTGAAGGTTCATATCATATTCCTTATGGTGAATTGACGAAACGTTATCAAGAACTAGATACAAATCAGACTATTGTCATCTATTGTGCTGTTGGAGTGAGAGCTTATAATTGTGCCAGAATATTAATGCAAAGAGGATATCAGAAAGTCTATGTGTTAAGCGGAGGTTTAGGATTTTATTTAGATTATTGTTATAAATAATCAAATTCTTTTACGTAATCTTAACAAATTTTATACAAAAATATGATTTTTCTACTATCTAAAAAGATATACACTATGTGTGTCAATAAAGACGAAGGATAAAAAAGGAAGGGTTAAAATATGAAAAAATTCTCAGCTTTATTATTAGCATGTGTATTAAGCTTTAGCTTAGTAGGATGCGGAAGTAATGGTGGCAGTGATGAAGGAGCTGCTGGAAGTGAAAATGTAAGTGGAACTGTTGCATTAAATGGTTCAACATCTATGGAAAAATTTGTGAATGGATTAAAAGAAGCTATTGTTGAAACTTATCCAGATTTACAATTAGAACCTCAGTTTACAGGATCAAGTGCTGGTGTTGAAGCAGTGACAAATGGAACTGCTGATATTGGAGATGTTTCAAGAGCTTTAACTGATGAAGAAAAAGCAGCTGGTTTAGTAGAAAACATTGTTGCTTTAGATGGTATTGCGATTGTCACTGATAAGGCAAACACAGCTTCAAATTTAACAACTCAACAATTAAAAGATATTTATACTGGTAAAATTAAAAACTGGAGTGAAGTTGGTGGAGCTGATCAAAATATCGTTGTTATTGGACGTGAAAGTGGTTCAGGAACAAGAGATGCTTTTGAAGAAATCTTAGATATCGCTGATCAATGTCAATTAGCTCAAACATTAAATGAAACAGGTGCAGTAGCTGCTGCGGTTCAATCTACACCAGGAGCTATTGGATATATTTCATTAGATGCTTTAAGTGATGATGTAAAAGCATTACAATTAGATGGTGTTTCACCAAGTGAAGCAACTATTAAAGATGGAACATATACTTTACAAAGACCATTCGTTATGGCTACAAAAGGTGAAGTGAGTAAACAATCTGCACAAGTTCAAGCTGTATTTGATTTCATTAACAGTGATGCAGGTCAAGAAGTGATTTCATCAGTTGGTTTAGTTTCAGCAAAATAATGAACAAGGAGGGAAACCTCCTTTTTTTGTTTGTAAAGAAAAGGTTAAAAAAATAAAGAGGAAAAATGATTAAAAACAAAGAAAAAGTGGAAAATATAATAAAAAAATAAAATACTTTACATAATCTTAACATTCTTTATACAAAATCTTGCTATTTCTTTTACATAAAAAGATATACACTAGCATTGATTTGTGGAGCTATAAAAAAGAAGGGGTTTAAATATGGAAAGAAAGACAATCAGTATTATTGCAAATAGAAAAACAAAATCAATGGTAGAAAAAACAGCTTCTGTTATTTTTATTTGTTGTGCAGTTGTTTCTATTGTAGCCGTTGTTGGTATTACGGCATATATGTTTGTTTCAGGGACACCTGCTATTTTTAAGGTTGGGTTAACTGAAATCTTATTTAGTAATGTATGGGCACCAACTGCGGCTGATCCACATTATGGTATTCTTAATATAATCTTAACATCAATTGTTGGGGTATTCTTTGCGATTTTGATAGGAGTTCCTATTGGAATTTTAACAGCTGTCAACTTAGCTGAAATTGCTAATCCAAAAGTAAGAAATATTATCAAATCAGCTGTTGAATTGTTAGCAGGGATTCCATCAGTCGTCTATGGACTTTTAGGAATATTAATTATCAATCCATTAATGTATCAATTAGAGTTGATGATTTTTGCTGGGTCAAAAACACATCAGTTTACTGGTGGGGCTAACTTAATTTCAGCTATTTTAGTTTTAGCAATTATGATCTTACCAACTTTGATTAACATCACAGAAACATCTTTAAAATCTGTACCAGATGATTATCGTAAAAGTTCTTTGGCGCTAGGTGCAAGTCAAATGCAGACGATATTCAAAGTGGTTTTACCAGCTGCTAAAAATGGGATTATGTCAGCGGTTGTTTTAGGAGTTGGTCGTGCGATTGGTGAAGCAATGGCTATCTTGCTTGTGGCAGGGAACTCAGTCAATTTCCCATTACCATTCAATTCAGTTCGTTTCTTAACAACTGGTATCGTTTCTGAAATGGGATATGCTTCAGGAACACATAGAGAAGTCTTATTTACAATTGGATTAGTTCTCTTTATCTTTATTTTAGCAATTAATTTAATTTTAACATTTATTTTAAAACGAGGTGGAGAAGATGGAAAATAGTATTTTTGATAAAAAAAGTAGATTAAGTGATAAAATCTTGAGTTTTCTCATTCAATTATCCACTTTTATTTCTGTTGGTTTATTGGTTGTGATTATTGGTTATATCTTAATCAGAGGTATTCCAAGTTTTGATTTTGGTTATCTTGTTAATACAACAAGTATTTTAAAGAATACAGTAGGTATTTTACCTAATATTATTAATACTGTTTATATGATTGTTGTGACTTTAATTATTGCAGGTCCAATCAGTATTGGTGGAGCTATTTATTTAAATGAATATGCTAAAAATAAAAAGTTTGTTGAAGTCATTTCATTTACAACAGAAGTTTTAGCAGGAATACCATCTATTATTTATGGTTTGTTTGGGATGTTGTTCTTTGGAAATTTCCTTGAATTAGGTTATTCCATTTTAACAGGGGCTTTGACTTTAGCTATTATGATTTTACCTATTATTTCTAGAAACACACAAGTTGCCTTACAGGCTGTCCCAAAAAGCTATCGTGAAGCCGCACTGGGAATTGGAGCAACAAAATGGTATATGATTCGTACAGTATTGTTACCAAGTGCTATTCCCGGAATCTTAACAGGTATTATCTTAGCAATGGGAAGAATTGTGGCTGAATCTGCTGCTTTACTCTTTACTGCTGGAAGTTTATCAATGTTACCAAGAGGATTGTTTGAACACTTGTTCTCAAGTGGTGGAACATTAACAATTCAGTTGTATTTAGAGATGGCTAAAGCCAATTATGAAGTAGCGTTTGTCATTGCGTTGATTTTGATTGTTGTTGTATTAGTATTGAATTTCTTAGCAAAATGGATTTCTAAAAGATTTGATGTCAATAAAATTGATTAAGGAAGGTTAAAAAAATGAGTGTAAAAATTAGTTCTAAAAATTTAAATCTTCATTATGGAGAAAAACATGCATTGAAAGATGTGAATTTAGATATTGTAGAAAATAAAATCACAGCATTTATTGGTCCTTCTGGATGTGGGAAATCGACATTCTTAAAGACTTTAAATAGAATGAATGATTATGTGAATAATGTAAAAATTGATGGTGAGATTACATTAGATGGAGAAAATATTTATGATCCACGTGTTGATACAACAGTGTTACGTAAAAAAGTAGGGATGGTTTTTCAGCAACCTAATCCATTTCCAATGAGTATTTATGATAATATTGCTTATGGACCAAGAATTCATGGTATTAAAAATAAAAAGAAATTAGATGAAATTGTTGAAAAAAGTTTAAAAGCTGCAGCTTTATATGATGAAGTTTCTGATCGTTTGCATACATCAGCGCTTGGTTTATCTGGTGGACAACAACAACGTTTATGTATTGCCAGATGTTTAGCAGTAGAACCTGAAGTGATTTTACTTGATGAACCAACAAGTGCACTAGACCCTATTTCTACTTTAAAGATTGAAGAATTATTGATGGAATTAAAAGATAAATATACGATTGCGATTGTAACGCATAATATGCAACAGGCATCACGTATTGCTGATTATACAGCTTTCTTTCTTGTTGGAGAAATGGTAGAATATGGTGAAACAAAAGACATTTTCTCAATGCCTAAGGATAAGCGTACAGAAGATTATATTACTGGTCGTTTTGGTTAAGAGTTGTGTTTTTTATAAAAAACAAATATAATGGAGGTATGGAAAATGATGAGAAAATTATTTGATGAAGAATTAGAAAAACTGAATGTTGATTTAACAAAAATGGGGCATCTTGTTGAATTGGCTATTGAAAATATGATTGATGCATTTAAACATCAAGATAAGACTTTAGCTAAAGAAATCATTACAAATGACCGTTTAATTAATGATATGGAAAGAACGGTGGAATCAAGAGCTTTTAATTTGATTTTACGTCAACAACCAATTGCGACAGATTTAAGAAATGTCACAACAGCTTTAAAAATTGTAACAGATTTGGAAAGAATTGGGGATCAGGCAGCAGATATTGCTGAAATTATTATGAATTTTGAAGGGGAACATGCTTATAGAACAGTTGAGCATATTCCAACAATGGCTAAAAAAGCAAAGATTATGGTCCATGAGGCGATTGATTCTTTTATTAAAAAAGATTTATCTACAGCTCGTTTGGTTAAGAGCATGGATGATGAAATAGATGCTTTGTTTGAAGAAGTCAAACAGGAAGTTATTGAAATTCTAAAGGAGAATAGTGAAAAAATTGATTATTGTATTGACTTTTTGATGATTGCGAAATACTTGGAAAGAGTAGGGGATCATGCTGTAAATATTTGTGAATGGCTAGAGTTTAATCAAACAGGGTCTGTCAATGATCAAAGATTGATTTAGGAGGTATAACAATGAACGAACGTATCTTTGTTATCGAAGATGATGAAAATATTCAGGAGATAGTCAAGCTATCTCTTGAGTCTAATGGTTATCAAGTGACATTATTTGATAATGCGATTGATGCTATTATTGAAATCAAAAGAGATGCACCAGATTTGGCTATTTTTGATGTCATGTTACCTCAAATGGATGGCATTTCTGCAGTCAAAAAGATTAGAGAAACAAATACAGAAATACCGATTTTAATTTTAAGTGCTAAAGATAGTGAAATTGATAAGATTCATGGTTTAGATAGTGGTAGTGATGACTATATGACAAAGCCATTTGGTGTTTTAGAGCTTTGTGCTCGTGTTCGTACATTGTTAAGAAGGGTTCATCCAAAGTCAAAAGTTTTAAGAACACCATCTTTGTCTATTGATAAATCAACACATGTGGTTAAACATAATCAAGAAGTGATGGATTTAACACATAAAGAGTATCAGTTACTTGTTTATTTAATTGAAAATAGAGAACGTGTTGTAGAAAGAGATGAATTATTGAATAATATATGGGGATATGATTTTATTGGTGAATCGAGAGCATTAGATGTGCATATTCGATCACTTCGTAAGAAGCTGAATGATGATGGAGAAAAATATATTAAAACAATTCGATCTGTAGGATATCGCTTTGTTGAAAAAGAGGAGGATAAATATGACTAAGTCTATCCTCCGTTATTTTATTGTTATTTTAATTGTTGCTTTGCTTAGCAGTTGTACCATTTCAGCTATGCTTGTTTCTAATAGTATTTTAGATACTACTGAGCATGATATGTTATATTCTTTAAAATTAATTGATTATGCTTTAGATTACAGTCAAAATCTTGATGAACAGATTGATGAATTGAATCCACTGGCATATAGTGATGATACACGTATTAGTGTCATTGATCTTCAAGGAAATGTTGTGGCAGATACGGCGAGAGATTCAATTTCAGAAAATCATTTAAATCGTAATGAGGTACAGGAAGCACTTCAAAATGGTGAAGGATATGCCCAAAGAAAATCAGAAACAACGCATGAAGATACGCTTTATGTAGCTTTATATAATCAAGGAGATTATATTGTTCGTCTTTCTATTCCTTATCATGGCATTACTGATTATTTGGCTTCGCTCATTCCAGCATTTGCATTAAGTAGTGGTATTTCTTTCTTTATAGCTTTTGTTTTATCAAGAAAACTGGCAATTACAATTTCTAAACCTATTATTGAAATTAGTGAAGGTTTAGATCGTATGAGTAAAGATTTTAGAGTTGATTTAAAAGATTATGATTATCAGGAATTTAATGTCATTGTTGATACGATTTATAATTTATCACATAGGCTACGTAAATCTATGCGTCAAGTGAAACTGGAAAGAATTAAAATTGATGAAATTCTTAAACAGATGAATGAAGGATTTGTTTTGTTAGATGAAGATTACCAGATATTAAGTATAAATGAAAAAGCAGCTTCTATTTTAGGAGATATGAAAGTCCATGATTGTATCTTTGATTATCTTTATTTTCCGGATATTATTCAGGCTTTGAAAAATAACATCATGAAGCAGCAGGTAGAAATAAAAATAGATCATAATATTTATGCTTGTTATATTTCGCGTGTGGATTTTGGGACAACTTTACTGTTTGTAGATATAACAGCATCTAAAAAAGCTGAAAAAATGCGTAGTGAATTTTTCTCTAATGTTTCGCATGAATTAAAAACACCAATGACTTCAATTAGAGGTTATAGTGATTTACTGGCACAGGGAGTTGTCCAAAATGATAGACAGAAACAAATGATGTTAGAAAAAATTCAAACTGAAGTGGATAGTATGTCGAGGTTAATCAATGATATATTAATGTTATCGAGATTGGAAAGTATGGATATTGAGGCAGAAATTATGCCATTAAAAATGAAAGGAATTGTCGATGAAGTTCTTGAAAGTTATGAGGTAGAAATTGCTAAACATGATATTCATATAGAATATGACTTTGATGAGATGACATATATGGGAAATCACCAGCAAATTTATACTTTATTAAATAATTTGATTGGAAATGCGATTAAATATAATAAAGATCATGGTCAAGTGTTTGTAGATATTGAAGCACAAGGTGATGGAATGAAGATTGTTGTAGAAGATACAGGAATTGGTATTCCGTTAGCTGATCAGGGGCGTGTTTTTGAAAGATTTTATCGTGTTGATAAAGGAAGAAGTAAACAACGTGGGGGAACAGGTCTGGGACTGGCTATTGTTAAACACATTGTTTCTAATTATAAGGGAACGATTTCTTTGAAAAGCGAACTCAATGTTGGAACAACGATTGAGATTGTTTTACCGCAGCAAAAGAGAAATTAGTTCTCTTTTTTTGTTTAAAATCAAAGTTGCTGGGTAAAATAGAACTTGGTGATGAAATATGAATCAGTCTTATTGGCAAGATACAACATCCTCTATAAAGTGTGAAAAGGTAACGGAAGATTTAGAGGTGGATATAGTCATTATTGGAGCAGGATTAGCGGGTGTTTCTTTAGCGTATCAGCTTAAGGATTTGCCATATCGTGTAGTCGTAGTGGAAAGAGGACAAGTTGGATTTCAAACAAGTGGACATACAACTGCTAAAATAACATCTTTACATGGGCAAATTTATCAATTATTGAAGAAACATTATGACATTCATTATGCACATTTATATTTTCTTTCTCAGGAAAGTGCTATTCAAGAAATAAGAGAAATTGTTCAAAAAGAACATATAGACTGTGATTTTTATGAAAATGATGCTTATTTATATACAGATGATCCACAATATGTATCTCTTATTCAAGAGATAGAAAATATATTGAAATCTTTTCGTGTGGAAACGATCAGTGATTCACAACATCTTGCTTCAATAGGTTTGAAACATCAAGCCGTTTTTCATCCATTAAAATATTTATATCAATTGGTAAAAATTTGTCAAAAAAGTGGAGTGAAGTTTTATGAGTATAGTCAAGTGAGTAAGGTAAAAAGAAAACATTATGCATTTGAAGTGAAAGTTGGTCAATATCAAATCCAATGTCAATATGTTGTTCATGCGACAAGGTATCCATTTATCAAAAAAGGAATGTATTTTGCTAAACTGTTTCAAACAAAAGAAAATATAGATTGTCGTTTGTATGATGGGAATTCAAGCCGTCTTTGTATAGATCAATCCATAAGTTATCGACCTATTAATCAAAAAGGGTTATATATAGATATTAAAAGTTGTGATTGGTATGCAATGGACAGTATTCCTTTAAGAGGAGTCCCTTATATTGGTGAAATAAAGCCACATACACATGAATATGTTATTTATGGATTTCAAAAATGGGGTATGACTTTATCTCAAGTAGCAGCAAGACTCATTAAAGATTGTATTATACATCAGCAAAATCCTTATCGTAGTTTATATAGTTGTCAATATTTTTCAATAAGCTTTGCAAAAGAGTATCAAAAAGAACTGCTTCAATCGTATTATAAGGGTTATATTGGTTTGAGATTTCACTATGAAGAATTGAATCAGATGTCGTATGAAGAAGGGAAAATTGTGAGAATTGGAAGTAAATTAAGAGCAGTATATAAGGATAAGGTTGGAAAATGTCATATATTTTCTCCGTATTGTCCCCATATGAGATGTATTTTGCAGTTTGATCAAAAAGATAAAATATGGATATGCCCTTGTCATCAATCAACTTTTACAGCTTTTGGTAAGCTTATTGATGGGCCTAGTTTATCTTCTATGAAGGAAACAAAAGAAAACAGAAAGAAAAAACATTGATGGAAAGGGTGAAAAATAGAAAAGATGAAAAAAAGTAAAAAAAAGGGTTGCAAAGGGGAGGAATAGATGATATTATAGATGAGCACTCGAGAGAGAGGGCGACAGGAACATTGAAAACTGAACAGTAAACACGTCAATAGAAAAGAAAGAAACAAGAAGAGTCAAGAAGACATGAAATTGTCTGAAGATAGAAAAGGACAATGGAGAGTTTGATCCTGGCTCAGGATGAACGCTGGCGGCGTGCCTAATACATGCAAGTCGGACGCAATGCTTCG
>NZ_NFLJ01000057.1 GCF_002160865.1 Massiliimicrobium timonense
AACGTTTACATATTTCTATTTTTAGTTCTTTAGAATATTTGCTTTTTCTTCCCAATATAAAAACCTCCCGTATCAGTGTTTAATTATTTACACTGTCTACTAGGAGGTTATCATATCAACATCAGATATAGCTTTTTTAACATGTACGATATGTATTTTTAATATTTTTACAATATCTTGTTCATTTTCAATATCAAAAATATGTACTGTCAGATTATTTAGCTGTTGTGTGTTGCTTGATTGGATTTGGTTAACTGTCTCGTTAGATAATTGGTCAAGCTTTTGTGTCAGTAGTTTCATAAGTGTTGTGATGATACCTTCACTCTTGATCAGATTTTGATTGTCCTTGATAAGGAGAGAAGCATCAAAGAGGATGACATTAAGTTAGTCTACAAGATGGTCAAAGTGATAAAAATAATGCTTAATGCGAATATCAAACAGATTATCAAAATGAATCATAAAAATATCCTTCTCAATTATATATACGCAAAAAGAAGAGAAATTTCTTTTTATGATACAACTTTCAATCATATTACAACATAATGTTTTCTGTAAGCATATTTTTGGGTGTGAATAGTTTATAAATACAGCATAGGAAATCATATGATTTCAATTTCTTTTTATATGAATTATGTTAAAATAGAATGGTAAGGTGAGGTGATGACATGATTACACCAAAACATGTGGTTAAAAAGATTAAAGGAGATTATAGATTAATTGTTATTAGTGATATTCATGGACATTTAGATAGATTTAAGGCTTTATTGAAAAAAGTGAGATATACACCTGATGATTACCTTGTTATTCTAGGGGATTTTGTAGAAAAAGGAGACCAGGTTATTGATACCATTCATTTTATTGAAGAACTTGCACAAAGAGAGCGTGTTTTTATATTAATGGGAAATTGTGAGTGGGCATTAGATGCTTTGTTGACGGTGCCAGAACTAGCCAATCAGATTCCAGGATATCTGAAACGTGTTTCCAGCAATGGTTGTATACGTGAAGTCTATCATCGTCTACATTTAGATAATGGACATGAAACAATGTTAGGAGTTCAAAAACAGATTGCTGATTATCTGCATGATGAATTGGCTTTTATCTCTCATTTACCGGTAACTCTCAAATGGAATCAGTTTTTGTTTGTTCATGCGGGAGTTGAAAAGAGAAAAGATTACAAAAAGAGTTCTTTATCTTCATTGTTAGAGATGAAATATTTTTATCATCAAGGTCATCTTTTAGATGAAGTGGTTGTTGTAGGGCATTTACCAACATCTAATTACTATCCAGATCAAATATGTAATGATGTGATCATTGATGAAGATAAACGTATCATTTGTGTTGATGGAGGAACAGGTGTCAAGTCTATCTCACAGCTTAATGCTCTTATCATTGAATCGCAAGACGGTGTCATTCATTATTCACAGGATTATGTTCAACCTTTACCTTGTCATGAAGTTTTATATGATATTGATTCTATCAATAAAACAAAACATAAAATAGCATATCCTTATTTTGAAGTAGAAATCATTAAACATGGAGAACAATTTAATGATTGTTATCAAAAAGATACAAATCAATACTTGAAAATTAAAAATGAATTTTTATATTCAAGAGAAAATCATACATATTGTTTAGATGATTATACTGATTACTTTATTTCAGCTAAAAAAGGCGATCTGGTGAAAGTTGTTGGTATTTATGATCAATATGCCTATGTGATTCATCAAGGAGAAGTGGGATGGATTGAATTGAAGTGTATAAATCTGTAAAGTTGGTTCATACTTATATGGGTGATAAAAATGAATGAAGAAACATGTATTGAAGAATTATTGAATGGTTTAAATATGGGACTGGTAGCTATTGATCATTTGATTGATAAAATTGAAAATACACAATTGAGAGATATTGTTTTACATCAAAGGAAAGCTTATGGTGATTTGAAAAATAAGTTGACACGTGATTTTGCTTTGGCTGAAGACCATATTAAAAACAAAATCATGTTGGAGTCTATGATTGAAATGAAAACATTGATGAGTGATGATCATAAAATTGTGAAAATGTTAATAGAAGGAAGCAATCAGTCGGTTATGACAATGACACATTTATTAAACAAAGAAAAGCATGTTGATTTAAAGGTGAAACAATATATTGATGAATTTGAAGATATTTCTCAAAAATATATTGATGAATTAAAACCATTTCTTTAAGATAAACTGTAATGTTGAATCATTGCAGTTTTTTCATTTAAGAAGAAATACATTTATTTCATTATGAATGTACGTTATAATATGGAGTATAAAGAAAGAAGGGGAAATATGATTGAGATTTGTCATCTGACCAAAGATTATGGAAATCATAGAGGTGTATTTGATATGAGTTTCCAGATTCATAAAGGGGAAATATTGGGAATTTTAGGTCCAAATGGAAGTGGGAAAACAACTATCATTAGGCATTTGATGGGATTTATCAAACCAGATCAGGGAACTGTTCAAATTCAAGGAAAAGATTGTTTTCAAGAGGCTGCTTTTATTCAACAAAATGTGGGTTACTTACCCGGTGAGATTGCTTTTATGGATGATATGACAGGAATGAATTTTATTCATTTGATTGCTAAACTTAAAGGTATTCATGATTTAAGTTATGCTCATTGGCTGATTAATTTTTTAGAACTCAATGCACAGGGGCAAATCAAAAGAATGTCTAAAGGAATGAAACAAAAAATAGGCTTAGTCATTGCATTGATGCATGATCCAGCCATTTTGATTTTAGATGAACCTACGAGTGGATTAGATCCTTTGATGCAAATGAAATTTATAGAATTAATGAAGAAAGCAAAACAACAAGGGAAAACGGTTTTTATGTCTTCTCATATTTTTGAGGAAATAGAAAATGTATGTGATCGCGTTGTGATTATTAAAGAAGGTCAAGTTGTGACAATTGAAGATATGGAACAGTTAAAACATCATCGTTATAAACATTATGAAATACAATTTCATTCTCTATTAGAAATGGAAAAATTTATGTATCAACATCCTGATGCTAAAAGACATCAGCAAACTGTTTCATTACTTGTCAAAGGAAGTCCCGACCAATTGATTAAAGAATTATCAAGTTATACGATTGATGATTTTAATGTACAACCACAATCATTAGAAGAAATCTTTTTACAATATTATGGAGAGTGATGAAAATGTCCGGTGTTTTATATCGCAAAGAATTACGTACAAATTTTCCATTAATCTTTCTTTTTCTCATGATTATCACTATGTATGCCACTATTATCATTTCTATGTATGATCCAAATATGAATAGCAGTTTACAGGTTTTAGCTAAGTCAATGCCAGAAATATTTGCTGCTTTTGGAATGATGAATGTGTCATCTTCATTGATAGACTTTATTACGAATTATTTATATGGCTTTTTGCTTATTATTTTTCCGTTTTTATTAAATGTGATACTGTGTTATCGTTTGATGGGAAAATATATTGATCATGGTTCAATGGCTTATCTATTATCTACACCGATAGGTCGAAGAAAAATTGTTATGACACAATATCTTGTTTTATTGACAGCTATGTTGATTGTTGTTATGTATACTTTTATATTGATTATTTTGTTGTCATTTTTGATGGTGAGTGAAGAAAGTTTAGACATCATTCATTTTTTATATGTCAATATAGGATTGTTAGCCCTGCAATATTTTTTAGGAAGTTTATGTTATTTATCAGCGTTGATATTTAATGAAGCCAGACTTTCTATTGGTATAGGTGCAGGTATTAATATTCTTTTTATCATGATCTGGATGTTGTCACAAGTTGGTGATCAACTGGAAATTCTGCATTATTTGACACCATTATCATTGTTTGATCCACAACTGTTATCCACTGGTGATGGTCAATCATGGCTTTATATATTTGTTTTATTGCTGTGTTCAGGGATTGTTATTGTTTTAGGACAGAGGATATTTCAAAAACGTGATTTACCATTATAGGCATATGAGTTGTGCCTACAATGGTTTTTTTATATAATAATCAAAAAGGTGGGATTGAAATGAAAGTATTAATGATTGGTGGAAGCTATTTTTTAGGACGTCTTTGTACCATGCATTTTTCAAAACAATGGGACTGCACACTTATCAATCGTGGTCATTATTCAATGAAAGATTATCATGTGACTGAATATTTTTTTGAACGTCATGATATGAAGGCATGGCAGCAGCTTCCTTATGAAGAATATGATGCTGTGATTGATTTTTGTGCTTATCAATCAGGTGATATACAAACGGTCATAAAAGCTTTGAATGGACGTATTCATCATTATGTATTTATCAGTACAGTTGATGTTTACAAGCGTCAAACAGGTGTTTGTAAAACAGAGAATCATCCATTAGAAACACATCAATTTGAAGGTGATGCAGGGGCTTATATTACAGGTAAAGTTCAACTTGAACAAGAATTGATGCATTTATCAAAAGAGTATCAAATACCTTATACTATTTTAAGACCGGGTCAAATTTATGGACCTTTTAACTATGCACCTAGAGAGTCTTTATTGATTGAAAGAGTAGTGAAAGGTTTACCATTGTTTTCATTACATGATGCCACATTGCCTTTTCAAATGGTTTATGTAGAAGATGTTGTGAACGCTATAGAAAAAGTTGTTGAAAAGAGAGCTTATAATGAAACATATAATGTTGTCAGTGAAGAAGAAGTGACTTATTCAATGATTAATCAAATTCTTCTAACATGTCAGCCAGACTTAAAAATAGAAAATCGTTCTATTGAAGAAGCTATTCAGCTTCATTATCCACTTCCATTCCCTTTGTTTTTAGAAGAAATGGAATATTATAATGGTCAAAAAATTGTCAAGCAGCTCCATCTTCAATATACACCATTAAAGAGTGGTCTTAGAAAAACATATCAGGCTTTCTATCCTGTTTATACTTCCAATGAAAAAAGATGAGTTGAGGCTCATCTTTTACATATCTTGAATAATTTGTTTGACAAGTTTTACAAGATTGACTTCTGCCTGATTAGCAGCTTCCATCACTTCTTGATGATCGAGTTCACTCTGACCTAAACCAGCAGCTTTATTTGTAACAAGTGAAATACCAAGTGTTGTCATACCTGAATGTCTGGCAACAATAGCTTCAGGAACTGTAGACATACCCACCATATCTGCTCCTATTGCTTTTAATGCACGAATTTCAGCTGGTGTTTCAAACATTGGACCTTTAAAGAAACAATAAACTCCTTCTTTAAGAGAAACATTTGTTTTCTTTGCAGCATTTTTAGCAATTTCCTGTAATTGTTTTGAATAGACTTCTGTCATATCTTTAAAGCGAGGACCAAATTCATCTAAATTAGGACCACGTAATGGACTAGGAGCCATAAATCCAATATGATCAGAAATTAAAGTAATCTGACCGGGATTAAGATCATCTCTAATTCCCCCACAGGCATTTGTGACAAATAAATAAGGAATACCAAGTTTCGCAAATACACGAATAGGTAACGTTACAATGTCCATATCATGTCCTTCATAATAATGAAAACGTCCTTTCATGGCACATACTGTTTTATTGGCAATTGTTCCAATATAAAGTTTTCCTTCATGACCGGGAATTGTAGAAACAGGGAAATGGGGAATATCCTGATAATCAATGATTATAGGATTTTCAATTTCATCAGCTAGTGGTCCTAAACCTGATCCTAAGATAATCGCAATATCAATTTTTCCATCATAGCGTGAATGAATATATTCATAAGCTTCATTAATTTTTGTATACATAGTCTTCCTCCTCAAATCCTATTATAAACAAACTTTCTATGAAAAAAAAGACCTTTCGGTCTTTAATCAGCATTTAAAATAGCTGCTTGTGTATATGTTCTTTGGGCAAGTTCACTATTTAATGAATAAAGCGATTTAGGATCATGCCCAAATAATTCAAATTGAGAAAGTAAATCAGAAGCATTCTTTTCTTCTTCACCTTGTTCAGAAACATACCAGTCTAAAAACTTCATTGTACGATAGTCTTTGATTTCATGGGCTGCATCATAGATGTTATGAATAAGGCTTGTGACATATTGTTCATGTTCTAAACCATATTTTAGTGGGTCATCAAGATGTTTTAATTCTTTATCTGGTTTGTCAATAGCTTGAAGTGTGACTTGATAATCATTATCTTGTAGATATTGTAGAATACCAATCGCATGGTCCATTTCTTCTTTGGCTTGGATATTATACCAGTTAGCATAACCATTCAATCCTTTGTAAGCATAGAAATTTGCAAAATCTAAATATAAATAAGCAGAATACATTTCTTTGTTAATTTGATCATTTAATAAATCAGCAACTTTTTGATTCAACATTTTTTATTCCTCCTTACGTAGTTATTATATACCTGAATGTTGATAAAAACAATGTCTATGGTGGGATATTGTAGACTTTATGAGTAATATTTTGGTAAAATAATAAAAAGAAGGTGAGTTTATGGGGTTTCCAGAAAATTTTTCTTTGAAATCTATTGAATTGAATGAAAAAAGGGTTATTAGAGATGCGATACATGATTATATTCATGTTGATCATTTAATTATTTGGCGTTTGATTAATTCTCAAGAAATGCAACGCTTACGTAGAATTAAACAATTAGGTGGAACTTATCAAGTTTTTCAAAGTGCTGAACATTCACGTTTTGTTCATTCTTTAGGGGTTTATCAAGTTGTTCGACGTATGTTGGAAACAGAATGTTTAAGCAATGCTTTAAATGATTATGATAAACTTTGTGTGATGTGTGCAGGATTATTACATGATATTGGACATGGCCCCTTTTCTCATTCTTTCGAGGGTGTTTTTGGTGGAAATCATGAAGATATGACAGTGAAAATGATTTTAGAAGACAGTGAGGTTCATCATATTCTATCCTCTTTTTATGAAAAACTTCCTCAAGATGTTGCTTCCATTATTCAGCATACACATCCTCACCATATTTTAATCCAAATGGTTTCAAGTCAGCTGGATGCTGATCGTATGGACTATCTGCTAAGAGATTCTTATATGAGTGGTACAACTTATGGACACTTTGATATGTCACGTATTTTACGAACAATGCGTATACGAGATGGTAAAATTGTTTATAAAGAATCTGGGGTTCAAGCTATTGAGAATTATATTCTTGCCAGATATCATATGTATTGGCAGGTCTATTATCATCCAACAGCACGTAGCTATGAACATCTTCTACAATGTATTTTTCAAAGAGTTAAAGATTTATATCGAGAGGGTTATGATTTTCAAACACAGCTTGACTATCTTATTCCAATGTTGGAAAATCGTGTTCAGGTGCAAGATTTTGTTGATTTAGATGAAGCTGTTGTCTTGTATTATTTTAAAGAATTTAGACATGAAAAAGATTTTATTTTGAGTGATTTGGCATCACGATTTTTAAATCGTCATTTGTTTAAATATATGCAACTCAAAAATCTTGATGATTTAAAACGGATAAAAGATATTGCTAAAGATAAGGGGTATCATCCAGATTATTATATTGTTAGTGATAATCAAAAACAGATTCCTTATTTACATTATGGAGAAAGTGGAGAATTAAGTGAAATTGAGATTTTGGATAGTGAAGGATCTCTTTCTCCTTTACCTATGAAATCAGAGATTGTGTCCGCTATTTTGAATTCTAAACGTTTTAAATCAGATCAAAAGGTATTTTTTCCAAAGGAGATAAAAGATGAATTATCAATTTTTTAATGTGCTTCCTATAGAAGCTAAAATGATTAGAGAACAGGTTTTTGTTGAAGAACAAGGCTTTCAAAATGAATTTGATGATATTGATGCAAGAAGTTGGCATTTAGTGATTTATGATTATCATACGCCTATTGGCTGTGCACGTATGTATGATGAAAATGGTGTTGTGATTTTTGGTAGAATTGCAGTGATTAAAGAAAAAAGGCACAAACATCTTGGAAGTTATATACTTCACGAATTAGAAAAGAAAGCCAGAGAACTGGGATATTTAGAAGCAATGCTTTCAGCTCAAGTCAATGCGAAAGCGTTTTATGAAAAGAATGGGTATGTTGCTTATGGTGAAGAATATCTTGATGAATTTTGTCCTCATATTCATATGAAAAAAATTTTATAAATAATGAATGATTCTGTTGTGTTCAATCGTATTGATAATGAATAGGAGGGAAACAGAATGAAGAAAATCGTTGTTTTGATATTATTGGTTGTTATTGTATTGGGAGTTAAAATGAGTTATACCTACGCGTCATCACAAGAAAGAAGATGTTATGATACAAACATAGAGGATTGCCTTGATAGTCAGGAAACAAATGCTTACCATTCAGCACAATGTTATTATATTGATGAAAACGGTGAAGGTATTTGTGATCATTATCAAAACTCTGGCTGTCATATGATAGAACATCATGATCAGCATTATCAACAGGCTCATCATTATGGAAAACATCATTAGTCATGAAGGCAGATATGTATGCGTAGTGAAGATGAAATCAATCATGCTGTTGATGTCTATGGTGATACAGTTAAGAGAATTTGTATGCTGCATTTAAAAAATTGGGCTGACACGGAAGATATATTTCAAAATGTTTTTTTTAAATATGCATTAACTCGAAAAAAATTTGAAAGTACCGAACATGAAAAAGCATGGATTATTCGTGTCACAATCAATCAATGTCACGATTTATTAAAGAGTTTTTTTAAAAGTAAAACACAATCTCTAGAGACTCTTAAAAATTTACCAGAAACATCACCTGATTTTATAAACGAAGTTTTAGAAGCTGTTCTACAATTACCAGTTAAATACAAAGATGTTGTCTACTTATACTATTATGAAGGATATGAAGCTCATGATATTGCGAAGCTATTGCATAAAAATGTGAATACAGTTTATACATTGCTTAATCGTGCAAGGTGTATGTTAAAAAAGGTATTAGGAGATGATGAAGATGAATAATTCTATAAAGGATGCTTTTAATTCTATTCATGCACAAGAATCTCTTAAAGATAAAACGAAAGTTTATGTTAAACATACATTACATCGTAGGCATAAAAGACGTTTTCAATATGTGATGGCAGGAGCACTTGTATTGATTCTTTGTTTAGTGATTGGAGGATACAAGGTGTATTATACACCGGTTGCAGCACTGAGTTTAGATATGGATTCTTCCATTGAATTGGAATTAAACATTTTTAATCGTGTCATAAATATGAAAGAGTATAATCGTCATGATAATAAGAATGATTTTTATTCTATACATCATATGAATTATATTGAGGCTATACAAACAATTCTTTCATATGAAAATATTTCTGCAGATGATTTAGAATTAACTGTTTATTGTCAATCTACAGGTCAATCGAAAACACTTCAAAATGATTTGATATCACAAATTTCTATCTTAAAAAATCGTATTTATCATACTGCCAATCATGATGAGATCAAAACAGCTCATCGATTAGGTGTTTCTTTTGGAAAGTATCGTGCCTATCTATCTTTGCTGGAAGTTGATCCAGAAACAACAGTTGAAGATATAGAAGATTTATCAATGAGTGAAATACATGATTGTTTACAAGAAAAATCATGACAGCACCATCAAAATCATCATGGGTATAGTCATCAATAAAAGTATTAGAGAATATAGCACAATATTTACAATAAGCAAATATTGTGCTATATTTGTCTTAGAAAAAGATTTTTTAACTTTTTTGTCTAAATAAGAAGTAAAATGAAGCATTTAATGCGTATATATATAATAGAGGAACATTTCTTGGATTGTTTTATGACTCCTTAAATATTGATGTTGTTGTTAACTATAAAAATCAAAAAGGAGGAACAATCAATGAATGAGAAA
>NZ_NFLJ01000058.1 GCF_002160865.1 Massiliimicrobium timonense
TGATGACATTTGATCTAACGATAACCAAACTGTTTCATCATTAAAAGTTGTTTCTATTTTCACCAAACCATCTTCTGTTGTATAAATAATCATTTTTGAATTATTATCCATTCAGTAAGTCTCCTCCTTTTCTTTTATACTATTATATATTTTTTATAATCATTTGTATCATTTTTCTTAACATTATCAAATTTACTTATTTTAGCTATGTAAGACTTTCCCCTATAACAATAAAAAAATCCCTTTACCTTTATTCTCAGTAAAGAGATTTTGTTTACATTTATATGTTACTGTT
The DNA here is from genome assembly GCF_002160865.1 of Massiliimicrobium timonense. GTDB lineage: Bacteria > Bacillota_I > Bacilli_A > Erysipelotrichales > Coprobacillaceae > Allocoprobacillus. The sequence goes on from NZ_NFLJ01000058.1 coordinate 296, forward strand.
ATCCATAGGTACTATTTTACCTACTTGAACTCTCTATATCAAATCCTTATTTGACCGATTTTAAGTTCAATAAAATATTAATAAATAAAAATAAAGTTCAATTTTATAAAATATATACTCTTTTGAAAGATTTGGTATATCAACAATGTATCAATTTTTCAATATATTTTTATCAATAATTCGTTAATCAAACTACTTCCGTAAAACTGAAAATCATACTACTAAGGGGTTTTACGGTATACCATTCTAATATTCTTGGAACCACAAATCGGACATTCATCGGGTTGCTTATAAATCGCCACATCATGATCTTGCATAAGACAGTCTTCACATAACAAGTATTCTTTACTAAAAAGAGCTTTTCTTTTAGCCTCAAGTTGCCTTTTTATTTCCCACCTACTAGGATTTTTCCCCATAATAAAATCTGGTGTTATAAACAATGATGTTTTAACTTTTAAAAATGTATCATCAAATTCTGTTTCTTTGTATTTGTAATCATCATACAAAAACAACACATATCTTCTTTCACGCTCTGTTTTCCATTTACTGTCTTTGACAGAAAGAATCCAATATTGCAAAATCTCCTGCAAAAACTGTTTTTTATCTTTACCAGACAAATCAAACATATCTATAATACTAAATAAATATTGTAATTCTTCTTTTGCTTCTTCGACATCATATAACATATCAAAAGCTATAACTTGAGAGATATAAGGTCTTTCTATTGTATCTGGTAATTCAGCATCAGCACCAGTTTTTTTTGTTAATTTATGTATTCCAATTGGTCCAATCAAATCTACAATTCTATCATTCTTATATCCATATAGACACTCACCATAACCACTTTGCATATGATTGTTATTGACAGCTTTACTAAAACACGATACGTAGTATGTTCGTGTCGCTATGAAATCTATATCTTTTATCCAATCATACTTAATCCATGATTCGTCTTCAAACAGTTCTGGAATAACTTTCTGTTCTCTTTCATCATTTAAAAGCTCTGTCTTTTTCATCCATATCTGATGATTACTGATACTGCTTCTAGCAACCTCGCTTGGTAAATACTTGCAAATAAAATCATCATTATATCCATGGCGTGATTTTAATATAAAATTACTTATTTGTATCATTAAGACCCCTTTTGTAGGGCGCACATTAGCTGCTTGCTTATTCATCTTCAACAATTTTGCCTCTAATTCAATAAGACTATATAGTTCTTCTCTTGTAAACTCCCACAATTTTTCTCTTTTACTTCCGTGCATATTACTAATATCAAATAACATAGATGAATATGCATACGTAATTAAATCTACTTCGTCTTCATTTTGGCACTGTTCAATTGTTCTTTTCACTATTTCCATCAACTGTTCCGCAAAAGACCTCTCTTTTTCAACAGTAAACTTCTGATATGCTAGATGGTATAATCTAAGTGGTAGCATAAGCCCTTGCTCATACGGTAGAATACGTAAAGAATCTCCCTCCTTCTTGTTAATTACCGCATCGTACCACGAAGCGATTTTTTGCAATCTAGTCACTTGCGTTATGAGATTATATAAATATGTTTTTAAAGAAGTTATCTGATAAGCATTCCCCACTAAGTAAAGATAATTAATGATTGCAACTTCATACTCGGTTACTCGAATCAAGCCATTTCCAACATGTTGATTCAGATCATGTTCACATGTTAATGACAATAATACTTCTCGCGTTTTATATGAGGGATTATTTTCAAATTCCTCAACACAATTACAGAGGGCCTCTAATACTTGTTCATGTGCATTAGCAGGCCATTTTTCAGGTTTTTCTACTACACTTTTCTCATATTCCATAATTTTTTCCTTCCCTCCAATAATAATAATTATTTCATACTAGATGTTTTTTTCATAAATAAATAGTATCAAAAGAATATCACAAAATCAATATATGGTATCACATCATTTAATTCATACTATAAATACAAGTTATATGAATGATTATTTCATTTTACATTATGCTCCATCTAAAAATATAGATATTAATAATAAATTAACCACCTCTTGTGAAACTGCTTTTTTGATAGCCAAAATCGTTATTATCAGATAACTGCCAAGAATTTTAGAAAGAAATGATTTATTCCTCTTCTATGTTCACTTTTCTATACAGTCGAATATAAAAGAAGAGACAGAACATATAAAACAAGCTTCAATAATGGATTCATTGAAGGAATGAACAATAAAATTAAGCTTATCAAAAGAAATGCACATGGTTTCAGATATTTCTACAATTTAAGAAAACGCATATTTTTACATCTTGGTTATAGTTATGCTTTCACTTACAAAGACAGAAAAAAAGGAATCCCTATTTTTTAATAGTTATTCCTTTATCCTCCACTCTTGACACGGGGCCATTAAACGATTGTAGTATCCCCACTTTGCAAAATCACCATTTTATAAAGTAAACCAATATCAAATTCTCAAAGTATTTTATAATACTCGTAATACTGATACCAACATTGTATTTTTCCAATTGTTTAATTATCTATACTGAGAATAGTAACAAAAAAATTAATAAGAAGCTGTATTAATAATTTAACTTATCAGGAATAAAATATACTACTAGTATAAAAATAATCATAGAAAGAAAAGAGAAATTAATAGATTGAAAAAACTAATAATAATAAGAAAATAAAATGAAAATATTTTACAAAAGCTGATAAAAGATACTTAATCAACAAAAAACACTTTTAATTTTACTTATTCAAAGCTTTCGTATTTCTCTTACTAATTTATGACAATACTACTAATATATTAATATTTTTAAGATAATTTATATTTTTGTTCTTCAATATATGTAGAAACAGTCTCAATTAGCTCATCTAAGAACGCAACAACGATAATTTCATTTCTTTTAATATCTAATATACTATCTTCTCTAACAGCTTCAACAAATGACACAGACCCATGAGCTAAATTATTACGATTTTTTTTGATTCTTCCAAGAATATCTGGTCTATAATTTTGGCTATCAATTCGAATATTTATACCATGTATTTCAAAAGCTTCCCTTATTGAAATACCATCAAAATTTCCTCCCGTTAATGTTTTTCGTGAACACATATCTAAAACCTTATGATCTAAAATAGCTGTAATTATTTCCTCATTCCTTTTAAGAAAAGTCGTGAAATTAGCATTTGGATCGCTGGCTGATTTTAAAATCATTTTTCTCCATAACGTCTTAATTGCATCGTTGACATCCTCATATGATAAATGATTCATTCTAATTTCATCATAGATACTATCTATTAAATTAGATACAGTATATTCAATAATATTATAAATCATTAAAGAAACATTTGATTTTAAAATGTTAATCAAAGATTGATATGTCAGATTTATACCACTTTCCTGATTATAAAAAAATCCAGAAAATTCACTTACACCATTTTCTCTATTATTTTCTTTAAGTTCCAAAAATTCCATTAATTCTAAAAACTCTTCTATCTCCTTTTTTCTACTATTATATGTCTCTATAAATGTAATCATTTATGCTCCCAAAAGTAATTTGTTTTTTACAAAATCAACTCTTCCTACTAATTTACTTTTATTATTTGCAGCATCTGATCTAGTACATTTTGCAAATTCGTCACCATCTATCCATGAAGAAATATCTCTTACTGGCAAATTTGGATTTTCTTTCAAAGCTAATGCAATCCCTATTGACAAAGCTTCAAATCTAGCTCTTGGCGTTGATTTTGAGGTTAGTGTCTTTCTAAAGCCTCGTTTTCCTAATACTTTTTCTGCATAATTTAACATATTTTTAAACTTAGCTCGACTTAATGTGATTATTTCTTCATTTGTTTCTGAAAGTTGATTTTGTTTTTCAACATAGTTATCAATATACTTAGTTACATTTCCTGTATATCCTTCGTAATTGTTTTCGTAATTATCTAAATATGCAAAAAATCTAGAAACCATCTCAAACCCTTCATATCTATCTTCAGTAATTTTCGTTCTAGGAGCAAGATCATTAAATTTTGGTTCTTTAACACATTCTTCCAAAAAATCCTTAAATTTTCCTTCAAAAGCTCCTCTTCTTGCTTCTGCAGGTTTTACATGTAACCCCCTTGTATTTATTCGCTTAAATATTTCTTGGCGAACTTTTTCTGTTGTTCCTTCTTCTAAAAATACAACTCGTATATTCGTATTAAGAAATTTTCTTTGTATTGCAGGATCTAATTCTTCAAAAACAAATCCATTAGACTCTGTAAGAATTTCAAGATTTTGTAACTCCAAATCATTTTGACAAAATTGCACTAATGTTAATGTTCTCTGTGCTCCATCAACAATTTCTATTCTACCATCATCTGTATCTGCAAAAAACATTAAAGGAATTGGTAATCCCATTAAAATTGATTCAATAAAAAAACACCTGTCATTATTACCCCACACAAAATTTCTTTGATATTCTAAAGGAATATAAAATTCCTGCCTTTCGTACTGTTGTACTAAATAATTGATAGGATAGTCTCTTGTATCAAATTTAATGTCTTGCTTCTTTTCACTAATTTGTTTAGCAGAATTCATTGTCATATTTTCATCTTTACAAATTCTTTTTTCTACATTATCTTCCATTTATTGCCTCACCCATTCTTTCTAAATGTTGTTGAATACTTATTCCGATTGCTCTTCCTAACTCAACTGGAACCGCGTTTCCTATATGTGTTCCTAATTCTCTCTTGTTTACTGAATGCTCATCGTCCATAAAGATATAATCATCTGGAAATGATTGTAAAATTGCGCCTTCTCGAAGAGAAATAGCTCGATTTTGTTCGGGATGTCCAAATCTTCCATTACCATACCCATAAAATTGTGTAGTAATCGTAGGCGATGGTTTATCCCACTCCATTCTTCCATAAACGGAGGGAAATGTCTTTCCCGAATTCTTTTTATGACATTTCAATTTTAAATCATCATCCCATTCTCTCCACGTACCTCCTGGCACTGATTGTTGTATTCTTCTTAAATTAATTTCTGACAAAAAACTTGAACGATGTAACTGATCTTCATCACATATTTCACCTGCTTCTATGGGCTGTAAATGTCCAATAGCATCTCTAACTGTAAGATAATCACTTTTAGAATAAATAGGTGGTATCAAATGGATTTCACCCATTCTAGAAGCCAATAATACTAAACGTTTTCTACTTTGAGGAACTCCGTAGTCAGGGCAATAAACAACTTGATAGTCAACATAATAATTATTTATTCTTAAAGCATTTATAAAATCCCTAAAAACATTTTCATTAATAAGATTTGGTACATTTTCCATAGAAACAATATCTGGTAATGTTTCTTTTATTAATCTCTCAAATGAATATAGTAATGTCCACTTATTATCTATATGTCCCTCTTTCCTATAACGACTTGAATATCTAGAAAAAGGTTGGCAAGGGGCACATCCCACTAAAATTTTAATACAATTTTCGGGGTAAAGAGCATCTATATCTTGTCCCTTAATATTAGTTATATCTTCACAAAAAAATTCTGCGTTATTATTAGCTTCATATGCAAATCTACAACTCTCATCATTATCAAAGCCAGCAATGACATTAATTCCAGCTAATGACAAACCTTTCGTCAGACCACCAATACCGCAAAATAAATCTATCGCCACACACGGCATCTATATCGCCTCCTTCAAAGAATCAACCTTTCTAAATTAAATTGTATTTACTTTTCTCATCTAAATAATTCATTGTCAAATCTACTCAATCATAATTTTATTTAAACCATCTATTTTCACAATTTCACAAATAAATAGTACCAAATTATAAGTGGAAAATCAATCTCAATAATTTTTGAGTTTTGGTATTTTGTATATATTATGATGACCTTTTAAAAATAATTTCTATTATTGGCCCTCTATTTTATCTTTCAAAGCTTATTTTTTAATTTTGTTTTTCTAAAGCTAAAAAGTGTCATTTTCGTGGTTTTTTAAAAATTCTTTTGTTTGTTTTCTACCACAATTTCAGTTGTAATTGCTTGTAGTCTACTTTCTTATATCCTAGCATTTCTTGATCTTAATAATAAATAATTTTATATTATATTCATTGATGCCATAATGAAAAATATATGTAGAAGCTTACTGGTTTCCATGAGTTTCTGTTTTTGTCCAGGCAGCATCGAAAATAATATGATCAACATACTTGTTAATATAGTCACAACCTAATCTTTAAATATACTCTTTAAGAGCCATATTCGTATTCATATCAATTCTATCAAAGAACTTTTTCATAACCATTAAGAATGAATACATTTTAAAAGAGTAGTCATTAAAAAATGCTATACCACTCATTATAAGTCTCCTCTCTTACAAAAATGTATCCTTAAGGAATTGTTCTAATTCCTTATCAAGTCTTTCATCATGATTATTTAAAAAAGAAGTCATTAAAGATATTTTATCAATATGTTTTTTATCTTCACTAAATAATAGTGGATCATATTCCCAGATCTGTACTTCTATTTGTTGCTCTTTATCAAACAATTCTTTTTGGGTATGAAGATCTTTACTATTTGCTTTATCAATCGCATATATTTCGATTTGAGGTGGATTTATAAAACTATATTGACTTAAAGTAGATTCACCTGCTAAAACCATATCTTGAGTTCGTTGATCTTTCATCATATAGAATTGACTTTTTACAGGCGATTGAAGATAAGGTCTCATTTTTTTAAATAGTTCATCTTTATTCAATGATGTGGTCAAATAAATTTTACGACCATCTTTATGTTCTTTAAAAAATGTTGTTGCAACTAATTGTCGATATGAACGAGTGAGTGTCATATGAGAAACATCAAGCACCTCTAAAGCATCATTAATAAAATATTGATTTTCATTTTGATATAAAATCCAAATAAATAACAATTGAGCTGAAAGTGTTAATTTTTCCACATTTATGTTCTGTTCAAATTTTTGATTTGTTAGAAAAGTTGTCATAAAAGGCAAAAATACCATTTTGTCTTTCAATATAAAAGGAATATTATTTTGAAGAAGATTTTGTTTTCTAAAATATGATATTTCATTTAAATTGATATAAATTGGTAAATCTTCTATAGCTTGAATGCTTGATATCTGTTTTTTTAAAGAAGATAACGGCGGAAGCACATCATAAGGCGTTAATGACAAACAATAAATTCCATTTATTGAAGCTTTTTGAATAAAAAAATGATTACTAATATACAAAGGCACTTTCTTCACTTTATCCCATGATTCTAATTCAATCTTTAACCCTAAAATATTTAATGCATTCATCATTTCACCTCCATATTAACATTATATACAATATATTAACATTTTTATTGTTAATATTCAATATATATTGTTAATATGAAATGATGTAATATACAAAATAATTTTTATAAAATCACTTAATCAATTTATATTTCTCAATTCTCTATTTTATATATCCTTAAAAATAAGAGGAACCTGTTATAGATTCCTCTATTTTGCATCCTTGAGCCATTTTTTATTTTACCGATGTGTCTTTGCTCTCACACATCATCAAGTTCTCGGTCATTTTTTATTTTACCGACGAGTCAGAACCGTCACTCGTCATCATAGGATGTCTTGAGGTTAAATACCTCATTATTAATAAATATTATACTTATTTAAATAATAAAATCTATAATTTTCAATACCAAATCAACCAAACAATTTTTCAAAAATGAAAATATTATTTTTGGAAATAAATTAATAAATGATTTATCTTCAAAGCAAAAAGGAATTCATTAACAATCACAAAAAATAATCATTTTAATTCATAGTTCATGTCTATTCTTACAATGACAGTTTTAAATAGAAATCATTGATTTTTTTACATAAAACTAAATTTCAAACATAGTAATAGATGAAGTTACTTCAAATTCTCTAACTCCTTTATTGCATCTAAATAATCTCTTTCTACATCACTTAATGTTCTTGCTTTATATTTCTTATACTCTGTTTCAGCTTTTTCCATAGCTTGTTGGTGAGAAACCGAACCATTGCCAACTAATAATTGTTCTCCAGTGACCGTTAAAATATTATCTAGGTGTTTGACCCAATCTTCCATTGTCATCACTTGTTCACGCTGTGCTTGTCTTTCTGCAAAATCAAGATATCCTGATACAAGTTGCCCCATTGCCTTTAACTCTTTTTCATTGAGATAATTCTTTGCAATTTTTGCCTCTCTTAGTGTTGGTTGATTACCTGCAAAAGTAGTCAAACCCATAAATTCCTTTTCAGCATCTACTCTATGATAAATAACTTCAGCTGCAGTCTCTCCATGAATAGCATAATGAATCTTATTTTGTACTTTTTTAAAGAATTGGATAGAAACATCAGCTGTTGGATCATAATCAATACTTGTAGCATATATTTCAAGTATCTGTCTATAAAACACTTTTTCAGATGCACGAATATCTCGAATTCTTTCAAGCAACTCTTTAAAGTATCCTCCACCACCTAATTCTTTTAATCGTTCATCATCAAGCACAAAACCTTTTTTCATATATTCTTTAATAAGATTAGTTGCCCATATTCTAAATTGAACTCCTCGTTTTGATTTCACACGATAGCCAACAGAGATAATTACGTCTAGATTATAGTAATCAACATGATATGTTTTTCCATCACTGGCAGTTGTTGCAAAATTTGCAACAACTGATTCTTTAATTAATTCACCTTCATCAAAAATATTTTTAATATGTCTAGATATAGTGGATTTATCCCTCTGAAATAATGATGACATTTGATCTAACGATAACCAAACTGTTTCATCATTAAAAGTTGTTTCTATTTTCACCAAACCATCTTCTGTTGTATAAATAATC
>NZ_NFLJ01000059.1 GCF_002160865.1 Massiliimicrobium timonense
ATATCTAGAAGTATTAAATAAATTAAGACCTATTGATGATACATTCATGAGAATGATATTCAGGGATCATCAATGTGTTGAACTGTTGATGAAGATTATCTTTGGTGAACAGTTTTCACTCAAGAGATTTGAAACACAGGAGGACCATAAGCAAGTGGTTAGTCGATCGGTGGAATTGGATATTGTTGTCTATACGCATGAAGGAGCAGTGATAGGCATAGAGGTAGAAAAAAGCAAAGACAATGCTTCACCTATAAGGGCAAGATATCATGCCAGTATATTGGATTGTGATTTGTCCTATCCAGGAGAGAAATGGAGTCATTTTCCAGAGATGTATGTTGTTTTTATATGTGAAGAAGATGTGTTAAAAAATGGTAAAATGCTAGACCATATACAAAGATATCGGGAAGATGGTAATGTCTTTGGAGATAAGTTACATATCATTTATTTGAATGCATCAATGCAAGATGAAACAGCATTGGGGAAGTTAATGCATGATATGTTGTGTAGTAATCCAAATGACATGTATTATGAAGTTTTAAGAAAAAGAGTCAGTTATTTTAAAAAGCAAGAAGGAGGAAAGAAGACTATGTGTGAAGCGTTAGAAGAATTAGTGAATGAAGCAAAAAATGAAGGAGAAATCAAGAAATTAATGAAATTACTGTTAAAGAAATTTCCAAACAAAAACTTCGAATGGGTGAAAGAGTGTAATAAGACACAATTAGAAAAGATTGATGATTATATCTTTTTGAATATAAGCTACAATGATTTTTATAAATTAGTTCATTCATGACTATCAAAGGGACTTTGAATCCCTTTGATATAATAAATAATCGTTCCTTAATATTGAAGATGAAATCAACTATAAAAATCACATGAAAGGGGCGATATTAGTGAATGAAAGATATCTAGAAGTATTAAATAAATTAAGACCTATTGATGATACATTCATGAGAATGATATTCAAGGATTATCAATGTGTTGAACTGTTGATGAAGATTATCTTTGGTGAACAGTTTTCACTCAAGAGATTCGAAACGCAGGAAGACCATAAGCAAGTGGTTAGTCGATCGGTAGAATTGGATATTGTTGTCTATACGTATGAAGGGGCAGTCATAGGTATAGAGGTAGAAAAAAGCAAGGACAATGCCTCACCATTAAGGGCAAGATATCATGCCAGTGTACTGGATTGTGATTTGTCCTATCCAGGAGAGAAATGGAGTCATTTTCCAGAAATGTATGTTATCTTTATATGTGAAGAAGATGTATTGAAAACAAAACGATTAGTGAGTCATATTGAACGCTATATTGACAAACAGGAACAGTTTAAAGATAAGTTACATATCATTTATTTGAATGCATCAATGCAAGATGAAACAGCATTAGGGAAGTTAATGCATGATATGTTGTGTAGTAATCCAAATGACATGTATTATGAAGTGTTAAGAAAAAGAGTTAGTTATTTTAAAAAGCAAGAAGGAGGAAAGAGGACAATGTGTGAAGCACTAGAAGAATTAATTACTGAAGCAAAAAATGAAGGAAGAAAAGAAGGAGAAGATATTGGTGAAAAACGAGGAGAAATCAAGAAGTTGATGAAAATACTGTTGAAGAAATTTCCGAATAAAAACTTTGAATGGATTAAAGATTGCAGTCAGACACAATTAGAAAAGATTGATGATTATATCTTGTTGAATATAAGTTACAATGATTTCTATAAATTAATTCATTCATGACATCAAAGGGACTTCAAGTCCCTTTGATATGATAAATAATTATTCCTTGATATTGAAAATGGAACCAAAAAATTACTGAAATTGCTGTTAAAGAAATTTCCAAATAATAACTTTGAATGGGTGAAAGAGTGTAATAAGGCACAATTAGAAAAGATTGGTGATTATATCATAAGTTACAGTGATTTCTATAAATTAATTTATGCATAATTATGAATATGGAAATCTATAGAACTATAAAATTCAATAGAAAAATGATTATATACATAAGTAAAAATATTCAATATTATAATTATAAGTCATTAAGATATTTGCTTTTTAATATATATAGTTGAGTAGCATTGATGCTACTTTTTTGTTTTTTAGAAAAACTATGACAAAAGTAAAATTGCTATTTTATAAAAAGCATATGCTAATATAAAAATGATAATATGATTTGTGTATTTGAATATTTTATGATTAAATATAAAAAAGAGGTGAGCAAAATGTCAAAAACATTGATAGGAAGAATATTAGAAATGGACCCGGCAGCACGTCATCCATTGAATGTAATTATAAATTATCCCGGTTTACATGCTATGTTTTTGTTTCGTATTTATCATTTTTTATGGAAGCTGCATCTTAAATTAATTGCACGTTTTTTAAGTCAGGTAGCACGTTTTTTAACGGGAATTGAAATTCATCCAGGAGCAACAATTGGTAAGCGTTTTTTTATTGATCATGGTATGGGTGTTGTTATTGGAGAAACAACAATTATTGGTGATGATTGTACTTTATATCAAGGTGTGACTTTAGGTGGTGTAGGAACAGGCGAACATAAAGTGAAAAGACATCCAACATTAAAAAATAATGTGATGGTTTCTGCTGGAGCAAAAGTCATTGGAGATGTAACAATAGGTGATAATAGTATTATTGGGGCATCTTCTGTTGTTTTAAAAGATGTTCCACCGAATTGTACTGTTATTGGAATTCCCGGAAGGATTGTGAAAGAAAATGGTCAAAGGGTGGATAAGGAATTATAAACACTGGATATTTTTAATAGGCTCATGGCTTTGTTTGTTTTTCTTTCTATTCACTTTTATGAATGGGTTGTGGCATGATATAGATGTATTGATTTATGCTTATTGTCTATCTATTCGTCAACCACTATTAACATTTTTTATGAAAATAATGACTTTATTAGGATCAGCCTTCTTTATTATTATTTTATGTTTTATAGCTATTGTAACGAATAAATCTTCAGGTTTGAGATTAAGTCTTCATATGGTTGTTCTTGCTTTGATTAACTTTGTGATTAAAAATATTGTCACTAGATCACGTCCTACCTATTTTCCTGTGATTCAAGAACATGGTTATAGTTTCCCATCGTTTCATGCAATGATGTCAATGAGTTTATATGGATTCATTGGTTATAAAATATGGAAATCTCATCATTTTCTAGCTATTGTTATTTTGACTATACCTATAATAGTAGGAATAACACGCATATATTTAGGTGTTCATTATGCAAGTGATATTGTGGCAGGTTGGTTAATTTCTCTATGTTATTTGTCTACTCTTTATTTCATTCATAAAAAATCCTCTGTTTCATAAATATGAAATAGGGGGTTTTGTAAATGTCTATTGATATACAAGCAGCTTTATATTATTATCGTTTGGGTTTAATCAAAAGAGAAAATCATTTATATTGTTTAGTCGATTTAAAGACAGGAGAATGGTATGAATTGATGACTATTTATTATATTGAAACATTATTGAAAAGATGGAATCAAATGAGAATGACCAATTGCATTATAGAAGATTACATGTTAGAATAAAACATGTTCATGATTTTCTCTCTATAGTTAAATGGATATAACAAGTCCCTCCTAAGGACTAGTTGTAGGTTCGATTCCTACTAGGGAGGCCATTGAAAAGATACCGAAAAACATTTTGTTTTCGGTTTTATTATTTTAAAAATAGATTGAATGAATAAAATGAAATTGTTTTATTTTTAGATTATTAATTATAATTATGAAACTTTTATGTGTTTATCAATACTTTAAAGGCATAATTGATGATAACATATAAGTATTAGACATTGCACATAACTCTTTTTATAATAAAGGTGTTCCTAGATGGAATACCTTTATTTTTTGAAGAAAGGAGTTTGTATATGACAATAGAAGAAGCCAGTCAGAAATATAATATACCTATTAAAATACTCAAAGAGTATGAACAATGGGGATTATGTGATGAAGTGATATTGAACGTTTAAGTATTATTATGACACTTCATGATATTGGATTTACAAATGAAAATATTGAAAAGTATATGAGATTATTAGCTGATGGAAGTGGTACTCAAAAACAACGTATGGGTATGTTAAATAAGAAAAGAAATGGAATTTTAAGTGAAGTGCATTTTAAGGAAAAACAAATATCACGATTAGATTATTTAAGATATGAAATTCAAAAAGAAAATCAAAAAATGGGTGATTGATATGCGAAAAATGTAGGAAAATCTTTAGCCTTATATCTAACACCATTAATGATGTTAGAAACAATGGTGAATAATGCACCTCATTATGTGCTTTTGGGTATTTAGGTATTATGGGGTACACTCATATTATGTTCAGTTTAATTCAATGACATTATACAATTGTGGTGTATTAGAGAAAATCATACATTAAAGGTGAATTGAGCTAGTCAAGATATATTAGCAAAAGCAGATTATGTTGAATGAGTCAGTCAACATACGTATAAATCAAAAGTTTTCGCTTATCAGATATTCAAAACAGGAGCACCTGTTATTGAAAAATTGCCAGTTATGATGAAATACTTATTGTAAAAGAGGATATTAATCAATAATTGCAAGAGTGAATTTATAAGATAGGAAAATGATTATGGAATATATCCAACTAGGAAATTCTGATTTAAAAGTATCTAGGATTTGTTTAGGATGTATGGGATTTGGTGATGTTAAAAATAGTCAGCATACTTGGATAATTGATGAACAGCATACAAGAGAAATTGTCAAAAAGGCATTAGATATGGGCATCAATTTCTTTGATATAGATATTGCTTATCAAAGTGGGACAAGTGAACAATATCTTGGTAGAGCATTAAAAAATTATACAAATCGTGAAGATGTTGTTGTCGCAACGAAACTGCATCATGTTGAAGGAACAGTCAAAACTGTTGATTTGATATTGACAGATGAAGATGTTTGTTATTTAGAAGAAGTCTATGTACCTCATGCATTGGTTGGTGTGATGGTACAAAATACTTTAGAAAATGCCAAACAAAACATGTATGGTCAATAGGTGAATAAAAAATTTAAGGAGGAAATGACAATGGATGTAAAGAAATTATATGAAACAGATCCAGAATTTATGGATATTTTTGAGCACTTTGCAGGAGATGAAGTGATTCATCAAAAAGGACAGGAATTAGATGATGTAACACGTTATATGGCTATTCTGGCGACTTTATTAGGATGTCAGGGGCAGGATGCTTTTCGTTTTATTTTACCACAGGCATTACAGGTAGGACTGACACCTGTTATGGTAAAAGAAGTTGTTTATCAATCTTGTGATTATTTAGGTTTTGCTAAAATGTTACCATTTTTAAATATTGTTAATGAAGAATTAGAAAAACAAAACATCGCATTACCTTTACCATCACAAAAAACGACAACAAGGGATAATCGTCTAGAAAAAGGTGCGAATACACAAGCTATCATTTTTGGTGACCATATGAAAGAGGCATGGAAAAATGGTCATATCAATCAATGGTTAGCTGATAACTGTTTTGGTGATTTTTATACACGTACTGGTTTAACATTGGCTCAACGTGAGATGATTACTTTTTGTTTTTTAATGGCACAAGGTGGTTGTGAACCCCAATTGATTGCTCATGCGAAAGGAAATATGAACTTAGGAAATGATGAAGCTTTTTTAAGAAAAGTTGTTTCACAATGTTTGCCTTATATGGGTTATCCTCGTAGTCTCAATGCTATGACATGTATTCAAAAGGCTATCGAATCATAAAGTCAATGTTAAAATAATCATTGATATTTTGATGGTAGAACTTGTGCTTGAATATAGTGGTTAATCGTTTTCCTCACAGGCTTTCCGTGAATGGCTCAGTTCAATCACTTTGAATACTTATATCATTTATAATATTGGCATCTTTTTAAAGTGAACTATGTTCATATGATAGTTCATGGAGTTGTTTTTGACTTTCTGAATTTGTATTATTTTTAATTATATGTAAGCTACTTGCATATAGTTCTTTATTGGTATATGTGTATTCAGTATCATCAAATGAGTATAAAATATGTTATAATATCTTTATTAAACCTTAAACCCTCATAAAATGAGGGTTTTTTCTTATTTTTGTTACTAGTTTGTTACTAGTTCAGTAATAAATTGGTAACAAAAATAAGAGTTCATTGAACTCTTATTAATTCGATTGCATCTCTTAATTCTTCAACTGTTTTATGTGTATATCTTCTTAATCCAACATCTTTTGATTTGTGTCCCATAAGCATATCAATGCACTTTTTATTTGCACCAGCAGAATCAAGTAATGATCTAAATGTATGTCTTGCTTCATGTGGTGTCTTTCTCACATTGATCAGTTTAAGTACATCATAATAATACTTATAATATGCTGTCTGGTTAATCCGATGGTTGCCATCTTCAGTAATCAGATAATTTTGTGTTCTGTTTGCCCTATTTTCAACGATATGAGCGATTTTTGAGTGAATAGGTATAATTCTGTTCTTACCGCTTTTTGACTTGATACCGCCTTTAAAACAGTTGTTTTCAATAGAATCTAATGTTAAATTTAGAAATTCAGTTATTCTGAA
The DNA here is from genome assembly GCF_002160865.1 of Massiliimicrobium timonense. Classification (GTDB taxonomy): domain Bacteria; phylum Bacillota_I; class Bacilli_A; order Erysipelotrichales; family Coprobacillaceae; genus Allocoprobacillus. The sequence goes on from NZ_NFLJ01000059.1 coordinate 6,585, forward strand.
TCCAGTGTAAATGAGTATTAAAACTGTATCAGCCCATTCAACACCATCTTCATATAATTTCCACAACTGCTTAATTTCATCATCAGTAAATCTCTCTTTGGTTGTTTCTGGAATTGGTTCAGCAGTTGTCAATTGTGCATAGGATTTATTTATAACATCAAGTTCCAAAGCAAACTTATCAAGATGCCCAAATAAATTTTTTATTGCCCCTTGTGTAGAATAACCGCAACCGCAGTTGTCTATACAGTCTTGCATGTGTATTGTTCTAATATCTCTATATTTCATATCTTCAATACTGGAACAATGCTTATATGCTGATTTCATTGCCTTCTGTAAACTTTTACCCAGCTTTGGTAATCTCTTTTCTTCCCATAGATCATAGACTTCCTTAAAAGTCATTTTTCTAGCTTCAATATCGTATGGATCATGATTATATTCAGCCAACATAATTAAACCGTCATTTCTTGATTTGGCATAACCGATAATCTTATAAATTGGATAATGCTTTTCATTGAATCCAACTGTTTTTCTAACCATGTACGGTTTTCTTCTTGTTCCAGATAATTTTACAACACTTCCATAACCGTTTGGTAATCTCATTTTTTATTCCACCTTTCCTTGATTAACAAGTAGGTAAAATGATATAATTATTTTGTCGTGTTAGTCATTTCACCCACATGTGATTGATTGACATTTCACCCTTTGATATTGCCAGTATCGAAGGGTTTTTATTTTTATAATTCTACAATCTCTTTATTTTCTAATGATAAAGAAGGTTTTAATTCATGAATTTTATTTATGAATTTTTTTACAGAAGGATAATAAGTTATTCTCATACAAAATTCTTTATTGTCAAATTTAATTAATAAAAAATCTAATGTAGTTTTTTTCTCTTTTGTTTTTACTCTACCACCAATCATAGCACCTATAACACCAAATGTAGCAGCACCAATAATTATACCTGGGGTAGATTGTTCAATTATTTTTTGAATTTGTTCTTCAGTATAAAATTTTACATCAGTTACTTTATCTAAAGAGATTTTATACTCATTTTTAAAATCCCTAAAACTTTTTATGTGAATATGATCATTGTATAACTCTAACATTAAATCACTATTTTCTTTTTCTGGTAATCCAGATACTAGAAAACCACCTACAATAATTTTATCTTTTTTCTTTTTGCCAAATAAACCCATTATCTTTTTTTCATTCCTTTCTTTCAATAGTACAAGGTACAATATTATATACTATTTATATATTTTTTAAGAGATTATTATAATTTAATGTTTTTACATTCCTTTATTTAATAACTCAA
>NZ_NFLJ01000006.1 GCF_002160865.1 Massiliimicrobium timonense
ATATTTGACAATCTCAGCTAAGAAGAACTTGAATAAAGATGAAAAGAATAAAGATGGACAATATATCCGACAGGAAAGATACGCAGGAAGCATGAGTCGAAGCTTCTATGTAGGAGAAAATGTTCCACAGAGTGATATTAAAGCAAAATTTGAAGATGGTGTTTTAAGAATTTCAATTCCAAAACAGGATATGAAAGTCATTGAAAACAACAACACAATCATGATTGACTAAGCAGGGAAAAATCCCTGCTTTACTTATTCTTAATCAAAACTTTAGGTAATGAGATAGTAGATAAGAAAAAAAGTTTATATATTATAAGCAGTTATCAGGTTTTCTCTCCACATTTAACATTCTTTATACTGATAACCAAGTGGGCAACCACTTTTTATAAATAAAAAGATTCCTTTCATTTTGAAGGAATCTTTTTGGTTATCTGACAATCACAGCAGTTCCAGATACTGTCACCATTAACATGCCATTATCAGCACCTAAAACTTCATAATCAACATCAATACCCACTACAGCATTTGCCCCTTTTTCACGAGCACGTTCTTCTAATTCCTGTAATGCTTTTTCTCTGGCTTCCAAAAGTTCATTTTCATATGTTGCTGATCTGCCACCAAAGATATTAGATAAACCAGCCGTGAAATCTTTGATAAAATTAATACCAGAAATCACTTCACCAAAAACAATTCCTTTGTATTCCATAATTTCTTTTCCTTCAATAGAAGGAGTTGTTGTTAAAATCATATTCTCGCCTCCTAACTTTAATATATCATATTTGTTTGGAAAAGATATGAATAAGAATTGCCTTTTTAATAATTTTTCGCTAAAATGGAATGGAGTTAAGGAGTGATGAAAAGATGGCATTAACAGCCGGAATTGTTGGACTTCCTAATGTGGGTAAGTCAACATTATTTAATGCAATTACAAATGCACAGGTTGAAGCAGCAAACTATCCATTTGCGACAATTGATCCTAATGTAGGTGTTGTGGAAGTTCCTGATTATCGTTTAGATGAATTAACAAAGATTTTCAATCCTAAAAAGACAATTCCTACAACATTTGAATTTACTGATATTGCAGGTTTGGTCAAAGGAGCAAGTCGTGGAGAAGGTTTAGGAAATAAGTTTTTAGCAAACATTCGTGAAACAGATGCAATTTGTGAAGTTGTTCGTTGTTTTAGAGATAAAGATATTACTCATGTAGATGGGGATGTAGATCCTGTTAGAGATGTGGAAACAATCAATTTAGAATTGATTTTTGCTGATTTGGAAACAGTGGAAAAGCGTATTGGTAAAATTGAAAAGAAAGCTAAATCTGGTGATAAAGAAGCAAAGGCTGAAATGGAAGTTTTAGAACCTTTAAAAGAAACTTTAGAAGCTGGAAAACCAGCGAGAGTATTATCTTTTTCTAAAGAGGAAATGGATATTGTTAAACAATACACATTATTGACAATGAAGCCTTTAATTTATGTAGCTAATCTTGGAGAAGAAGATTTAGAAAATCCAGAAAGTAATCCTTATTATGTTCAATTAAAAGAATATGCTGAAAAAGAAAACTGTGATGTTGTTCCTATCTGTGCCAAGATTGAAAGTGAACTTGTTGGTTTAGATAAAGAAGAAAAACAGATGTTCTTGGATGATTTAGGTATTGATGAAAGTGGTTTAGATAAGTTAATTAAAGAAGCTTATGCTTTGCTAGGTTTAAATACTTTCTTTACCGCTGGAGCAGATGAAGTCAGAGCCTGGACCTTTAAAAAAGGTATGCTGGCACCAGAAATGGCAGGAATTATTCATACTGATTTCCAAAGAGGATTTATTAAAGCAGAAACATATAGCTATGATGATTTAATGGAATATGGTAGTGAACATGCTTTAAGAGAAGCTGGAAAAATTCGTCAGGAAGGAAAACAATATGTAGGGCATGATGGTGATATTATGTTCTTCAAGTTTAATGTTTAATGAAAAAGATTATTAGAAGAATATTACTTGTTGTTTGTATATGTGTTTTTCTTTTTTCAGCTTTTCAATTGGGAAAGATATTCTATAATTATTATACTATTGAAAAAGAGAGTACAGAACTTATTACAAAATATGTAGAAGAACCCAAAGAAGATGAAAATGATCCATTAAAACGTGTTATTAATTTTGAAGAACTTCAAAATATCAATTCAGATGTGATAGGATGGTTATATATTCCAGATACAAAGATTGATGAGCCTATTCTTAAAGGGGAAAATAATGATACATATTTACGTACAGATTTATATATGAAAGCAAATACGGCAGGAAATCTTTTTATTGATGAAATCAATTCAAGAGATTTTAGTGATGATAATACAATTATCTATGGACATAATATGAAAAATGGTTCTCGTTTTCATGATTTAAGATACTTCGTAGAAAAAGATTATTTTAATGAACACCAAAATATTTATATTTACTTACCAGATGGAAGTATTAATATTTATCAAGGTGTAGCTTCTGCGGTCATTGATTCAAGAAGTGATTTATATCAAAAAGGTATTGATTATCAAAAATATATGAATCAAGTCAAGAGTGAAGCTTCTGTTTATCAAAATGTCAGTGAAAAACAAGTCAATATGATTATGTTAAGTACATGTTATACTGGAACTGAAAATAGATATGTTGTTTATGGACAGTTAAAAGAAAATGTAAAGAGGTAATGTTGAAGCATTATCTCTTTTTTTGGTAAATAATGCAAAATAATAAAATGATTAAATATAAAGAAAACGTTAATAATTTCAAATAGAGTTCATATGATAGAAAGGAAAAGAGGTGTCATATGCTTACACAATTTCATGAACAGGCACAAAAAGCCATTGTTATTGCTGAAAGTATAGCGTTTGATTTGGGGCATAGTCATGTAGGAAGTGAGCATCTTTTATTATCAGTATTAAAAATGAAAGAAATCCCTTTAACAAAAATGTTAAAAACCTATCATGTTGATGATGATGTCATTTATAAAGATATAGTCAGGTTGTTTGGCAAAAAAGATATTCAACCTTTTTATATGGAATATAGTGAAGTTGTAAAAAAGATATTAGAAGAAGCTATTCGTCTCACACATGAAAGAAAAGAAAGTAAAGTGACAATCAATACTTTATGTTTGGCTTTACTATTGCAAAGAGAAAGTGTTGCTGTAGAATTATTAAACAAATATCATGTTTCATTTAATCAGTTAAAAGAAAAATTAAGTGAAAAACAATCCCTTCTTTATGAATTAGATAAAATACATGAATTAATTAATTTTAATGAACGTGTAAAAAACGAAAATCGTTTGATGATTGGAAGGGAACAGGAGTTAGAACAACTTTTTTTAACGCTTTGTAAGAAAGAAAAGAATAATGTTTTATTGATTGGTAAAGCCGGTGTAGGAAAGACAGCATTAGTGGAAAAACTGGCATATAAGATTAATCAAAAAGAAGTTCCTGCCTTATTACAAAACAAAGTGATTTATGAATTAAGTTTATCAAGTATTGTTGCTGGAACAAAGTATCGTGGAGAATTTGAAGAAAAATTCAAAAAATTAATTGATAAGGTCATTCAAGCTAAAGATGCAATTTTATTTATAGATGAAATTCATAATTTAATAGGGGCTGGAGGAGCTGAAGGAGCTATTGATGCATCTAATATTTTAAAACCTTTTTTAGCAAGAAAGGATTTAACTTTGATTGGAGCGACAACCATTGAAGAATATTATCAATACTTTGAAAAAGATCAAGCGATGAACAGACGTTTTTCAATATTGAAAATCAATGAAAATACAAAAGAAGAAACCAAAGATATTCTTTTAGGACTTAAAAAGCAATATGAAAATTATCATCATATTCATATCCCCAATGAACGACTTGATGAAATTATAGACCTTTGCGATCAATATTTACTTTCACGTGTTTTTCCAGATAAAGCCTTAGATGTTTTGGATTTATCTTGTGTCAAAGCTATATTTCAAAACGAACAGGTTTTACAGACATGTCATATTGAAAAAGTGATAGAAGAAATTTCAGGAAGTTGTTTACAAGAAAGTTCTTATCTTGATATTGAACAGACACTTCATCAACATATTATTGGACAACAGGAAGCAATTCATCAATTGGTAGAATCTTTAGAATCACTTGCTCAATATCCTCATTCACATCGTCCTAAAGGTGTTTATTTATTAACAGGAAGCAGTGGTGTTGGAAAAACCGAAACAGCAAAGATTCTAGCGAAAACTTTGCATAAACACTTTATCAAATTAGATATGTCAGAATATAGTGATGCAACTAGTGTCAACAAACTTATAGGGTCTTCTCCAGGTTATATTGGTTTTGATCAGCAATCTTTTTTATTTCATGATATGATTTTATATCCCGATAGTATCGTTTTATTAGATGAAATTGAAAAAGCCCATCCACAAGTTATACATTTATTTTTACAAGTCTTTGATGAAGGTATTTTAAAGGATCATCAACATCATATTCTTTCTTTTAAAGATACTATTATTATGATGACATCTAATATTACAAGACAAAATCAACCTGTGGTAGGTTTTAAAAAGAAACTTCAATCACACCAATATTTAGAATCGTTCTTTTCTAAAGAATTTTTAAATCGTATAGATGAAATTATTGAATATCAACCATTACAAAAACAACATCTTCAACAAATTCTTTTAAATCAAACTCCAATCCCTTTAACAGATTGTATGATTAAAGATATTTTAACAAATTATGATTGTCAACAAGGAGCAAGAACGCTTTTAAAAGAAATGAAGAAGTATCTTGTTTCTAGAAATAGATAGTGCCATTGTGAAGTGGCACTTTTTGCATGAAAAGAAATTGATAGTTAGGTTATTTATGCTAAAATAGGATTTCGTGAGGTGAAAGAAATGAGGAGAATATGGGGAATCATAAAGAAAGATACGGTTTTAATGATAGCTTGGATTTTAGCTATCTTATCTTGCTTTTTTGTGAAACCTTCTTTTGAGTATTTAGGATATATTGATTATACAACTTTAGCTTTATTATTTTGTTTAATGGTTATAGTGAATGGTTTGCAAAATATCCAATTATTTCAACAGATTGCTATCTTTTTTATGAAGAAAATCAAAACAACCAGACAATTAGACTTATTGCTTGTAGGATTATGTTTTTTATTGAGTATGTTAATAACAAATGATGTTGCATTAATTACTTTTGTTCCTCTAACAATTGTTGTTTTAAAAATATTAAGGATGGAAGAAAGAGTCGTTCATATCGTTGTTTTACAAACTTTAGCTGCTAATTTAGGGAGTATGTGTACACCAATAGGAAATCCACAAAATCTTTTCTTGTATACTTATTTTGATATGTCCTTGAGTCATTTTATGATAATGATTTTACCATTTGTCATGTTATCTTTGATACTTTTATTGATACATATATTTATGCATAGAAATCAATCCATTGAAACACCAAAGATTTATCAAAAAGAAGATACGAATATCACTTATCTATGGATTTATATGATTTTATTTGTATTATGTATTTTAAGTGTTTTGCATCTTTTAAGTATTTTTTATTTATTACCTGTTATAATGATTGTATGTGGTTTTATGGACTATAAAACCATCGTAAAAGTAGATTATTTATTATTGTTGACATTTGTTGGTTTCTTTATTTTTATAGGAAATTTAAAGAATATAGATATGATTGCACAATTTTTAAATCAGATTGTCAATGGTTATGAAATGATTATCAGTGTTATTTGTTCACAAGTATTTTCTAATGTTCCAACAGCAATATTATTATCTGGATTTACAAAGAATGTTTATGATTTATTGATAGGTGTCAATATTGGAGGGTTAGGAACATTCATTGCTTCAATGGCTTCGCTTATATCTTATAAGTATATAACACGTATTTATCCGCAATATAAAAAACGTTATTTTATGTCTTTTACAAAATATAATATCATTGATTTAATTGTATTAGTGATTGCAGCAGAAATATTTTTGTTGATTGTATAAGGAGTGAAGGAGTATGTTTGATAGAGATTCACAGGAATGTGTACCAACTTTATCTATGATTAGTCAATATATCCATAATACATTGTGGGATGAATGATACTTATATATGGAAAATGAATTTCATGCAAAGCCACAGTATGAGTTCAGCCATTGTAGCTGGGAACATGGCTGGAATGTGAAATTTAAAAAAGGGAGTCATTCGATATGTACGGTTTATCCACGATAGGGATTTTTGACTGTCATGGTTGTGATTGGACCAAAAGAAAAAGAACTGTTTGAAAAATTGTTACCGACAATGGATATACGTATTCAAGACATTTATATGCATACAAAGGAAGGGAATTATCAAAAATGGTTAATGATTGATGTAGAAGATAAAAATCAAGTCTATGAAGATTTAAAAACAATATTGCATATAAGAGCTGATAGAAAAATAAAGTGATTGTGAAGTAAAATTATTTTGATTATACCGTTACTTATTGACAAAAAGGTGGATTTATGGTATAAACTTTTTTGCATGTAATATATTTACTGCCTGTCTATATGAAGAATATAGACCATTAGACCATAGGAGGAGGTAAAAAGATGAATAAATACGAAATCATGTTTATTGTAAAACCTGACGTTGAAGAAGAAACAAGAAATGCATTAATCGAAAACTTCAAAAACATTTTAACAAATGGTGAAGGAACTGTAGATAATGTCAACGAATGGGGATTACGTGATTTTGCTTATGAAATTCAGGATTACAAAAAAGGATACTATGTTGTTATTGATACAACAACAACTCCTGCAAACATTTCTGAATTTGAACGTATTTCACGTATCAACGCAAACGTTATCCGTCATATGACTCTTAGAAAATCTAAATAAGAGGTGAGTTCTGATGATTAATCGTGTTGTATTAGTTGGAAGAATGACAAGAGATCCTGAGCTAAGAACAACAAATACTGGTGCTTCTGTAACAAGTTTCACTTTAGCACTTAATCGTAACTATAATTCGGCAGATGGACAACAAGCAGATTATATTAACTGTGTTGTCTGGAATAAAGTTGCTGAAAATGTAGCAAAATATTGTTCTAAAGGATCATTAGTAGGTGTTGAAGGAAGACTTCGTTCACGTAGCTATGATAATGCTCAAGGTCAAAAAGTATATGTTGTTGAAGTTGTTTGTGATAGTGTACAGTTTTTGGAAACAAGAGCTGCCAGAGAAAGAGCACAGCAACAACAACCACAAGTATCACAAGATAACTTCTATGATATGAAGACAGTAGAATTAGAGAAAGATTTTGATAATTCTTTTGATTCATTTGATATCATGGAAGATGATATTCAATTTTAAGGAGGAAATGGTTTATGGCATTCAAAAGACAAAGACCTAGAAAAAAAGTTTGCTATTTTACAAAAAACAAGATTGATTACATTGATTACAAAGATGTTGAATTATTAAAAAGATTTATATCTGCTAATGGGAAAATCATTCCTAGACGTGTAACTGGTACAAGTGCTAAATACCAAAGACAATTAGCAGTAGCAATCAAAAGAGCTAGACAAATGGCTTTATTACCATACGTTGGTGAATAATAAGTATTAAAAAACCTTGATAAAATCAAGGTTTTTTTGTTTCTTGAGGAGTTTCTGGTACTAATTTGGTACTATTGTTTAATTCATCAAGCTTATTAACGAGATGAATTTGTTTATCAGGGTATAAATGACTGTAAGTTTTTAATGTTGTTTCAACGGTATCACCTATACGTTCTGCTATCATGAGTGCACTATAACCTAATTCAATAAGCATGGAAACATGACTATGTCTAAAGGAATGGATGGTAAACTCAGGATTAAGATTTGCTTTTCTTTGTGCATATTTCAATCGCCCTCTAGCTTTTGTGTAATGATTCATAAAAATATAATCATCATCCTTTGGCTTATAGAGATTATCAATATATTGCTTAATAATATCTACAAGGAATTGTGGAATACTAACATCCCTATAGCTATTGTGCGTTTTAGGAGATGTAATGACATCCTTTTTATTAATACGTTGATATGATTTTGTAATGTGAATAACTCCTTTATCTAAATCTATATCTTTTTTTTGTAATGCAAACAATTCATCCTTTCTCATACCTGTGTAAAAAAGAGTAGAGAATATAGTGTAATCATTATAGTCTTGTACGTTTTCTAATAAAGTTTTCATTTCATCGATAGTACAAATTTGCATTTTTTTGCTTTTATGGCTACCAATGCTTCCAGCTTTAGTACAAGGATTCGTTTTTAAGTCATAATATTTTGTAGCGTGATTAAAAATGGCATTTAGTATTCCATTTATCTTTTTTAAATAGGCTTCAGAATAGTTTTGGCTTATAAGCTCATTTTGCCATCGTCTTATTATTATGGCAGTAACCTCGTTCATTTGATATTGTTTAAAAAAAGGAAGAATCTTTTTCTCGATAATATTGTTTTTAACATGTAATGTCTTTGGTTTCAGTCGAGGCGACATATCATCTTGGTAAAGTTTTACAAAGTTCTCAAATGACATATTAAGATCTGTACTTTGTTGTTCTAGAAAATGTCGTTCAAACTCTTTAGCTTCACGTTGTAATTTGAATCCTCTTTTTTTCTTTTGTTTTTTCTCACCTTTATAATCAGTATAATAAAACTTACAAAACCAAGTTTTGGTTTTCTTATCATAATATGTTGGCATTGTATTTCGCTCCTTTTCATGTTAAAATTGGAGCATGAAAAATGATTGCTGTGGTAGGTAATTCTTTTTCATGCTGTGCACTCTAGTTGGCGCTGGAGTGCTTTTTTTATTTACTGTAATATTTTTTTAATGCGACACGATACATCGTATCAATTGATTGATCATCTTCTAAATCAAGGTCTAATTCTTTGTTTGTAAAGAGAACTTTGTAAATAATATCTTTCTTATAATTTGGATTATTTGCTTTATATTGATTAATTGTTTCTTCATTCATAAATTGAGATTCATATACAACTTTTTGATATTGGTATTGAGCATCTTGTAAACTTCTATTAATGAGAAGATAAGCATCATTACGCAATTGTTCAAATTGAGACTGATTAACAGAAACAAAAGAGAGTTTGCGAAAATCCTTTAGTAATGTATAGAATTCATCAAAATTTGTGTAAATATCTATCTCATAATCTTCTATTTTTTCATGTTCTTTATCAAAATTTTCTTTCATGTCAAAGAATTTACCAGAATCGTACAATAAAATATCATTTAGTTCGTCGTGTTGTACAGGATGGTAGCTATGATCAAAAAGAAAATCAGTATTCTCTAAGTCAAAAAATATGCTCGGACAAATAGAGAGTTCATCAGATATTTGTTTGATAACATCTATTTTTGGTTCACGACCATTTTCATAATTTTGATAAGTTGTATAAGGGATATTGAGCCGTCTGGCTAACTCGGCTTTAGATAGACCTTTTTTCTTACGTTCTCTTGCTAATATATCTGAAAAAGTAGCCATATATATGTATTTAACCTCCTTTCTTGAGTTAATTATATCAAATTTGTACAACTTGTAAATAAATATAACTCATTTTGAATAAAAATATATGAAAATTATTTAAAATGAGTTATTTATATTGACAACAACCTAATATATGCTATTATTTAATTGAAAATAACTCAAATTGGGTATAAAAGGAGGTGGAAATATGAAGATTGATTCAACAAGAATTAAAATATTACTGATAGAACGTCAATTATCGGTAAAGGAGTTTTGTAAAATCAACAACTTGTCTTATAGTACGATCTCTGCAATATTAAGAGGTCAAAGGATTGGGCAACTCAAAACTATCGGACAAATTGCTGATGCGTTAGATGTAAGTATTGATAGTATATTAAAAGAAGGAGAATAGAAATTATGGAAATTGAAAAAAGTTATTATGATGTATACGATGTAATTAAATTATTAGGAGTTAGTAAAAGTAAAGCTTATGCAGTGATGAGAGAGATGAATGATTATCTAGAAGAACAAGGATATTTAGTTATTTCTGGTAAAGTCCCTGCAAGATATTTTAATGAAAAGTGGTATGGTGGAACACATGCCTAGTTTAAAAGAAAGTGCACTAGCCTATGCTAAAGAAGGGCTACGAGTCTTTCCACTGGCGCCAAACAGTAAAGGAAAGCAAGTTCTTCATTCATGGATAAAAGAAGCAACCACGAATCCAGATACTATTGAATATTGGTGGGATACAAATCCACAATATAATATTGGTATCGTAACGGGCGAAAAACTATTTGTTATAGATGTTGATATAAAAAATCAACATAATGGAATTGAATCTTTAAAACAATATGGAAAAGAATTACCTACCACAAAAATGGTGAAATCTCCCTCAGGGGGATTTCATCTTTACTATTATGATGATAGTCAAGAAGTTAAAACACGTACAGGATTGTATGATGGTATTGATATACGAGGAAAAGGTGGCTACATTGTAGCACCGCCAAGTATGATAGATGGTAATAAATATCAGTTTGTTAATAAAGAACCGGTTGCAAAAATAAATGATGCATTACGAAACTTTTTAAATAGACATAAAGAAAACGGAGAGAGTTCATTTACAAGTCAAGATATCGTTAATGAAGGATGTAGGAACGATTATCTATTTCGTATGGCGTGTTTCTTACAACAAAAAGGTTTTAGTGATGAAGCCATCAAAGAATGTATTAAAAAAGAGAATGAAGCAAAATGTCAACCATCATTGGGAATCCAAGAAATAGAACGTATTATTCAAAGTACACTAAAGTATAAAAAGGGTATAGTTCAATTACGAAATGAAAAAAAGTATGAAGGATCGTTTACTTTAACACAACTTTATGCTTCTAAAGATGATGATGAAGATGATATTGTTGAAAATATGATATCGGTAGGCCTAACTCTTTTAGGTGCACCACAAAAATCAGGAAAAACTTTTTTTGGATTGCAGCTATGTGATGCTATTGTAGAAGGTAAAAATTTCTTAGGAAGGAAAGTACAAAAAGGAACAGCGGTCTATCTTGCCTTTGAAGATAAAAAGACAAAAATCAAAAAAAGATTGCAAAGAATGCAAGTAGACCCAAATGATAAATTTGTTATTGATATTCTAAAGCCGAATCATTTGTATGATTTAGAATTAAGAATTGAACAAGAGCTTCAAAGAAATGCAGATTTAAAACTTGTAGTGGTTGATACATTCCATAAGATAAGAAAATCAAAAGATAGATACTATGATAGTGAGTATGCTGAAGCGACAGCTTATCATGAATTAGCTTGTAAATATCATATTGCGATTATCTTAATAACACATGTAAAAAAAGAGGTAGATGTCAATCATCCTTTTGATTCAATCTATGGAAGTAGAGGTTTAACAGCCGGGTCTGATTCGATCCTTGTTATGTATAAGAAAAACCATTTATCCAAGATACGTCAGTTAGCAATACAAGGGAAAGATATACCGGATGATGAAATAACACTATTACAAAATGATAGTATGATTTTAGAAATCACTGAAAATGAGGATGATGGTGATGTTGATGAGAATGTTATGAAAGTTATTAATTTTATCATTCGAAAAAAAGAATTTATTGGTTCTCATGAAGATTTGTCATCCATTCTTTCACTTTCGCTGACAGGAAGACAGCTTCAAGCTTTACTAGCAAAAAACAGTACTATCCTAGAGTCAACATTTATCTCTTACGAGAAGCAACCACGACAAAATAAAGCAAGACCAATTTGTTTAAGATATCATGGAAATGAAGAAATTTAGTGACAGTGTGACAGTTGTCTGACAATACCTTTTGACCGTCACACCGTCACTCCTTAAATAAGTTAAATTTAATATTTTATGTATTAGCAAGCAACGTATTTTGTCCCCAAAATACAACATCATAAGCTGGTATGACCAGCAAGATTGGAGGTTCATATGAAAAGAAATCATGAAATAAAGATACGATTCAATGACGATGAATTTGAAACGTTAGTTAAGAAATTAAGAAAAACAAAATTAAGTAGAGAAGCATTTTCTAGAGCTTGTATATTAGGTAAAGAGATAAAAGTACCACCTGATCTAGAGTATTATAAGTTAAAAAATGAGTTCAATCATATCGGTAATAATTTAAATCAGATTGCTAGAACGTTGAATAATAGACAAGAAATATCTCCAAAAATCATTGAGGTAACAATCGAAGAATTAAGACAGATGATCAAGAATCTTGATGAAAAAGTAAGGGGCTGATCAAAGCAGTAACATCAATTTGGGCTATCCGGGATCGTTTGGATAACGCCATCAATTATGTCGAAGATGAAAAAAAGACGATGCAAACGCTCTTGGATTACATCAGCCAAGATAATAAGATCAAACAAAAACAGTATGAAACTTGTCTTAATTGTGATGCATTTGATCCATTAAAATCGATGCAGATGACCAAGAAATTGTTCCATGATCATAAAAGAATCGTAGCGTTTCATGGTTATCAGTCATTTAAAATAGGTGAGGTCGATGCAAATATTGCACATGAAATTGGAGTAAAGTTAGCACAAAAAGTATTTGGAAATCGTTATGAAGTTGTCGTTAGCACACACCTAGATAAAGACCATATTCACAATCATATCTTATTAAATTCAACTTCATTCATCGATGGAAAACGGTTCTGTAATACTAAAAAAGATTACTGGAACATGAGAAATAAGTCCGATGAACTATGTAAAGAATACGGATTATCTATTATCGAAGATCCATCCTACGATTCAAAAAAGTTGAATTATCATATCATGAAAACCTATATGAATGACATTAAAAAAGATATTGATGCTCTTGTAAAGGAAAGTAATTGTATTAGGGATTTAAAGGATAATATGAAAAAGAAAGGGTATGAGTTCGAAAGAATCGATGGAGAAGATGTCGTTTATCATCCGTATTGTAATGAACCGATATATCTAAAGTCATTAGGAGAAAGATATCATCTTGATGAAATTGAAGAAAGATTGACCGATAAATGGATCCTTCCTCAAAACGTTGAACATACAAAAAGTTATTATCGGTGTAAGGAATACTATCAACTTTATAGAAGAAAACAGTTACCAAAACTTGCAGGAATCCATGTTGCTTATCTTATTTCGATCAATATCTTACCTACAAGAAAGCAACATATATCCAAAGAAGCAAGACAAGCACTCAAGAAAATGGATCAATATTCAAGAGAAATCGAACTTCTTGCCAAGAACAAGATAGAAGATATCGATCAATTAAATGGCTATCAACAACAAAAACAAGATGAACTCAATGACTTATTAAAACAAAGACAAGGGTGTTATTATCAACGACAACGAGCAAGAACGAAGGATGAAAAAGAAGAATGGTCAGCAAGAGCCAAGTTATTTACATCAGAAATCAAGAAGCTAAGGCTTCAAATCAAAGCGTGTGAGAACATCAGGAATCGTAGCTTTGATAAAGATATTTATAAATGCTACTATTAATATGTACAAAAACGATCATATAAAAATGTACAAAATCAATTCAACATAATATAATAATTCAGTTTTTATTGGAGGTTATATTATGATTATGAATTTAACAGTTAGTTCAAGTATTGAGATTAATTGTTTGCTTGATTTACCAAAATTGAAAGTATTAGTAGAGGAGTTAAAATTGAAAATAAATAAATCACAAATTGCCCGAGAGCTTGGTGTAGATAGAAGATTGATTGATAAATATATGAATGGTTATACTAAGCCAAAGAAAAGAGAAAGAAAAAGTAAGTTAGATAATTTTTATCAAATAATATATGACTTGCTGATCAATCAAAATACTCAGGTTTTCTTTTATAAAAGAGTTTTATGGCAATATCTAAAAGATAATCATGGATTAGAGTGCTCAGCTTCCCATTTTAGAAAGTGGATCAGCCAGCATGAGGAATTTGATAAATACTTTAATGGCAGAACAAACAGGACAGTAAATGGTAAAATTAGAAACAATATGACAAATCATCGGTCAATCAAAAGAGAGACTGGTATGGGAGTTGAGGCACAATTGGATTGGAAGGAAAATATGCATTATACCTTAAGCACAGGTGAGGTTATTGAATTAAATATCTTTGCACTTGTATATTCCTATTCAAGATATAGGATTAATTTCATCTCACTTACAAAAAAGCAGGGTGCTCTATTTCATTATCTTGATCAGGCATTTGAAGCAGCTGGTGGTGTGCCTGACATCTTAAAAACCGATAATATGAAAACAGTCATGGATGAGGCAAGAACAGAATATTCGAGTGGAAAGGTCAATGCAAAGTTTCAACAGTTTGCGGATGATTATGGCTTTATAGTGAAACCTTGTATTGCCGGAAAACCATGGAGTAAAGGGAAGGTTGAAGCGCCAATGAAATTATGGGATGAACTATATGCTTATAATGGGAAGCTGAACTATGCACAACTGAATGAAAAAGTAATGGAAATCAATGAAAGAAATAATTGCCAGGTGCACAGTGAAATAGGAAAAATTCCGAAACTTCATATCCAAAAAGAAAAAGATTTCTTATCTCCTTTACCACAAGAAAAGATAAGAAATCAGTATAAAATCACCATTAGACCAGTAAAAGTAGATTCACAGAGTTTGTTTTCCTATAAAGGTAATAAATATTCCGCACCACCAGAATATATTGGTAAAACAGTGAAACTACAGATATTTGATGATTATATACATGTGTATTCTAACACAAGACTTATAACAATTCATCAAATATCTCAATCAAAATATAATTATCATGAAGAACATTATCAAAAAATATATGAAGTAAGTTTTAAAGACAGTTCGGATGAAATCAAACAATTAGCCAAGGCAAATTTAAATTTGATAGGAGAAATATACAATGAGTAGTACATATATGCAATTGAAAAATAACCTGAATTACTTGAAGTTAAGTCAAATGAATGAAAATTTAGATGAGATGTTGGATTATATAACCAGAAACAATCTATCTTTTACAGAAGGATTGATCAAATTGACGCAGATAGAAATCGATCATAGAGAAAAGAATATGGTCAAGTCAATGGTTAAGGTAGGGGCATTTCCTCATCATAAAGAATTAAGGGATTTTGATTTTGATTTTCAGTCATCAATAAACAAACAGCAGATATTGGATTTTGAGACACTCAGATTCATCGAGAATTGTGAAAACATCGTATTTCTGGGTAATAGTGGTGTAGGTAAAACACACCTGGCTGTAAGTATAGGCATTGCCGCGGCAAAGCGTAGAAATAGTACATATTTCATCAAATGTCATAATCTTATTCAACAATTGAAGAAAGCAAATAACGAGAACAGATTGGAAGATAGACTTCGCCATTTTACCAAATATAAAGTACTGATCATAGATGAACTTGGCTATCTTCCGATTAATAAAGATGATGCGAAATTGTTTTTTCAATTGATAGATAGACGTTATGAAAAAAGAAGCACGATATTAACTACAAATATCAATTTTAGTGAGTGGGATGAAGTCTTCTGTGATGTGGTCATGGCAAACGCTATTTTAGACAGAATCCTTCATCACGCGCACGTGGTAACTATAACGGGTAAATCCTATCGATTAAAAGATCAAATGAAGCCAAATGAAGAGGAATCCTAATACTTAAAAATGCTCTTGATTATATTGAGAAGGAACACAATTGTACATCATAAATGATCATTTTTGTACAAAATTATATTGACATTTATAATATTGAAAGAATAGCACAGAAGAAAATTAAACAAAGAGATGCAAGATAGGAGGGAAATGACAATGAAAAAGATCAAATATAACAAAGTAGGAGATTATGAGTTTCCATCATTAAAACAAGAAAGACCTTTACCCAATTTATCAAGATTTGGAAGAGAATATCTAAGAATATTAAAAGAAAAACATCCAGGACATTACCTTGCTTTACGAGTAAGAGACGAACTGAATGAAGAATTGATTCGTTTTGATAAAGAGTTAAATCAACAATATGAAACCTTTGTTGAACAATACAAAATATCAAGAAATATAACAGAAGAATTAAAGAAACAAGATCAAATGAAGTGGGTGAAGGAAATGAATGATATCAAATATTTTGCTAAGAATATGTTAATAGATGAATATAAGTATTTGATTTTGATCTGGTGATTTATAGTATAAATATAGGAAAAAGACCTGTTTTTTCAAAAAAATCAAGTGTAACATACTTACACTTGATTTTTTTTGAAAAATATGTGATAATGATTTTGTCAAATGAAAAAGCTCTATATCCCAAGGCTGAGTAAGGACATAGAGCTTAGCATCTTGCGATACTATAACACACATTCATTTTATTAAAAGATGCTGCATTTGTCAATATAAAATGAAAGGAGGACCTTGGTTTATGGTCTATATTGATGCAGTACATTATGAAAAAAATATATATGGTTTTGAAGTGATTTCACACTTGAAATGGACAAATACTTTGTCGCAACCTGCCACAAACATTTGTACTAAAAGTGAGTTGATTGATTTTATTAACAAAAATCCTAACAGTACAAAAACTAAATATTATAATTCATGGAAAGGCTGGGTTGTTGGCGAAGATGTGAGAGTAGTAGATAATAGCTATTTGAGAACTGATTCCAATAATATTAAGGCTGATAATTTGGGCTCTCTCCCTAGATTTTAAAAAAATAGACCAATGAAGCTCAGCATCGATTGGTCTTTTTTTGCGAAGGTGGTTTGATGAAAAAGAAATTAAAAGATGTGGCTAAAATAAAATTTTGTTTATCACAAAAAGTGATTTCAGACGAAAAACATAAAATAATAACGCCAATTAATTTATTGGAGAATAATGTCATAGATAATTTTGTTTTTGATGATAGGGTTCGAGTTAATAAAGATACAAAAGTACATAAAGGAGATATTCTTATAAAAAGAGTAAGTCCTTCATTTGTAAATTATATTGATGAGATTGATGAGGATACGTATGCTTCTGGAAATTTGATAATAATTTCGGCAGTATCTGTTGAATCTAAATATCTTGCTTATATTCTTAACAAAGAAATTTCAAAGATTACTCAATCTCTATCTGGAGCAAAAATCCCGTCTATTGGAAGAAATGATTTAGAAGAGATAGAGGTTCCAATCCTTTCTATAAAAAGGCAAAAAGCAATTGGCGATTTGTGGCATAAAAGTATTGAAGTTTATAAATTAAAAACAAGGTTAAATGAGTTAGAGTTTATTAAAGTAAAAGGGATTTTAAGTGAATTGGTGAATGGAGGAGAGC
Source organism: Massiliimicrobium timonense (assembly GCF_002160865.1). Lineage (GTDB taxonomy): Bacteria > Bacillota_I > Bacilli_A > Erysipelotrichales > Coprobacillaceae > Allocoprobacillus. The sequence goes on from NZ_NFLJ01000006.1 coordinate 17,302, forward strand.
AAAATGTCAACTAAAAAAACAACTTTTGAAGATATCAAAAATGCTTTGTGGGCAGGTGCAAATACATTTAGAGATAATATTGATGCTTCTAATTATAAAGATTATGTCTTGTCTATGTTGTTTGTAAAATATTTAAGTGATACTTTTGAAGAAAGTGTAGAAAATCTAAAGAAAGAATATGAAGGGCTTCGACTAGAAAGACAAATTTCTAATCTTCCTTTTGTCCTTAAAGAGGAATATACATTTAATTATTTGTTAAAAAATAAATTTTCTGTAGACATAGGATCTAAAATTAGTGAAGCTTTAACTGGAATTGAGAGCACAAATGCGATTTTGTCTGGAATTTTTAGAGGCATTGATTTTAATAGCGAAGCTAATTTGGGCAAGAAAGAGCAAAAGAATCCACTTTTAAGGACGTTACTTGAAGATTTTGCTGATTTAGATTTAAGACCTAGCCATATTGAAACGAAGGATAATGAAGTTCCAGCTGATGTTGTAGGAGATGCTTATGAATATATGATAGGTGAATTTGCAACTATGGCTGGGAAAAAAGCAGGAAGTTTCTTTACTCCACAGCAAGTATCAGAGGTTATGGCGCAAATTGTATCTCCACAGGAAAAAGACCGTATATATGATCCTACTTGTGGATCTGGCTCTTTGCTTATTAGAGCAGCAAAAAAAGGAGGACTTGACAAAGTTTCAATATATGGTCAAGAGGTAAATAATTCAGCTATATCTATGGCAAGAATGAATATGTTTATTCATGATATAAAAGATGCACATATAGCTTGGGGAGATACTCTCGCAAATCCTCAACACCTAGATAGCGATGGAAATCTTATGAAATTTGATTGTATTGTTGCTAATATGCCTTTTAGCAAGAACAAATGGGCAGAAGGTTTTAACCCCGGCGGTGAGGTTTCAGTTGACGAAGATGAATCTAATGCTAAATCAACTAAAAAGGGTAAGAAAAAAGAGTTTAAGATGGAGCCGTCTCTTGATAGACATCATCGATTTGACTTAGGTGTACCACCGGCAAGTAAGGGAGACTGGGCATTTTTGCTCCATATGATTGCGAGTATGAGCGGAAATGGAAGAATTGCGGCAGTTGCTCCTCACGGAGTTTTGTTCAGAGGTGCATCTGAAGGACGAATTCGTCAAGCGATAATTGAGAAAAATCTGATTGATGCTGTTATTGGGTTGCCGGAAAATTTGTTTTATGGTACTTCTATTCCTGCATGCATTGTTGTATTTAGAAAAGGGCGTACCACAACTGATGTTCTTTTTGTTGATGCTTCGAAAGATTTTAAAAAGGAAAAAGCAAAGAATAAATTGCGTGACGGTTCGAACGGAGAACCGAACGACATCAAGAAAATAGTTGATACTTATAAGGCATTTATAAATGGAGAAGAAACAGCAGAACAAGAAAAATACAGTCATGTTGCAACTCTCAATGAAATTCAAGAAAATGAGTACAATCTGAATATTCCACGCTATGTGGATACTTTTGAGGAAGAGGAACTTATAGATTTGGAGAGTGTAAACAAGGAAATTGCAGAGATTAAAACTCAAATTGCTTCACTTGAAAAAGAGATGAATCAATATATGAAGGAACTTGGTTTATGATTGATATTGTGACATATAGTGAAAAACTATTGAAAACATTAAATATATAAACGAGTACGAAGAATTTTGGTATACAAGAGAGCTGCGGGTAGTTCTTATATATGTAAAATGGTTGAGATCGGTTCAGGAGCAGAACGCAAAATCGATGACATTATGCTTTCCTGATATGCGTGCTATCTAATTGTAATGAAAGAAAATCTAAAAAAGGAAGCCATTGCAGTATGTCAAACCTATTTTGCTGTTAAAACAAGACAGCAGTAAATAGTTGCTAATTTTGACATACTAACAGAAGTAAAGTGGCATTTAGCAATCTAAAATGAAATTTTCTGCTGGGTGTCATTTGTGGTAGGCACTGTCATTGGGATTGTGGGTATTTTAATTGGAATTATCGTTTAGGAGGTCGGCATATGACTGAAGAAATAAAACAAAGAATAGAAATTATAAAAGCCGGAAAAGTGCCTGTCGGCTATAAAAAAACTCAATTTGGTGTTTTCCCCGATGATTGGGTTACTGATAAAACATTAGGCGACATGTTTCTTTTTTATGGCGGTTTAGGGATATCAAGAGAACAGTTGGGTAGTAAAGGAATAGCATATTTGCACTATGGAGATATGCATAAAGGAACTTTCAAAAAAGTTTCTTATGAACAATATAGTTTATTACCAAAGTATGATATACAACTAGATGGAAATGAAACATTTCTTATGAAAGATGGAGATATTGCATTTCTCGACGCATCTGAAGATTTAGAAGGGACTTCAAGATCAGTGTTGATCGATAATCCTGATAATAATTTTTTTATAGCTGGTTTACATACTACTCTGGGTAAATCCAAAGATGATTTTTTAGATAAGTGGTATAAACAGTATATTACAACAACAGATGTTGTAAAAAAACAGTTTCAGGAATTGGCTGTAGGATTTAAGGTGTACGGCGTTAATCGCAAAGAGATTACCAAAATAGTAATACCATGTCCTAGCAAAAAAGATGAGCAAAACCGTATCGCAAAAATCCTGTCTAAGTGGGACAAAGCAATTGAGTCACAGGAAAAACTGATTGAAAAGTTAGAATTGCAGAAAAAGGCTTTGATGCAGAAAATTTTTATTCCCTCAAAGGAATGGGATGAAAGAACTTTTAAAAGTCTTTATGATAAGGCTGGAGAAGGAGGTACACCTAGTACTTCTGTTGCGAAGTATTATGATGGTGGTAATATTCCTTTTATAAAAATCGAGCATCTTAGTCATAAATACATTGAAGAAGTTGATTCGTATATCACGAAAAAAGGACTGGAAAATTCAGGAGCGTGGTTGATACCAGAAAACTGTATTTTATTCTCTAATGGTGCAACTATAGGAGAAGTTGCTATAAACAAGATATCTGTAGCTACTAAACAAGGAATTTTGGGTATCGTTCCTGCTAACAATATTGATGTTGAGTTTCTTTATTATTATTTTAGTACAAGTTATTTCTTATCTTTAGTTGCTTCGATAACAACTAAAGGAACAATGCCAATTGTTTATTTAAAAGATTTAGATAAATTGAAAATTAAAATTCCACCATATGAGATGCAAAAAAAAATATCGCAGTATATCTCTTTGTTCGATAATGAAATAGCTCTTAATAAAGAAAAGTTAAAGAGCATAACACAACAACAAAAAGCAATGCAGCAGTTGCTGTTAAAAGGAATCGTAAGAGTATAAGGAGGAATTTTGATATATGAAAGAATGGTTATCTATACAAGGTGAATTCAAAAAAGAAAATAACGCAATTAAATTTATTGGAGGAGATGCGCCGTATAAAGATATTCAAACTAATGAGATGAAAGATGGAAGTAAATATGGTATATTGCTCTTCGATGAAAACTTTTTTAACGGAACCATAGAAATGACTTTAGAATTTGATGACTTATGCGAAGGCGACGAGGCAGAAATAATATATAATTATACTGGAGATACTAATTTCTCTTGTGTCGGAATTGCGAACACCTTTTTTAAGTTTGAATATAAAAATTTTAATGGTAATTGGAATTTAAATAAATGTGTTGGTCAAACCACATTAGAAAAGTGTAAAAAATATTTATTGAAAGCAGAAATTATAGGATCTATTTTGACTCTATTTGTTAATAATATAAAAATTTTCAGTACTTATTTAAAAGATCCTCAAAATCGCACACAAGTGGGAATTTGGGCAAGAAGTAAAAGTTCAATAACTATACACGATTATAAAGCTATTACTGAAAAACCAAAAGCTTTTGTGGTAATGCAGTTTGGTGAAAATTATAATGATTTATATCAAGATGTAATAAAAGATGTGTGCGAAAAAAATGGCTATAGTGTATATAGAGCTGACGAAGGATCAGGTACAGGATTAATATTAAACGATATTGTATCTGCTATAAAAAATTCAGCTTTAGTAATTGCAGATATTACACCAGATAACCCTAATGTCTTTTATGAGGTAGGTTTTGCACATGCTTTAAATAAGCCAACAATATTATTAAATGAAAAAAGTCAGCGTGAAAAATTGCCTTTTGATATATCTGGTTTTAGAACTATATTTTATGATAATTCTATCGGAGGTAAAAAACTAGTAGAAAAAAAGCTAACTCAATTTATTCAAAATATTAATTTAAATATACCATCTGGATATTTCACAGAAAAGTAAAGGAGTATTCATTATGCCAAACCATACAATTTTTAACGAACGTCCGGAATGTCAGGATAGGCTTATACAAATTTTAGTCAATATGGGATATGAATATGTTTCACGCAGTGAAGCAGAAAGTAAAAGAAAAAATTTGTCTTCCGTACTGTTTGAAGATGAGTTGATTCGCTTTTTACGAAAACAAACATATATATACTATGGACACGAATTGCTTTTCTCGGGGAAATCTATTACAAAAGCGATTAAGGAATTGGATGCTTCTCTTTTGCAAGGTCTTTCTATGGCAAGCAAAGAAATTTATAATCTCATTACTTTGGGAATCAGTTTGGAGGAAAGCATTGCAATAGACAGTGATATTCCAGTAAAACAGTCGTTTGACTTGCATTATATTGATTTTGAGCATCCTGCAAATAATATTTGGCAGGTAACAGAAGAATTCAGCGTTCAGCGTCCAAACGGAAGTTATGCTCGCCCTGATGTTGTTTTAATGGTCAATGGTATTCCTCTTGTTGTAATTGAATGCAAAAAGTCCAGCATCGATGTTATGGAGGGTGTTCATCAAAATGTCCGCAATATGATGCCTGACTTTATCCCTCAGCTATTTAAATTTTCCCAACTTGTAATTGCAATGAATCCACAGAAAGTTCTTTACGGTACAGGTGGGACAACATCTGACTATTTTGTAGAGTGGAGAGAAGATGAAGTTGAATGGCAGGATGAAATCTGCAGAAAATGTTCGCCGTACAGTTCAATTTTGGAGCAGGATAAAATTGCAGTCTCTTTGCTCAGTAAAGTAAGACTACTTGATCTGGTTCAGAATTTTATACTTTTTGATAATAACATCAAAAAGATTGCAAGGCATCAGCAATACTTTGCAATTAATAAATCTATGGACAGAATTAATGGTAAAGATGGAAGTTCTTCAAAAGGCGGCGTTATTTGGCATACACAGGGAAGTGGAAAATCTCTGACAATGGTTATGCTAGTTAAAAAAATTCAGGCAGTAAAAGGATATGAAAATCCCAGGTTTATCATTGTTACAGACCGTATAAACCTTGATAAACAAATCCGTGATAATTTTGCTAATTCTCAAATGGCACCTGTTCGTGCTGCGACCGGAAAAGGACTTAATTCTTTGTTGAAGAATAAAGATAACATCGTTATCACAACACTAATAAATAAGTTTGAAACAGTGTACAAAAATAGATATTTAGAGCCTGACAGCGATAAATTCTATGTATTGGTAGATGAGGCGCATCGTTCTCAGTATAAATCGATGTTTAATTATATGAAAGAAGTTTTGCCGAATGCAACGCTGATTGCGTTTACTGGCACACCGCTTATTGCAAAATCAAAAAAGAATACTTACAAAACTTTTGGAGAGCCGATTCATAACTATACAATGAAGCGAGCGATAGAAGATGGTATTACGGTTCCGCTTGTTTATGAAGGGCGTAAAGTCAAACAGGAAGAACCTGCATTGACGATCAACAACTATTTTGAAAGTTTGACTGATGGTCTTCCGCAAGAACTTAAGGATAAACTTTCAGACAAGTTTAGTAGATTTAAGGCTATATCAGAAGCCAGAAGCCGTATCAATTTAATAGGATTTGATATTGCAGATCATTTTAAAAATTATTGTGTTCCAAAAGGCTTAAAGGCGATGGTTGTGTGTTCTTCACGAGCAGCAGCGGTTGAAATGTATGAAGTGCTAAAAGGTATGTCCGGAATTAACCCTCGTGTAGTAATCACATTTGGAGATAAGAGAGAGGGTGATGATGACGAAACCACAGATGAAACTATAAAAAAAATAAGGGCATATTATCAGAAAATGGTAAAGCCTTTATTTGGCGACAATGACGAGAAATATGATGATCATGTTTGTGAAGATTTTAAAAACCCGGAAGGCGAAATCAATATGCTCATTGTCAAAGATAAGCTGTTGACCGGATTTGATGCCCCTGTTGCCGGTGTTTTGTACTTAGATAAATCTATTCAACAACATTCCCTATTACAGGCTATTGCAAGAGTGAATCGAGTTTATAAAGGGAAAGATTTCGGCTTGATTGTAGATTATTGGGGAGTTTTTAAAAAGTTAAATAAAGCAATAGATATGTATGAAGACGCTGAGTCCGGAATGAATGGATTTGATAAAGCCGATATTGAAGGCGCTATCTTTGGTCCGATTGATGAAAAAAATAAACTGGCAGCAGCGTATGAAAATCTAATTACTATGTTTGAATCGATTAAAGATTCCCAATCTTCTGATGTTTGGCAAAAAAGTCTTGCTGATGAAAAAACAAGAAAAGAGTTTTATAATAAACTAAAAGAATTTGCTAACTTACTCAATTTGGCATTATCTAATCGGGATATATTTGTAGAGGTAGGTTTTGAGTTAATCGAAAAATACCGCAAGGAATATTTATTCTATCGAAAATTAAAAGATAGTGTTATGCTACGATATGATGATGAAGTTGATTTGTCTAAGTATGAACAAGGGATAAAAAACCTAATTGATACTTTTGTGAATGCAACAGATATTGTATCTGTAGTTAAGCCGGTTTCTATCGGCGATGAAAAAGCGATGAAAAGGCTTCTTGAGAATATGGATTCAAATGAATCTCGAGCTGATGCGATAAAAACAAGAATGGAATCTAAACTCAAACAGATAAGATATGATGATCCATTGCTGTTCGAGGAATTTTCGTCTAAAATTAAAAAAACTATTGATTTATACAATGAAACACGCGACGCAGATGCGTATTTAGAAAGTATGAAGATAATGGCTGATGATTTTAGAAACGGAATAACCTCACAAGATTATCCTTCTCAAATTGCAAACGACAGTGATTCAAAAGCATTTTATGGTGCTATTATTACTCAACTCAAAAAAAATGAAACAATAAAAGTTATAACTGATAAAGAGGAATTGATTGCAAAATATTCGTACCGAATTAAAAAAGTTATCAGCGATAATGCAAAGCGAGACTGGAAACACAACGAGGTTGTACATAAAGCGATGCACAGAAATTTAGATGATTGTTTATTTGATATGTTTGAAGATATGGGCATTGTCATTGATAAATCAAATATTGATTTGCTCGACTTAATTATTGATGAAATAATGAAAGTTGCGGTGGCGAGATACTGATGAATAAGTATATTCTAAAATTAACATCCCCTTTTGATAAAACCATTGTCTGTATCCATCATAAGAATATCAAAAACATTCATCTTAAAGTTTTTAGGGATTTGAAAGTTGTTTTGTCTGTGCCAAATGGAGTAACAGACGAGTGGATTACTGAGTTTCTTATTAGTAAATCAAGTTGGATAGAAAAGCAACTACAAAAATACAAACAATCGAGCGGATATAATAACTTAATTGATATCAAAAGTGGAACATCTACTCAATTGTTAGGAAAAGATTGTAGAATCATTAAGAAAATCTCTGAAAAAAATTATGTGCTTGAGGATGAGAAAAATATTATTGTTTATGCAAATAAAATGAGCAAGAAACATCAACAAGTATTAGAATATTGGTGGCGTGAAAAAGCATATAAGACTTATCAGAATGAGATGAACGAACTCTATAATAAGATTTTTAAAAAGTATGGAATAGAAGAACCGTCTTTATATGTCAGAAAGATGAAGACTTTATGGGGAAGCTGTACACCGTCAAAAAATAAAATTACAATAAATGAGTATTTGTTAAAAGCTAATATTCGTTGTATACAATATGTTATCTTGCATGAATTAACACATCTTATTTATCCGTATCATAATAATGAATTCTATACTTTTCTGACTATTCATATGCCTGATTGGAGTGAAAGAAAGAAACAATTAGATTTTGAGGTTGTACAAGGAATATGATAAAAATAGAGCATATATATTAATGTGAAAAATAATTTTATATACATAAAACATGAGTTTAATGTAAATTTTGTTAAATGAATATGATGAGTATAACAATTCATTTTGTTTATATTTGATTTATTCATAGAATATAGAAAGTATTTTGAGATGCTCTGAATTAGAATTTTATTTGTAAATTAGTTTTTAATGTTACAGAAAGTATGATAAATCAAGATATTAAAATGATATACGTATTTTGTAAAAATATATTACAGTAAGGAATCGTAGGAGGAAAATTTATGAAAGGCTCTGAAGCTAAAATGACTGGCTTTATGGAAGGTGCTGACAAACGTTATGTGATTCCGGTATACCAGAGAAAGTATGATTGGAAATACGAAAACTGTCGTCAATTATACGAAGATTTAAAGAAAATAGCAATTGATGGTAGAGATAGCCATTTTTTTGGTAGTATCGTTTCTGCTATCGTTCCTAATGGCAGTAAAATAGAATATCATATCATAGATGGTCAACAAAGATTAACAACTATAACATTATTGCTTTTGGCAATTCGTAATCTTATAGCTCAAGGTAAGGTAAAGACAGACGAAGATAAACTAGATGATCAGATTAGCCAACGTTTTCTTATTTCGCCATGGGCTAGTGAAGATGATAAGATAAAGCTTCGCCCAGTTAAGAGTGATAGAGATGCACTTGCAAAATTGTTTGGAGATGAAGAAGATTATGATCATAGTTCTAATCTTACAATAAACTATCAATTTTTCTATGATATAGTAAAAAAAGAAGAAATTCCAGTATCAGACTTATATGCTGCAATTGGTAAATTAGAAATTATCAGTATTACGTTGGATCAAGGAGATAATGCGCAACTAATTTTTGAAAGTCTAAATTCAACTGGTTTAGCACTTACTGAAGGTGATAAAATCAGAAACTATGTATTGATGGGACTTCCTGCTCAAGAACAGACAAAGTATTATGATACATATTGGGCAAAAATTGAAAAATGCACTAATAATGATGTAAGTGGTTTTATAAGGGATTATTTAAGTATAAAACAGCAAGTTACACCAACAATCAGTAATGTATACAAAGCATTTAAAGATTATGCAGAATTTATTTCTCTTCCTATTGATGCATTGCTTTACGATCTTCTTCGTTATGCGAGATTCTTTGAAAAACTTCTTACTTGTAAGAGTGGATTAAAAGAACAAAAACTGGATGATTGTCTGTATCGCTTAAAACGACTAGAAATTGTTGTTACCCGTCCATTTTTAATGGAAGTGTTAAGGTTACATCAAGATAAAAAATTGTCGACAGAAGATGTACTAAGAATTTTTTTGATCACAGAAAATTATTTATTTAGAAGAAATATCTGTGAAGTTCCCACAAACGCATTGAATAAGATTTTTTTAAACTTAAATAAAGAGATTTTTCGATACGATAATACTGTAGATGATTATGTTTCAAAATTTATTTATGCTTTGCTTTCCAAAAGAGAGAGTGGGCGTTTCCCAGATGATGATGAATTTAGAATGGCTCTTTCTGAGAAGCAAGTGTATCTGATGCGCGGTAAGTATAAAGCATATTTATTTGAACGTTTTGAAAATTATGGAACTATTGAAACTAAGGATGTGTACACTCATCTTGATAATAATGTATATACTATTGAACATATTATGCCACAGCATTTGACCCCCGCCTGGAATGAAAGTTTGGGAACAAATGCAGCTGAAATACATGAAACATGGCTTCATCGGTTAGCAAATCTTACTTTAACCGGATATAATCCTAATTTGAGTAATAATACTTTTATTGAAAAACGTGATGCCAAAGTAGGTGGTTACAAGGAAAGCGGATTAAAGATGAATCAGAAAATCTCTACATTGCAGAAGTGGGGGTTAGAAGAATTAAAAGAACGTAATGAAGAAATGTTAGAACTAGCAATGAAAATCTGGAAATATCCGAAAACAGATTTTTCACCATTAGAAAAGGAATTTGATTCATGTACTTTAGATGATGAAAATTTTGATTTTACTGGAAGAGATATTGCTAAGTATAGCTATTTAAATATTGAACAACCTGTAACGAGTTGGACTGACATGTTTGAACATGTTATTAAATACCTCCATCAGAAAGATAAATCTGTACTTATGACGCTTGCTTATAGTAAGAAGGAAAATACTGACCTTGCTAATTATGTTTCAAATAATGAATCTAATTTGCGTAGTGCACTCAAAATAGATGAAAATCTATATATTGAAAAAAATACAAGTACAGCACTTAAAATGTCTATTCTAAGAAGAATTTTTACGTTGTATAAAGTGGATCCGATGGATTTGATTTTCTATCTAAAAGATTTTAAAATCAAGAAACTTTCCTATGCGAATAGATTTGATATTAGGAGGCGATATTGGGAATATGCACTTCCAATTATACAAGAAAAAAATATGTATAGAGGTACATTTAGTGGATGTAATCCAACTACTTCAAACACTGAGTCTGGTTTTTTTGGTATAAGAGGAATATGTATAAGTTGTATTGCAAACTACGATAATGCGCGAATTGATTTCTATTTAGGCAATGGAGAAAAAAAGAAAAATAAAGAAATTTTCGATACATTGTATAAATATAAAAATGAAATTGAAATCAAATTAGGAATATCATTAGATTGGAATAGAGCGGATGATTATAAAGCATCATGGATTAGTTATTATCTTAATAATGTAAGTATTACAAACGAAGCTGATTGGCCAATAATGGCGAAGTTTCATGCAGAATGGAGTGATAAGATTTCTTCCATAATGTTAGAATACTTGCTTACTGATGAAGAGAAACGTATGGATAATATTGTAGCTATTTTCAAAGAATGGGCACAATCAAAATCAGAAATTCATCTTGATGTTTCTAGATGTAATCGAACTTATACCCGATTTACTACAAATAAAATGAGTTCAATTCTACCAAATATTCCTGGATCACCAAGTGGGTGGAATACGGATAATCATTATTTTTACGAAATAGTAAATAGAAATGGAAAGCAATCTTATATTCAGTTAGTAATTAGTTCAAAAAATATTACTGATGATTTTCGAGGCATATGTGATGAAATTAATCAACACTATCCTGCTAAGTTGAAAAAAGATAATTGGCAGTGGCGAACTCCATTTAGGACAAAAACGTTTGACCTTGGTGAAAATTTAGATAAGATGGATATTTTATCTAAATTGAATTCTTGTATGGATGAGGTACTTGCGTTTGAATTGGATTTGAGTAACAAAATGGGAAAAAGTTTAGAATGATAAGTTACTATAGTTTATTTCATTAATACTGTAACTACATATTTATTGTGATATCCTCCTATGCTTGTGCTACCGCTTTGATACCACGATGGTTAAAAGAATTAATAAAAAGAACAAATTATAGTGAAAATAGCTAAATTTCCATACACAACGTTAACAAATATGTTCACTATAGATATTTCATTTTGGATTTCGAACAGCGTATTGTCTGCTACAAAACTAACACAACTCTTACCGTGCAACACAAGCTGCTGGGCGAGGAAAAGTTCTGTCCGATGACATTGCGTGGTATCAGTTACACCGAAAAAGCCGCCGCAGGTGAAATGCTTCTTGCGATTTTCAATGAATATCCTTTGTCCGCACCTATCGAAATCGGCTCATATCGCTGCTTCAAAATGGAGAATTTCTACGATAAGGTGGGTACTCATTACTACCTTAACTTCACGGGCAAACAAAGTATAAGGTGGAATTAGGCTCTGACCCTTTAGAAAACCTGATCTGAATTGAAAACGAGCTTGCCAAGCTCCCCCGCACAATTGGAAGATGCACAGACTAAACGGGAGGAAACTATCGCACAGCCTGAAACCGCAAAAGTCGAGGTACAAAAGCCATTTACCTTTGAGGAAGAACTGAAAGAAAAGTCGGAACAGCTAAATGTTCTCAATATCGAGCTAAATCTGGATAAAAGAGACCCTATCGTACTATATGCAGAGCTAGAACAAACCGATGAACAACCCAAAAGAAAATGTGCAAATCATGAGAGATAAAGCGGTTTGCAGATTTATATTGCATTATTTGGGGCAATATAATAATGACAGATAGAACAAGTCGGAGGTGCAAAAATGTCTGGAGAGTTCAGATTTGAAACCTTTGTAGATACCCACAGCAACATTTTTAATGAGTATTTAAGCTCTGTTATCGCTCATCTTTCTAAGAAAAACGAGGAATATAAAGCCATTCAGAATAGGATTGAGAGTCTGTATCAGCAATACCCTAAAGTGTTGAGCGTGTTTGATAAGGAACAGGCGGCAGAACTGACAAAGGAAGAATGCACGGCGGTTATTAAAGTGACGGAATTAAAAAACAGGCTTACCGATATGGAATTGCAGTCGGTTTACTTCCGTGGTTGCTATGACAGTGTTGGGTATCTCAAAAAAGCAGGAATATTATAACAGACAAAAGCGTCATTGGCGTGAAGCTGATGCCGCTTTTACATAGTCGAAAAGTGGAAAAATTAACATATACATGCTATAATAACGATAATAAATCTTATCAGACAGGAGAAAAGAAAAATGAAGTATGATAAGGCAGAATTAAAAACTGGTATTCCAAAACTATAAATTAATTATCATGGCTTTATAATAAGTTTTTATGTAGATAGTAAGCAAATAAAAAACATATATCGATTTAAATAAAGTGTTTAATTGTTCGAAGGGTGTGAAAAATATGCTTAATGTTAATTATGATTTAAGATATGTTGCTTTTTTAGATTTGATGGGGTTTAAAAATATGGTTAGTCAATCAACTAAAGATACTGTTATTTTAAAGACCATAAATCAGGCGTTAGATTATACTGGTCATATACAACACGATAATTATAATGGAATAATTCCGATGGTTGAATTAGGAAAGCGAGTAACAGCATTTTCTGATAGCGTTGTGATATCGTATGATGCATCAATGCCAGGTGCGGGTTTTCATGTTTTAATGGATCTTGTGCATATATGTAATGATTTGTTGGGACTTGGAATTCCTGTCAGAGGAGCGGTTACAGTGGGACAACTTATTCATACCGAAAGAAAATGCTTTGGACCTGCGATGGTTGAAGCTTATTTAATGGAGTCTGAAAAGGCAAAATTTCCAAGAGTAATTGTTGATTCAAAAGTAATTGAATATGATTTGAAGAATCCAGGCAAAGCAAATACAGTTAAATATGAAGCAGAATATTTAGACAAAATAATACAAAAAGATATTAATGATGATGAATATTTTTTAGACTATTTAAAACAGTGGAATGAATTTGATGAGCCTGAAATTTATGATAATTATATATTAAGAACAAAAAGATTTATTATTGAAAAATTATCAACATATAAAGATGATGAGAAAATATATGAAAAGTATGTGTGGTTAAAAAAATATTACAATACAACAATCAGAGAGGTTTATTCAAGTCCAGAACAATTACTTATTCTGTAAATTACTAACGAATTCGTATTGTTCAATTCCATTTTTTTACTTATCAGCAAACTATATATTCGCTTACATAGCCGAGAGGTGTAAAAATCATACTTATATGGTATTATTCAATTAGAAAGGATGATGAATATGGCTACATTTAAGGATAGAGATGTATTTGAATTTTGCGAAAAACTATTTGAGCAGTTGAAGAAACAGGATAATGGTTATTTTCCACATAGACATGATAAACAGGTTTTTGATAAGGCTGCGGAGCATTTTAGTATGAATGTTGATGAAGTTGATAGGATATATGGTTCATACACAAAACTTGCTGCCAAAGTAGAGATGATGAAAATCAATAGATTGCCAAAGGTAAAGCGACAAGATGCAATGATGCGTAAGATACAAGATATTATGTTGAATAATAAAGATTTACCATTTTATAAAATGGAAGGTGATCCATCAGAGCCAATAATCCCCGCAACAGATATTATTGAAGAAGAATTTAAAGATTGCATAGCTGAGATTGCACAGTCAGGGTGGACAATTCCGTTGACAATAGATGTTGAGAGATTGGACGAGTTGAGGGCTTGTTCTTCAAACCATACAGATATTGATGCGTTTTTCTCAGCATTTTATTCTGATGATGTATTAGATGGTTTGTACGATACTATTTATAATTCTATTGATAATTTGGGACAAAAGAAAAGGTTTGAAGAGTGTTATATAATTTTCAAACAGGGATTATATTCATCTTGCTTGACAACTTTGACCACAATTTTAGAGGGTGCTATTTCTACTTTTGGCGATGACCCTAAAGATGTAAGAATAAAGAGAATATGTAATTTCCACGCAGAAGAAGAAAGAAATAATGGAAATAAAATCAAAAGTTTATGTTGGCAATCAATGTATGAATATACAAAGTTACTATTTGAAAAAAGCGATTTTTCAAAAGCTGAGCCAGATGAAGCTAATCGTCATTGGTTAGTTCACGGAAGAACAAGCCAAATTGGAGATAAATTGGATTGTATTCGTTTAATAAATGCACTTACTACCTTATCAAATCTAAAATAATACAGAATATATAGCCGAGAGGTTTTCCTTGTGAAAATCCATCGGCTTTTTCTCTTATATTTTGATAAGCCCACCAAATAAAAAACAGTGTTTTTGTAGTGAACCCAAAAAGTTAGACCAACTTTAGGAGGTCACTACAACTACAGCTTCTATTTTTCATCATCTTGTGGAACGTAACCATCATGAATACTAATAATTTTCTTTCCAATTTTTTTGGAAGAAGTTTTTACATCATCAAATGATTTTTGTAATGTAGCAATATTACTATCCACTTTATCTAATCGTGTATATAACCTGTCTACATCTTCATACATTCTTACTATATCTTTTTCTAATGATTTGATATTTTTACTTCTTTTGAAATCTTTTGTCACATTTACTAATGTAAAGACTATACCAATTAGCGTAGTTGGACATGTAATAAGAACATGTTTTTTATGTGCAATCTCTATTAATTCACTACAATATCCGCATAAATACATATAAATTGCTTCGCTAGGAATAAACATTATAGCATTTTCAACAGTTTCAGATGTTATATATTTTTGAGATATATCATTTATGTGTTTTTTAATATTTAATTTAAATTCTTTTTCGAAGTTGACTTTTTCTAATTCAGAAAAATTATCATTAATCATATTTTGATAATTTTCTAATGGGAATTTTGAATCAATAATCATAACTTTTTCTGTTCCAGGTAAATGAAGAGCAACATCGCCAATACTTCCGCTTTTTAATGAATATTGTATTTCAAAGATTTCTTGATTATCACCAGCATAAACACTTAACAGATTATTTAATTGATATTCTCCCCAATTCCCTCGAGCTTTTTTATTAATCATGATATTATTTAAAGAAATGACTTTTGAAGCAATATCTTCAACTTTTCCTGAAGAAATCGTAGATTCTTTTAATAAATCTTGAACATTCTGATTCATATTTCTTAAACGTTCTGCAATTGTTTCTTCTTTTTCTATAGATTTAAGGCTATTTTGATTCAAAGAATCAATTGACTTTTGTTGGCTGTTTATTAATGCATGTAGTTGGTTCATTTCTTCGTTTTTCTTAGACATTGTTTCAGTCATTGATTGAAGTTTTAATACTAGTCCTAAAAGAATGATAATACCAATAAGTAAAATTATTTCCAATTAAATCCCCTCCCAAAATGTTAAATATTGTTAATTTTACTTTCAAAATTAATATATCAAAAATGTAACTTTTTATCAATTAATGACAATCCAATGATTAAGTAAAAGCAAATATTATTATTAATATAAGAAATTAATGGTACTATTTTGGTACTAAGATGTGTTGTATATAAAAATAATCAGAAGATACAAAGACAAAATTGCGCTAAAAAGTAAGTTAAAAGTACTCATTAAATCTAAAAAATAATAAGACTTATCATACGTTGGTGAATAATAAGTATTAAAAAACCTTGATAAAATCAAGGTTTTTTTGTTAATTTTAGTTCACAAAATTAAATGTTGATCAAATTTATACGATAAAAATAAAGAAAAACAACCAGTATTGGAAGCTACAAAGAATTTTTTATGTTACTTTGTAAAAAGAATAGATAATTTAAAAATATGCTTTATACAGAAATTTAATTCATTTATATCAAAATATTTATTGCATATTCCTATAAAGTCATACTTTTTCCATAAAGAGATGCTACTATAAAAGTAGGAGGGAAAGTTATGGATACACACAATATAGGAAGTTTTATAATAAGATGTAGAAAGAAAAAAGAAATGACTCGAAAAGAGTTGGCAGAACAATTAGGTGTAAAAGAACAATTAGTCAAAAAATGGGAAACGAATCTGTCATTTCCCAAAGGGACAGTTTTATCTTCTTTATGTGATTGCTTAGATATACGTGTTGAAGAACTGATTTTAGGTGAACATATAGAACAAGACGAACTACTAGAAAAATCAGAACAGATTATTTTAGAACTTTATCATAAAAAGAGTGATGATGCATTTCTAACATATAAAATGATATGGTTTTTTATCCTTTTGCCTGTTGCTGTTTTTCTATTTGCATCTATACAAACAAATTCTTTCATTAATGATTGTATAAATATGCTTTTTATCTTTACACCATTTACACTTATATATGGCTTTATAAAAATAATATCTTGTCTTTTACAAAATCGAGATTATTTTAAATATTTCTTACTCACTTCATGGAGTTTATTTATACTTGTTTTCTTCTTTTTTAAATAGAAATGTAGAATATAATAAGGATAGTCTATATTTTTAATCCTGAAAAATGTTATGATATAGAGGGTGATAACATGTTATTAAAGGATAAAATGACAAGTATAACTTTGACAAGAGTAGAACAGGATATTGTTGATTATCTTCTTAGTCATCAATCTTTACTTCACAAATTATCAACGAGAGATATTGCTAAAAAGGTATATTGTTCATCTTCGGCTTTGATTCGATTAGCCCACAAATTAGGCTTTCAAGGCTATAGTCAATTGAAAGAACAATTAATCAAAGAGCAGGAATATCTTGATTCTCATTTTGATCATATTGATGCTAATATACCTTTTACAGAATATGAAACGATGATGGGGGTTGTAGGAAGTGTTTATCAAGTTATTCAGGAAGCTATGAATGATACAATTTCCCTATTACATCATGATAGTTTGCAAAAAGCTGTAAAAATAATTAATCAATCACAACATATCTATATATTTAGTTTTAGTTCATATATATCATTGGCAACTGTTTTTCAACAAAAAATGTCAAGAGTTCATAAGCATGTTATTGTACAAAGTTGTCCGGGTGAAGACAATTATCAAGTAGATATGATGAATAAAAATGATTGTGCAATTATTATTTCATACTCAGGTGAAAATCAGACATTATTAAGTGCTTCTCGTTTGATTAAGCAGAAAAATATACCTATCATTGTTATAACGAGTCTAGGGGAGAATACATTAAGTCATGATGGAGAAGTTGTTCTTTATATGTCAACGAGAGAAAAACTGTTTTCAAAAATTGCCAATTATACTTCGGAACATTCTGTATCATTATTATTTGATATTCTTTATTCATGTTATTTCCGTTTAAAGTATCAAAAGAATTTAGAACATAAGATACATTATTCTAAATCTGTAGAACAAGAACATTTTTCATCAAATCAAATGATTAAGGAGTGAGAATATGAAAACATATGCAGATGTTTTGAAAAATGCAAGAGAGTGTATAGGACCATATTGTAAAGCGTGTCCGGAATGTAATGGAAAAGCCTGTCGTCATTGTATTCCCGGTCCAGGAGCTAAAGGTGTAGGAGATGTTGCGATTAGAAATTATGATCAGTGGAAAAAAATAAGAGTGCAAATGGATACAATTGTTGAAAACAAGGAACCGGATCTTACCCTTCATATTTTTGATCAGACATTTCGTTATCCGATTTTTGTAGGTCCAGTTGGTGCGGTTCAAACTCATTATGGTAAACAATATGATGATATTACATATAATGAAATCATGGTGTCAACTTGTGCTCAGTTAGGAATTGCTGCTTTTACAGGTGATGGACTTGATCCTCAAGTTATGATTGGTGCCTGTCAAGCTATCAAAAAAGTGCATGGTAAAGGGATTCCAACAATTAAACCTTGGAATAAAGACACGATTCAAGAAAAACTCACTTATATTCAAGAAGCATATCCTATTGCTGTTGCAATGGATATTGATGCAGCAGGTTTACCATTTTTAAAAAATATGAATCCACCTGCAGGAAGCAAAACCGTATCACAATTAAAAGACATAATATCCTTGTGTGATGCACCATTTATTGTTAAAGGAATTATGACGGTAAAAGGCGCAGTAAAAGCTAGAGAGGCAGGAGCAAGTGCTATTGTTGTTTCTAATCATGGTGGGAGAGTTTTAGATCAGACATTGTCAACAGCAGAAGTTTTAGGTGATATTGTTGATGCTGTTGGAAAAGATATGAAAGTTTTTGTTGACGGAGGTATTCGCAGTGGTGTGGATATTTTTAAAGCACTGGCTTTAGGTGCTGATGCTGTGATGATTGCTAGACCATTTGTGACAGCTTTATATGGTGGAAAAGACAAGGGTATTGAAATATATTTAAAGAAATTAGTTAGTGAATTGGAAGATACAATGAAAATGTGTGGAGCAACATCATTAAAAGATATAACACGAGATATGATTGTATGTCTTTAATTCAATCACTGTTCTAATTTAAGGCATAAAAATCAGATGAATATGAGAGCATTGTTTTAAAATGGTACAATGCTCTATTTTTTTATATTAAGTTGTGATAAAAAGATGATATGAAATAAAAGGAGGTAGAAAATATGAGTTTTCCAGAAGGATTTTTATGGGGTGGGGCACTTGCAGCTAATCAATGCGAAGGTGCTTATTTAGAAGATGGTAAGGGATTATGTGTACCAGATATGATTTTGGGTGGTGATCAAAATACACCACGAACAATTTGTAAGATTATTCAAGAAGGAAAGTTTTATCCAAGCCATGAAGCGATTGATTTTTATCATCACTATAAAGAAGATATTAAATTATTTTCTGAGATGGGATTTAAGATTTTAAGACTATCTATCAATTGGGGAAGAATTTATCCTCATGGGGATGATTTAGAACCTAATGAAGCAGGACTCCAGTTTTATGAAAATGTTTTTGATGAATGTTTAAAATATGGTATTCAACCAATGGTGACTTTATCTCATTATGAGATGCCTTGGCATCTTGTTGAAAAATATCAAGGATTTTATTCAAGAGAAGTTATTGATTTCTTTATAAAATATGCGAAAACATGCTTTCAAAGATATCAACATAAAGTGAAATATTGGTTGACTTTTAATGAGATTAATGCTGGAACAATGGGAGATCCTCTTGCTAGTCTAATGGGACTTGGTTATATGACAAAAGAAGATTTACAAAGAGAACAACCATGTTCGTTTGATGAATTGAAAGATAACCCTCAACAACGTTATACAGCTTTGCATCATCAACTTGTTGCCAGTGCATTAGCAGTGATTGAAGGACATCGTATAAATAAAAATTTGATGATTGGCAATATGATTAGTCATATCACATGGTATCCTCATACATGTCATCCTCAAGATATTTTAGCGTGGCAACAAAAAGATGCATTGTTCAATGATTTTTGTGCAGATGTACAGATAAGAGGAGAATATCCAAATTATATGATAGCTTATTTAAAAAATCATCAAATAGATTTATCTTATATTCTAGAAACTGATTTAGATATTTTGAAGAAAGGAACTATTGATTTTTATACTATGTCTTACTATATTTCTAATTGTGTAAGCGCAGATCCTCATGCTGAGCATATTGGTGGCAATCTTGTTGGAGGCGTTAAAAATCCTTATCTTAAAGCAAGTGAATGGGGATGGCAGATTGATCCTCTAGGCTTAAAATACACACTAAAAGCTGTTGCAAGTCGTTATCCTCATATACCGATTATGATAGTTGAAAATGGATTTGGAGCTGTAGATAAAATAGAAAAAGATGGTAGTATTCATGATGATTATCGTATTGAATATTTTAGAGCACATATACAGGCTATGAGTGAGGCTATTGATGAAGGGGTACCTTTAATAGGATATACAAGTTGGGGACCTATTGATATAGTATCAGCGGGGACAGGACAATTTTACAAAAGATATGGATTTATTTATGTAGATAGAAATGATGATGGAACAGGGGATTTGTCAAGATATAAGAAAGATTCATTTACTTGGTATAAAAAAGTTATTGAAACAAATGGAGAGGAAATATAAATAATGAAGGTAAGGCATGAAACCTTACCTTCATAAAGCTTAGATGTCAATATTAACTGATTTCTTCCTTCAATAGTTCTAAAAATCTTTCGGCTTGTTTAGAAAAAAGATGATATTTTTTCCATGCAATATGAATACCATCCTCTAATTGTGGAGAAAGAGGTTTAAAGCATAGTAAACTATTTTCATCAGTGGAAATAATATTGTTGAAAGTTAAAGCATAACCTCCACCTTCTTCGACTAATAAAGCAGAATTATGAATCAAATTGTAAGTGACTTTAATATTCAGTTTTCTTTCATTACCACCAATCCATCCAGCAATTTCATTTTTTACAATATCCTGATCAGATAAAATAATCGGTTGATTTCTTAACATATCAGGTGTAATGGCATCATGTTGAGCTAAAGGATCGTCTTTTCTCATTAATACACCCATCACTTCTTTTCCTGGTAGTGTAAAATAATCATATTGAGAAAGATTGACAGGGTCAAAGAAAATACCAAAATCTAATAATCCACTCTCCAATTTATCAGCAACATCTTGAGCATTACCACTAAAAAGATGAAATTGAATTTTAGGGTGCATTTTTTGCATACTGGCAATCACACGCATAATCAGACGCATAGAAGCACTCTCCCCACCACCAATATAAATATCACCAGAAAGTTCTTCTTGATTTTTTGATAATTCACGTTCAGCTTTTTGGGTAAGAGTGATAATTTCTTGAGCATATTGTTTTAGAATGATGCCATCTTTTGTGAGTGTGATTTTGCGATTACCACGAATAAATAATTGCTTTTGAAATTCATCTTCTAATTCTTTCATCTGTCTTGAAAGAGTTGGCTGTGTAATATGCAAAACTTCAGCTGCTTTAGAAATGCTTTCTTCTCTTGCGATAGCTAAAAAATATTCTAAGACTCTTATTTCCATGATTCATCACCTATTATCATTATAGCCGCATTTGCTATGCCTTACAAGTATAGGAAAATATAAAATATAAGTATTTGATATATGTTGGGTGAATTCATATAATAAAGGCAAAATGAAAGGAGAAAATATATGACAGCTTTATCAACATTATTCCCCGTATTTTTTATGATTGGTTTAGGAGTATTTGCAAGAATAAAAGGATGGATTACACCCCAACAAAAAGAGGGAGCCAACCATATTATATTTAATATTTTATTTCCTATTATGATCTTTAATGTCTTATTTACTGCCAATATATCAGTTTCGGTAATTTGGATTGTATTATATGTTTTTATCGCATTTGTATTAACAATGGTATTAGGAAAATTGTTAAGTCAGTTTACAGGAGCAAAAATGGCTCATATTTCACCCTATTTATTAACAACAACAGAAGGTGGGAATGTCGCTTTACCATTATACACATCTATCGTTGGGTTAAGTTATGCGAGTAATACAGTGATTTTTGATATTGCAGGAAGCTTAATAGCTTTTGTTGTGATGCCTATCATGGTCGCAAAAGAAACATCTGGGAAAACAAGTTTTAAAGAGTTGTTGAAAACAATTTGTACAAGTTCATTTTTGATTGCAGTAGCCTTAGGGTTAATTCTTAATTTAATAGGGGGTTACACTTTTTTACAAACAACACCACTCATAGATATTTATACAAATACAATTAATCAGGCAGCGGGTCCTATTGTAGGAATGATTTTATTAATTATTGGTTTTAATTTAAAAATACAAAAAGAAGCATTACCATCACTTATCAAATTGCTCTTTGTAAGATTTGTATTGTTTGCAGGAATTATTGCAGGATTCTTTATCTTATTTCCATCAATGATGGCAGATCAAATTTATATGATTGCAGTTTTGATTTATTTTATGAGTCCAACAGGATTTGCTGTTCCTATGATTATATCCCCACTTAATAAAACAGAAGAAGATGAAGATTTTCAATCAGCATTTATTTCTTTATATATGGTTATTACATTAATCGTTTACGCTTTGATTGTTGTATTGATTTAACAATATCATTTTAATGGTATTTGAGGGATGCATGACATCGCCTCTTTTTCTTTTTTAAAGAAAGATGTAGACTTGTTTGATATATATTTGAACAACTATAAATATTCTATTCTTACATCCATTGTTTTCATTTAGATAATGATTTTATCAAAAGAAAAAGTAGAAATCCGTATGAAAATTCAATAAGTATTGGTCTATTTTAGCCTATATGAAATAAAAACTAGGAATTATTTTAATATCATTCCTAGTTAAAAATCTATAAATTGGATTCGATGACATTGGGTTATATAACTGATTTTTATTTCATAATTGTCTTAATGAGTTGCATCATAATATCTTTATCTTCTGGTCTTGAAGTAGCTACTAATATAGTCAAGGTTGCAAGCGTATCATTATTGATTCTTTCTATTCCATTTTTATATAAAGCATTGATCTTATCTAAAAAATATAAAAATATCGTTGCCTCTATTCTCTTGTTCCATCAATAAAGCTATGATTCTTAACAATAAAATATAATAATGCACTGGCTTTATCTTCAAGTGTTGGATATAAATCATTTCCGCCAAAACTTTGATAGATGGTTGATATACTACTTTTAAATGAATCATCTCTTTCAATGGCAAATTGATCTCCCTGATCTGCAAACATTGTATTGTGTATTAATTTTATACATTCATCGTATTGAATGATATAAATATCTTTTTGTCCTTTGGGTACTTCTAAACAATGATGATCATAATCATCTAATATTTTAAATCCTCTCTGGTAGGCTTTTAAAAACTCTAGCATAGCATCACTACTTGGCAATTGACCACCTGCTTCTTTGTATTGATCAAGCATTCTTGTAACATATTCAATATCTTGAAAGTGTCTATCATTAACAACATATCCTTTTAATAAATATTCTCTTAATATATTATTAGCCCATTTTCTAAAAAGAATACCATTTTTAGATTTTACTCTATATCCGATACTTATTATCATATCTAAATTATAATATTCAATTTGTCGAGTGACTTGACGATTGCCTTCTTTTTGAACTGTCGCAAATTTTGCGATAGTTGAATTATCTAATTCTTCCTTTAATGCATTGTTAATATGTTTTCCTATTGTCTTAATATCTCTATCAAACAATTGTGATAATTGTTCTCTATTTAGCCATACTGTTTCATTATTGGAATCAATAGTAACATCTAATACAAAATCTCCATTTTTAAATTGAACAACTTCATTTTTTTCTACAGTATTAATCATAGCATCATCTTCTCCTTTTCTATTTTTATTGATGAGTTTATGATAACATTTGTTTGTTTCTATTTTATGACCAAATACAAAAAAGATTGAATAATAGAATAAAAAATAAATAAATGAGAAAGAATATATTTTTATATCATTCTTTGTTGAAACATGTTTTTAATTGATGATAGTGTTTATTGATATTTTTATTTTACGAAGATATGTCCTTAAGATATAATATATAAGTCAGGAGATGAGAAAATGTTTGATTATGAATCAGAAATTATTACAGCAATCAGAGAAAGTCATGAAACAATTCTAGAAAGTATTATCAAAGATACCAAAGAAGTTTATCAACTCTATTATGAAATACGACAACTGTTGGCTCAAGGTGGTCATATTTTGATGAAAGTTTTTATTGGAATGATGACTCTTTTTATAGCGTTATGTATCTTCTTTATCCAACAACATATTTATCCTTTGGGTATTCTCTTTTTTATTCTTGCAATCATTGTTATGGGATTGGTTATCATTGTCCGTTTTATTTTAAGTGTAGATGCTTCTCATTGGATAGATTGTTTAAGAGATGATGAAGCATTAGTTATGAATAGATATTTAAAAGCTAAGCATATTGAAATTCGATTAAAGAATCAAACAATATCTAAATATTTAAGACATCGACATCAAAAAGAAGTTTTATCTTTAGATGAAGATATGAATGAATCATAAGGTATATTCTATTGAAGAATATGCTTTTTTATTGAAAAGAAATAGATAAACCTATGGAAAGACTATCTTAATTTTTATGGAAAGTATATAATAAGATATATCTTTACATAAACAAAGTAGGTGAAATAATGCAAATAGGAAAGAAAAAGATTGTTGTTATGAGTTTATTTATCGTTGTCATGTTAATTGGTACTCTTATTTATAATAATGATTATTTTCCTAAAAGACAGAATTATCTTTTTGGGGTAACATATATGACAATGAACAATACGTTTTATGAAGTTATCAACAATGAATTATTAAAGGAAATTGAAAATAGGGGAGATCAGCTTCTTGTAAGAGATCCAGCTTTAGATATAGATAAACAAATTGAACAAATTTATGATTTTATTGATGAAGATGTAGATGGGATTTTTATTAATCCAGTAGATTCAAAGAAAGTAACTCCTGCTTTAAAAGCAGCTAAAAAAGCCGGGATACCTATTATTGTTATGGATGCATCTATAGAACAGGAACAGTTTGTTGATTGTACGATTGTGTCGGATAATTATGATGCAGGTGTTCAATGTGCTAAAGACATGATGAAAAGATTGAAATCAGCAAATATTGTTCTATTAAAACATACAAATGTCCAATCTGCGAAAGACCGTATAGATGGATTTTTAGAAACAATTGATGGATACTCTCAATATCAAATTATCGATCAGGGAGAATGTGAAGGACAGCTGGAATTAGCCATGCCTATTATGGAAGATATTTTAGAAAAAAATAAAGATGTTGATGTTGTGATGTCTTTAAATGATCCAAGTGCTTTAGGAGCATTAGCGGCTTTACAGGCATATCAATATCATCATACTATCGTTTATGGGGTTGATGGGACACCAGATATTAAAACACTTATTGGTAATCATTCGATGGTTGCAGGAACTGTTGCACAATCACCTATTTCTATTGGCAATATTGCGGCACAAAATATGTATGAATTATTACGAGGGAAAGCTATTGAAAAAAATATTATTATTCCAGTTCAGTTAATCAATGAAAATAACATAACAAAGTATGATCAAACGGGGTGGCAATAATGAAATATTCTTATCAACAAGTTCTATCTATATTACGTCATTCCCTTAGTATATTAAATTTTGTTATTATTCTTTTTTATAGTATGTTGATTTTAATGACAACACAATATATTGTACAAATACAATACGCCAGAGAATTTTTAGATCGTATCACACATCTTCCACAACACCCACTCGTTACTTTTTTGGGTTCTATATCATTATATGCAGTTTTAATTTTTGTTATATATAATAGAAATACAACAAAAGTTTCATATAAAATGAATGTTTTTTATAGTTTTTTAGAAGTTTTGATTGGTTTTCTTTTAATTTATTTTTTATACATGTCCTATAATGGTGTTTTATTCCTTATCTTCTGTGATTCTATTTTTAACCTAAAACAAGAAAAATATTCCAAAGGATTATTAGGTGTATTGATTATTGTGTATATCATATCTAGTTATGATGTTTTTTCTATATTTGTACCTATGACCAATATGTTTGAATATTTTCAGATATATGGTTCACAAGTCAATGGTATTCTTATGATTATTACTTCATGTTTAGAGATGCTCAATATTATCTTGTTTATTGCATTTATGATTGTTTATCTTGCCGATGAAATGCGACAAAATCAATATATTTCAGAAGAATTAGATATGGTGAATCAAGTCAATAAAGAACTTCAAAATTATGCAGCTATTACTGAAAAAATTGGGGAAAACAAAGAACGAAAACGTCTAGCAAGAGAAATTCATGATACTTTAGGTCATGCATTAACGGGCATAGCAGCAGGAGTGGATGCCTGTATTGCGATGATTGATCAAAATCCTACAGCTACAAAGCAACAGCTTCAAGTGATTTCTAAAGTTGTTAGACAAGGAATAACAGATGTGAGAAATTCTTTAAATAAGTTACGTCCTGGAGCTTTAGAAGAACATGGCTTTAAAGAGGCACTTGAACGTATGATTGCAGAATTTTCAAGTGTCAGTGATTTAACAATTGAATTAGATTATCAACTGGAAGATATTGATTTAGAGAAAACAGATGAAGATATTATTTTTCGTATTATACAAGAGTCAATTACGAATGCTTTAAGACATGGACATGCCACTGAGGTTAAAATTAATATGCATTATGATAAAAACTTTTTGCATCTGAAAATAAAAGATAATGGTATAGGGTGTGATGATGTTCATTTTGGTTTTGGTTTAACGCAGATGAAAGAACGCTTAGCGATGATTAATGGAGAAGTTCATTTTGATGGACATCAAGGATTTTTAACAGAAGTGACATTACCAAGAAAGGAGAGGGATAAGCATGATTAAAGTTGTTATTGCTGATGATCAGGAACTTATTAGAGAGTCATTAAAGATTATTTTAGGAACACATGATGATATACAAGTTGTGGGAGTAGCAGGAGATGGATCAGATGTTTTACATATTTTAGAACGTGAAGCAGTGGATGTTATTTTGATGGATATACGAATGCCTGGAATGGATGGTGTTCATTGTACGAAGATTGTCAAAGAACAATATCCCCATATAAAGATTATTATTTTAACAACTTTTGATGATGATGACTTTGTTTTTAGTGCATTGAAATATGGAGCGAGTGGATATCTTTTAAAAGGTGTAGGAATGGATGAACTGTATCAAGCAATTATTACGGTCAATAGTGGTGGTGCCATGATTAATCCGGATATTGCGACAAAAGTCTTTAGTATGTTTTCAAAGATGACTCAAAATAACTATGCTGTCCAAGTAGATGAAAGTTCGATAAAAGATATTAGTCATCCAGAATGGCGTGTTATTCAACAGGTTGCTTTTGGATTGTCTAATAAAGAAATAGCTCAAAAATTATATCTTTCTGAAGGAACAATTAGAAATTATCTAAGCTCTATTTTATCAAAACTCAATCTAAGAGATCGTACACAATTAGCCATATGGGCTGTACAAACCGGTATAACAACAAAGGATTTTCATGATGAATAAGAAAAAGATAATTTGCATCCTTGTGATGATTGCATGTTTTATTTTGATTATTTATCGTCCACGTCAGCTCACTCTTACGATTGGTGTTTTTGCAGGGAGTAATTGGGATGTTCCGAATGGAGATTGTTATAAAATTATTGATCAGGCCATTGAAAGGTATGAAAAAGAATATCCAATGGTTCAAATCGAATATGAGAGTGGAATTTTAAAAGAAGATTATTCAGAATGGCTTTCAGCTAAATATTTAAAAGGGGAAGAACCAGATGTCTTTATGATTCTGGGAGAAGATTTTAATACTTTAAGTGCGTTAGGGGCATTAAAAAATTTAGATAGTTTGATACAGAAAGATCAGCAATTTCATATTGAGAATTATTATGCCAGTGTTTTATATTCTGGACAATATCATAATCATCAATATGCATTGCCTTATGAAAGTAATCCAACGTTAATGTTTGTTAATCAAACGTTATTAAAAAAAGAACATATTCATCTTCCAGATAATGATTGGACATTGGATGATTTCTATACGATTTGTCAACAGGTGACAAAAGATACAAATAATGATGGACAAATAGATCAATATGGTTGTTATAATTATGATTGGTTAGATTCTGTTTATAGCCATAAGGTCAATTTATTTGATGAAAATGGAGAATTTTGTTATTTAAATCAAAAAGATGTTAAAAATGCTATTTCATTTGTACAAAAAATATATAATCTTAATCAGGGGTACACTGTCACATCACAAGATTTTGATATGGGGAAAGTTGCTTTTGCACCTATGTCCTTTGCTGAATATAGAACATACAAACCTTACCCTTATCGTGTTAAAAAATATTCACAATTTGAATGGGATTGCATTCAAATGCCCGGAGCAGATGAAAATAATAGTAGTGAGGTTTCATCGTTGTTGATGGGGATTTCTTCAAGAACATCTCACATACAAGAAGCTTGGGAATTTTTAAAACTATTAACTTATGATACGCAGACACAAAAAACACTTTTCCAGTATTCACAAGGTATTTCATCTTTAAAAACAGTTATTCAGTCTGATGATGTAGAAAGTTTATTAAATAGTGATATTTTGGAAGATACACAAGTGAATTTAAACTTGTTGAATGATGTTATGGAAAATGCTATGAGTCAAAGTCAGTTTAGAAAATATAATTCTGCAATTGTAACTATGAATACTCAAATCAATCAAATGATTCAAAACAATGAAGATTTAGATTTATCATTGATTTCTTTACAAAATGAAATCAATGAATACTTAAGAGAATAAGATAATGATAAAGTCAAGGATTCTTGGCTTTTTTTGTATTGTGACATTTGTCATATTGATTTCCTATCATCTGTCATGATGAAAATATGACAATAGACAGATGGAATAGAACCTTATCATTGATACAATGATAGTGTCAAATGAAGGAGGGGAAAAAGGTGAAATATTTAATAATGGTAAGTCATGGACAGTTTGCTGAAGGATTGAAAGATGCTCTTTCTATGTTAGCAGGGCAACGTGAAGATGTTTTAGCATTAGGGTTACAAAATGGTAAAAGTGCTGATGAATTTGCAGAAGAATTTTCAAATATCATAAACCCGATTTGTCAAGATGATGAAATAATTTTATTAGGTGATTTAATTGGTGGATCACCACTTACAACAGCTATGAATGTTGTAAGTGAAAAAGGACTCCATTGTACAATCATTGGAGGTATGAATTTACCATTAGCTCTTACGGCTGTTTTGATGAAAGATACAATGTCAACAAATGATCTTGTTAGACAAATCTTGAATGAAGCAACCACAGCATTAAGAGAATTGAAAATTGAAAATGATGAAGATGAAGATATTTAAAGGAGGAAAGAAAAATGTCAGTTTCATTTATTCGTATTGATGATCGTATGATTCATGGTCAAACATGTACACGTTGGGCTCGTGAATATCCTTGTGATGGTTTAATTGCTGTAAATGATAAAGCAGCTAAAAATGATGTGTTAAAAGCGGCCTATAAAGCTGCCAGTGGAAAGAAAACATTTGTCTGGACTTTAGAAGATTTTCAAAAGAAAGCACAAAAAGTATTAGATAGTGATACACGTTATTTCTTGATTACAAAAAATCCTGTAGATATGTGCAAAATATTAGTGGATCAGGGATTTCAGTGTGGTATTGATACAGTCATTGTAGGTCCTTGTAATGATCGTGAGGGAGCAGTGAAATTAGGAAATAATCAATCTATTACACAAGAAGAAGCTGATGCTTTTGAAAAAATTGCAAAAGCAGGATATAAAATTAAATTTGCTTTATTGCCAGATGTTTCTATAGGAACATGGGATGATTTTAAAGGAAAGTTCGGTTATTAAAAAGGGGAGGTTTCATTTATGGAAATTAGTTGGTTACAAGCTGCCTTATTAGGTTTATTTGCTTGTTTATCAAGTATGCCTGGTTTAGGTGGAACATCAATTGGGAACTACACATTAGGTAGACCATTAATTGGTGGTTTAGTCTGTGGTATTATTTTAGGGGATATTTATTCAGGTATTTTGGTTGGAGTCGCTATGCAAGTTGTGTATATTGCTTTGGTGACACCGGGTGGAACGGTTTCAGCAGATGTACGTGCCGTAAGTTACATTGGTATTCCATTGGCTATGATTGCTTTAAAGAGTTATGGTTTAGATGCTGGAAGTGCAGATGGACAAGCAATGGCAACTTCATTTGGAACAATGGTTGGAACTTTAGGAACTGTCTTATTCTATGGAACAGCAACAATTAACCTTGTCTGGCAACATA
This sequence comes from Massiliimicrobium timonense, assembly GCF_002160865.1. Classification (GTDB taxonomy): domain Bacteria; phylum Bacillota_I; class Bacilli_A; order Erysipelotrichales; family Coprobacillaceae; genus Allocoprobacillus. Next base: position 47,623 of record NZ_NFLJ01000006.1, read on the forward strand.
TTGGATGGCGTGCCGTTGAAAAAGGTGAGTTCAATAAATTATATGTTGTCAATATGGGATTGCCTTGGATTTCACATATTCTTTGCTCATTCATTCCAACTTTAATCATGTGTAAAATGGGAGCACCAATGGTAGAGTTGATTAAAAATTACTTACCAATGGATGGAATAGCAATGATGACATTATTTACAGTTGGTTCATTACTTCCATGTGTCGGAATTGCGATTTTATTAAAACAGATTGCCACAAAAGCAGTTGACTTCATTCCATTCTTCTTTGGTTTTACTTTAGCAGCTGCATTAGGAATTAACCTTGTATCTGCAACTGTGATTGCTGGTATGTTTGCATTAATTAATTATCGTATTAAAATGTTGACAATCAATAAACCAGCAGTCAATTCAAATGTTGATGATGATGACGAGGAGGATATTTAAGATGGAAAAGAAATTAACAAAAAAGACTCTGACAAAGTCATTTCATAATTGGTATTATGGAAACTTAACATGTTTCTCACAAGAACATATGCAGACTTTTGGATATCTTTGTTCTATGCTTCCAATTGTTAATGAATTGTATAATCAAAAACAAGATAAAGCAAAAGCTATGCAAACTTATACAGCTTTCTTTAATACAGAACCACAGATTGGTTCAGTCATTGTTGGTATGACAGCAGGGTTAGAAGAAGCCCGCGCCAATGGTGAAGATGTAGATGATGAAACAATTAATGGATTACGTGCTGGGTTAATGGGACCTTTAGCAGGAATTGGAGATTCATTAGTCGTTGGAACAGTTATTCCCATTTTATTAGGTGTAGCACTAGGAATGTCTAATGGGGGTTCACCACTAGGAGCTATCTTCTATATTATTGTTTGGAATTTATTTGCTTACTTTGGAATGAAATTCTTATATTTCAAAGGTTATGAATTAGGTGGTAAAGCTGTTGATTTCTTAGTAGGACCTCAAGGAGAGGCTTTAAGAGAATCTATAACAATGTTAGGTGGAATTGTTATTGGAGCTGTTGCAGCTACTTGGGTATCAGTGCAAACAAGTTTTACTTTAATAGCTAAAGGAGCAACAGAACCATACTTGAATTTACAAAAAACATTAGATAGTGTTTATCCAGGATTTTTAACAGCTGCATTTGTTATGCTTTGCTGGTATTTACTAGCAAAAAGAAAAATGTCACCAATCAAAGTTATGTTATTACTTGTTGTGATTGCCTTAGTTGGTGTATTAGTTGGATTTTTTAATCCAGGTTTACAATATTAAAAGGAGGACAGTGTCATGGATACCAAACGCAAAGAAGCTTATATAGCAGAAGTACAATATCAAACAAAAATGCTCAATCATTTAAAAAAATGGTTAAGAAACCTTATCATATTTTCCTCAATTTCTCTTGTCTTTGTTTTGTTTGGATCATCCATTCATCCATTTGTACAAGTCATAAGTGTTATATTCATGATATTAAGCATCCTATCATGTATACTTGTTGGATTGGGATATAAAAATGGATATGATAATGTTCGTAAAATACTTAATATAATGAAATCATAAGAGGATTGTTGTCAAAACAATCCTCTTTCAATAAGGAGAATAAAATGTATCAAATTGTATTCAGTGATGTTGATGGAACTTTGTTGAATGATCAACATCAAATGACACCATTAACACAACAATCTATTATTTGGCTACATAATAAACAAATTCCATTTGTGATTGTATCAGCACGTAGTCCTTCAGGTATTTTTCCAATCATGGAAGAAAATCATTTTAAATCTCATCTCATTGCCTATAGTGGAGCACTTATTATGGATGAGTATCGACATATACTCTATGAAAAAGGGATGAAGACAGCACTAGCTATGTTAATTATTCAGAAGTTAAATGCCATGAATATAACATGGTGTGTATATTCTTTTGATCAATGGTATGTTCAAAATCGCCAAGATGAAAAGATTCAAAGAGAAGAAAACATTGTAAAAGCTCAATCTCAAGAGGCTTCTTTAGATGATTTGTTGTCATTACCAGTTGTTCATAAAATATTATGTATCTGTCGTCCCAATCAGACATTAATAGTTGAAAAGCAATTAAAAAAAGATTTTCCACAACTGACAATCGTTAAATCTTCCGATATACTTATTGAAATCATGGAACAGGGAATTAATAAAGCACAAGCTGTTAAACAATTATGTCAATTATGGAATATTCCTATTCAAAAAGCAGTAGCATTTGGAGATCAGTATAATGATTTAGACATGTTGTTAGAGGTAGGATATGGATGGGCAATGGGAAATGCACCAAAAGAAATCAAAAAACAAGTCAAATATGCGACATTGGATAATAATCATGATGGTATTCATTATGCATTAAATAATATGAATGATGAAGGAAAGAAAATTTGAAATGATTTTCTTTTTTTATTTTCATTTCCTAATTTAGGAAATACATTGTTGAAAGTGATGAAACAGTTTATGATACAGGCAAGAAAGGAAGATGATGGGTATGAAAAAGGTAGCAGTTGTTGTGGCACCGGGATTTGAAGAAGGAGAAACACTCACAATTGTCGATATTATGCGTAGAGCACATATCCAATGTGATATGTTTGGATTTGACAAGGTTGTTCAAGGAGGACATGATATAGAAGTTGCGTGTGATGATGTTTTAAGTGAAAGAGTTCTTGATTATGATATGATTGTTTTACCAGGAGGTTATGGTGGATCGAGAGCTATGCGTGATAGTGATTTGATGATGGATTTATTGCATCAAATGAATGAAAAAGGAAAATATATTTGTGCTATGTGTGCGGCTCCGATTGTATTAGAAAGAGCTGGATTATTAGAAGGAAAAAACTTTACAGCATATCAAGGTTATGATCAAAAGATACATCAAGGAAATTATTTAGAAGATAAGGTTGTTATTGATGGTCAAATTGTAACAAGTCGAGGACCGGCAACAGCCTATGCTTTTGCTTATAAACTGGTTGATTTATTAGATGGAGATTCTTTGGCAGTGAAAAAACGTATGATTTATTTTAATGCTTTTGATGTAAAGGAGGACGAGTCATATGAAGCGTGTTGCTGTATTGATGGAGAAGGGATATGAAGAAGGAGAAACCCTTACGATTGTTGACTTATTAAGGAGAGCCAATATAGAATGTCATACATTTTATTTTGATAATGAATTTGTGGAAGGAATGCATCATATGATGATCAAAGCAGATCAGCAGTTTGGTGATGAAATCAAAGATTATGATGTCCTTGTTTTACCAGGAGGTAGACCAGGTGGAGAAAACTTAAGAAATAATGAAGATGTGATTCAAATGGTTCAATATTTTAATCAACATCATAAAATTTTAGCAGCTATGTGTTCAGGTACAATCGTTCTATCTGATGCTAAAGTCATTGAAGGTAAAAAAGTTACAGGATATACAGGTTATGAAGAAAAGTTAAAAGGTGGTCTATTCTTAAATGATGTTGTTGTTTATGATCAAAATATAATCACAAGTCAAGGACCAGCGACACCTTATCCTTTTGCTTTTCAAATCATTGAAGCATTAGGTCAAGATACAAGTGAAATGAAGGAGAGATTGATGTATAATTTTGCTGGAGGAAGATAAAGAAAGTGAGTGATTAAGGATGATTTATGGAAAGTTACCGGTTGTGTTTTTAAGTGTTTTAACAAGTGAGAAAAAAGATTCAACCAATCATCAAATAGCAACCTATATTTTAGAGCATATTGATGAAATGCAAAATATTGGTATTCAAGATTTGGCTAAGCGTTGTCATGTGGCGATGAGTTCTATTTCTCGCTTTTGTAAGGAAATTGGTTTAAAAGATTTTGCACAGCTCAAAGAATTATTGGCAGATTCTAATTTCTATTTTGAAGAACAGTCACAGTCTACTTCTTTACAAGTGAGAGTAAGAGATTATGGACAGAAGATTTATGAAAGCATACAAATGGTAGAATCATCATTAAATCTCAAACAACTTATCTCTTTGTGTCAAGATTTATATCAATATCAAAGAGTTGGTATTTTTGGTTTATTAAAGGCACAAACAGCTGCCATGAATCTACAGACAGATTTATTAATGACAGGAAAACAAGTTGAATCTTATGTATCTTATTTCCAACAAATGGATTATATTTTAAATGCAGATGAAAATGATTTAATTATTATCCTTTCTTATACAGGTTCCTATTTTGAATATGAAAATTTGAGAGTTTTACAAAAGAAACTAGAAGCACCTAAAATATGGATGATTACAAGCGTTCAAGAAAACTATCCCTATTTTGTTGATGAAGTTTTAACTTTCCAATCTTTACAGGATCAAGGAAGTCATCCTTATCAATTACAGTTTATCGCAAGTTTAATTGCTCAAGAATATAATTACAGATATAAAATATGATTATGAAGGCAAGATGATTCTTGTCTTTTTTTTATATGAGATAAGTTTTGGTTTATGGGAGATGTTTTTATTCAAGAATATATTTAAGAAAGTCACAAAAATGATGCTTTGTTTTTGATGTGTTACTTTTGTGTGACATTAATCAAAGATTTCTATCTTTTTTGTATACTGTTATTTAACTCATAATGTGAAGGAGGAGATAATATGAATTATGGGTATATAAGAGTATCATCTAAGGATCAATGTGAAGATCGTCAATTGATGGCATTAAAACAATATGATATTTGTCACAAAAATATATATGTGGATAAAATCAGTGGAAAGAGTTTTAATCGACCACAGTATAAACGATTAATGAAAAAATTGAAAAAAGGAGATGTGCTTATGATTTTATCTATTGATAGATTAGGTAGAAATTATGATGAAATACAAAATCAATGGCGAATCATCACAAAAATAAAACAGGCAGATATTGTTGTTTTAGATATGCCATTATTAGATACGAGGCAAAAAAATGAAAATGATTTAACTGGTGTTTTTATTGCTGATATGGTTCTTCAAATCCTGGCTTATGTTGCTCAAATTGAAAGAGAAAACATCAAACAACGACAAAAAGAAGGGATTTGTGCAGCTAGACAAAGAGGTGTTGTTTTTGGTAGACCACGTAAAGATGTACCAGAGAATTTTTGGGATATCAGAAATAAATGGCAAGAAAATGAAATATCTTCTAGACAAGCAGCCAGAGCATTAGGTATTGCTCAAAGTACTTTTTTAAGATGGGTTGAAGAAATTTTATAATCGTTATAAATATGATATAATATGAAATCAAGGAGGGATCATATGAAAAAGACAATAATTGTTGTGGATATGCAAAATGATTTTGTGACAGGAAGTTTAGGAACAAAAGAAGCTTGTAAAACAGTTCCTGTAATTGAAAAACTGTTAAAAGAAAATCAAGAAAATCAAATTATCTTTACCCAAGACACACATCATGAGGATTATCTTTCAACGAGTGAAGGAAAAATGTTACCTGTTGAACATTGTATGAAAGGAACAAAAGGATGGGAAATTATCCCAGAATTAAAAGAATGGACACATCAAGCTATAATGGTGGAAAAACCTACATTTGGAAGTTTAAAATTACCTCAACTTATATCTCAGAATCAACCAGAACAAATCGTTCTTGTAGGTGTTTGCAGCGATATATGTGTGATTTCTAATGCTTTGATTTTAAAAGCATATTTCCCTGAAACGCCTATCATCGTTTATGAAAATGCTTGTGCAGGAGTCACACCAGATAAACATCAGGCAGCCATTGAAACAATGAAAAGCTGTCAAATTGATGTTCAAACTTATTTATAGACATATTTTGAAATGGCTAAGGTCATTTCTTTTTTTATAAGTAAAACTTATGGATTGGATTAGAAATTGAAATTGTTACAAAATGATAAAAATCATACAATAAACATAACAAAGGAGGAAGCATTTTATGAACGATTTTATTTTTCAAAATACAACAAAAGTTTACTTTGGTCAAAATCAATTAAAACATTTACACGAAGAAGTTTTACGTTTTGGCGATAAGATTTTAATTGCTCATGGTGGAGAATTTATTAAGAATTCTTCATTATATAGTCGAGTGATCAATGAACTTCAATCACATCATATTACTGTATATGAATTGGGGGGCAGTAGAGCCTAACCCTAGACATACAACAGTCAATCGTGGTGTGAAAATCTGTAAAGAAAATGGGATTCCAACTGTATTAGCTATAGGTGGTGGTTCGACCATTGATTGTTGTAAAGCTATTGCAGCAACAACTTTATCAAAGACCGACAATATTTGGGATTTAGTAGAAGGTAAAGAATGGAATCAAGCCTTAGCTGTCATAGCCATGCCAACAATAGCTTCAACAGGCAGTGAAATGGACAAATCATGTGTCATTGCCAATGTTGAATTAGGAGTCAAGAAGGGGATTCATGGTGAAGCTATTAGACCAAAAGTTGCCTTTTTGGATCCAACGAATACAATGACAGTTCCACCATTTCAAACAGCTTGTGGGGGATTTGATATTATGGCTCATATGTTAGATATGAATTATTTTGTAAATGCTCAAAAATATCCATTACAGTTCAATGTTGTTGAAACATTACTTAAAACAGTCAGACAACAGTTACCGGTTGCTGTTCAAGAACCAGAAAATTATGAAGCAAGAGCAACGATGTTGTGGGCAGCAAGTTGGTCATTAAATAGTTTTTGTACTTCTGGATTTCAAACGCAACCCTCTTTACATACTTTAGAACAGTTTTCAGCAACTTATGATATGACTCATGGTTTAGCTCTAGCAATTATTATGCCACAATGGATGAAATATTTATTGGATAGAGATGAAACAGTCATTGATGATTTTGCAAGATTTGGTGTTAATGTGATGGGTATTGAAGCAAGTGATAATAAAAAGATTGATGCTTATCAAACGATTAAGGCTCTACAATCTTTTATTCAAGATGAACTAGGATTGCCTATGTTTTTATCACAATTGAAGATAGATGATACAAAATTTAAAGAAATTGCAGTCAAAGCTTGTGGTGGTCAAGAAATAATATCTCGAGCATATCGACCATTAACACAAGAAGATTGTTTCAATATTTATAAAATGTGTTTATAGGAGGTAAAAATAATGAAAGATGTGATGATTGTTACAGGGGCAGGACAAATCAGTATGGCTATCGCTAGAAGAATGGGCTATGGTCAAAAGATTATTATGGGAGATAAAAATATCAACAATGCAAAAGCAATTGCAGAAGTTATGAATAAGGCAGGATTTGATGTTATTCCTTTTGAAATGGATTTAGCTTCTAGAAAATCTATATTAAGTATGATAGATGAAGCTAAAAAATATGGACCTATAACGATGCTAATCAATGGGGCAGGTGTTTCACCAAGTCAGGCATCTATTGAAATGATTTTAAAAGTTGATTTATATGGAACAGCTGTTTTATTAGAAGAAGTTGGGAAAGTGATTGAGCCCGGAGGTGTCGGAGTAACAATTTCTTCGCAGTCCGGACATCGTATGGAGCAATTAGGTGAATATAAAGATCGATTGTTGGCGATGACTCCAACAGAAGAATTATTGCAATTGGATTTTTTGCAACCACATCAAATAAAAGATACTTTACATGCATACCAACTTGCAAAAAGGTGTAATGAAAAAAGAGTAATGGCTGAATCCGTCATTTGGGGTCAAAAAAGAGCCAGAATTAATTCTATTTCACCGGGCATTATTGTGACACCGTTAGCTATTGATGAATTCAATGGACCAAGAGGTGATTTTTATAAAAATATGTTTGCTTCATCTCCAGCGAAACGACCGGGTACAGCAGATGAAGTTGCCAATGTGGCGGAACTTCTTATGAGCCCACAAGGTGCTTTTATAACAGGTTCAGATTTTTTGATTGATGGTGGAGCAACAGCAAGTTATTTTTATGGTTCATTACAATCAAAGTAAAAGATATTTATTTTATGATATAGATGATTTGACTATTCTTTTTCGTTATAGCAGATTTCTATATTGATATTGTACAAAAAGAATAAGAATCATTAAAATGAATGATGGAAGAAAGATAAAACATTCTATAAGTTTAAAAATGAAAATGATAAAAAAGATGATAGGAATGTGATGATATTTATTTGTGCTAGAGAACTTTTTGAAAAGACTATCAAAATGATAAATTAATTTCAATATATGAATAAAAGTGCTGATATATAAGAGGAGGTTTAAACAATGGAAAAAAGAAGATTAGGACAAACAGATATGTATGTCAATATGGTTGGGCTTGGATGTATGGGACTATCCCATGCCAGTGGAACACCTGTTGCTAGAGAAGAAGCCATTCATATTTTACAGGAAGCACATCATATAGGTTATGATTTATATGATACAGCTGAATGTTATACGGGTATTTATCCTGATGGAAGTATTAGTCATAATGAAGAAATTGTTGGCGAAGCTGTGAAAAACTTTAGAGATGAGATTGTTCTGTGTACAAAATTTGGTGTAACACACAAAGGTAATCACTTAGAATTAGACAGTTCACCACAAAAGATTAGAGAATCTATCGAAGGATCATTAAAAAGATTGCAAACAAATTATATTGATATTTATTATCAACATAGAATTGATCCTCAAGTAGAACCAGAAATTGTTGCAGGTGTGATGAAAGAACTCATTCAAGAAGGAAAAATCAAAGCTTGGGGAATTAGTGAAGTGAATGAAGACTATTTAAGAAGGGCACATGCTAACTGTCCAGTGACTGTTATTCAAAATAGATATTCAATGATGGCTAGGTGGCATGAACATTTAATAAATGTTTGTCAAGAATTAGGAATCACATATATTGCTTTTTCGCCATTAGCTAATGGTGCATTAACAGGAGCTTATCATTCTCAAGCAGATTTTAAAGATGATAAGCAGGATTTTAGAAGAAATATGCCACAATATAGTGAAACAGGTATGATAAAAACAAATCAATTGTTAAAAATAGTAAGTGAGCTTGCTAAAAAATATAACGCTACAAATGCTCAAATATCTTTAGCGTGGATGTTGTCTAAATTCGATAATCTTATTCCTATTCCGGGTTCTAGAAAAATAGACAGACTAGCATCAAATTTTGCGGCTGGAAACATTCATCTTTCTTATGAAGATATCGAAATAATTGATTATCAATTAGAACATATGGAATTTGAAGTTTTTGGTGGACATTAAATCATAGAGAGTTATAACATCAATTCATTTTATAAAAATATAATAAATAGAGAGTATGATTTCATATTCTCTATTATTTTTCTAAAAAAATAAAATTCACAGACAAAGCATAATTATCATAAACAATTAGCAACATATATAGTCATAGTATTTTACCCTACAAATGTATAATAAAACAAGATAAGAAAGCGGGTGAAAGCATGAGATTATATCTCAATCCAAGAAATAATAGCTTTCAACAGGCACTTAACAATCCTATATATGTAGATAAGTCATTACTAATTAACTCTATACGAATTGATTAATAGGCACTGGTGATAATAAATTATGCATATCAAGACCTAGATGTTTTGGAAAGAGTACAGATGCTAATATGTTAGTTGCCTATTACTCTAAAGGTTGTGATTCTCATCATATTTTTGATTCACTCAAAATCAGTCAAACTGATTATTATTTAGAACATCTTAACCAGCATCATGTCATTCATATTAATATGCAAAGCTTTTTAAGCAATACACACAATATTGATAAAATGATCCAATTACTAACAATAAGAATTTTAAATGAGCTCAAACAGGAATATTCAATCACTTTCTTTGATGAAGCAAATCTTTCATTATCTCTAGAAGATATCTACGTATCCACAAAAGATCAATTTATTTTTATTATAGATGAATGGGATTGTATATTTAGAGAATATGTTCAAGATAAAGAAGCACAGAAACAATATCTTGATTTCTTAAGAAATCTATTGAAAGATCATCCATATGTAGAACTTGCTTATATGACAGGGATATTGCCTATTAAGAAATACGGAACACATAGTGGTTTGAATATGTTTGAAGAAATATCCATGTTGAATGCAACACCTTTAGAATCTTTTATGGGATTTACTGAACAGGAAGTTTATGATTTATGCTTAAAATATAATATGGATTATAATGAGATGAAACAATGGTATGATGGCTATCGCATGTCCAATGATATTTCTGTCTACAATCATCGCTCTGTTGTTTATGCTCTTATGGACAGAAAGTATGAAAACTATTGGACATCAACAGAAACTTATGAAGCCCTACAAGTTTATATAGATATGAACTTTGATGACTTGAAAGATAATATCGTTCAATTATTGTCAGGAGAGAGTGTAGATGTTAATACAAGCAAGTTCCAAAATGATATGACAACGTTCAAGTCAAAGGATGATGTCTTAACACTTCTAATACATCTTGGATATCTGGGATATAATAATTCAGATCATACCTGCTATATTCCTAACAAAGAAGTATCAACAAGCTTTATTGATTCCATAGAAGATTCAAACTGGGAAGAAACGACAAAGGCATTATTAAATAGTCGTGAATTATTAGAGGCAACATGGAGAAAAGATGAAGAAGCCGTTGCCAGATATATCGAAGAAGCCCATCTCAACACAGCAATACTGACTTACAACAATGAAAATGCATTGTCATATACACTCGCTTTAGCATATATCTATGCCAGAAATCATTACACAATGATAAGAGAAATGCCTACTGGAAAAGGTTTTGCAGATGTTGTTTTGATTCCATATCGAGATAAACCAGCTATGATTATAGAGCTGAAATGGAATCAAGAAGTCAAGACAGCGATAGATCAGATCAAAGAAAAGAAATATCCAAAAGGATTAGAGAAGTATAAAGATAACTTACTGATTGTTGGAATCAGTTATGACAAGAAAACAAAGAAACATACATGTCATATAGAAGAAATGAAGGCTCGTTAAAAAGTGAGCCTTTTGTGAGTTTTCATTTATTCTCAAATGTGAAAAATGAACTTAGAAAATATTGGATAAAAGATGAAATATTGGTCAGTTGTTTGATAAAGTCTTTTTTGATAAAATGAAATTAGAGGTGAGAAATGATGCTACTGAAACAAATGAAGTATTTTATTACAATTGCAGAATGTGGAAGTTTTACAGAAGCTGCTATACAGTGCTATATTTCTCAATCTGCAATTTCTCAACAAATTCGAGCATTAGAAGCTGATTTACAAGTACAATTGTTGATAAGGCAAAAAAGGCATATTGAATTAACGGAAGCAGGAAAATATTTTTATCGTCATGCGAAAGCTATTTTAAAAGAAGTAGAACACATAACTGAAGAAACAAAAAGATTAGGAGAAGATCATGAATTAGCTTTAAGAATTGGATATCCTAAAAACTTTAGTTTGCATGAACTTCAACAAGCGATTACTCAGTTTTATGATTTATATTCAGAAGTTAAGATTTCTATTGTGAGTGGGACACATGAAGAATTGTATGAACTTTTATTACAAGGAAAAATAGATTTAAAAATCAGTGAACAAAGAAGAACCTATAATCAAGATTACTATAATGATGAACTAAAATATAGTGAATCATATGTGGAAATAGCTTCTGTTCATCCTATGGCTAAAAAACCAATACTAACAACAGAAGATTTAAAATCTATGTCATGTATATTGGTTGTATCTAAAGGTTATGAACAATCAGAAAAGAATTTTTATGAAAAGGATTTAGGTTTATCACATCAATTTTTATATGTAGATTCTTTGGAACAGGCACGTTTGATGGTGGTAGGGAATCGAGGATATTTACCAATTGATGTGATAGGGCATATGGATATACCTGTAAAAGGTATCAAAAGGATTCCACTTTATAAAAATGGAAAACCAGTTCAAAGGAATTATTTTGTATGCTGGAATAAAAGGAATACAAATTATTATATTGAAGAATTTGCTGAAATATTGAAAAATATTTTTAATTAATAGAAGATTGCTCAGAAATTGGTTTTTATTATACCTAAAAGGTATTGCTAGAGATAAAATATAAGTATTAGACATAGGTTGGATACAGGGCTATGATAATGATGAGGGGTGAAATGAATATGAAAATATTGATCATAAAAGGAAGTCCTCATATCAAAGGTTCTTCCAATCTTCTAACAAGTCAATTTATAAAAGGAGTTCAAGAAAATCATCATGAGGTTACAGAATTTGATGTTGCACATCATCATATAGCGCCTTGTTTAGGATGTGAACATTGTGGCATGGATGGACCTTGTGTACAAAAAGATGATATGAATGAATTAAAGGAATTGATGTTAAGTCATGATGTGATTGTTTTTGTATCGCCATTATATTATTTTGGTATTTCTGCACAGTTAAAAGCCGCTATTGATCGTATTTATAGTTTTACAATGAAATTATCCTCAATGCATAAAAAGACAGTTTTTATTTGTGCCGCATGGAATAGTTCAAAGAGAACAATGGATGCTGTGGAAGCACATTATCAGGCATTGGTTGATTACATGCATTTTGAAGATTTAGGTATGATTCTCGCTACTGGCTGTGGAACACCGTCTATGACATCACATTCTGCTTTTATGAAACAGGCATATGAATTAGGAAAAAGTATTGATTAAGACTCTTGAAATCATCAGAGTCTTTTCTTTATAATAAAATAAATGGTAAGGATAATGAGAATGATTTTTAATCAAGTTCAACGCAGAAAGAAGGAATGATTATGCAAAAGATATTTTTCTTTGATATTGATGGGACATTAGCTATTCATGGGGTTATCCCTGAAAGTAATTTAAAAGCATTACAATTATTGAAAGAACGTGGCTATTATACATTTATTTGTACAGGAAGATCGCCTTTCTATGCACAAAATCTGTTTGCCAATCTTGTGGATGGGTTGATTACATGTAATGGCAGATATATTTTATATCATCATCAAAAATTACATGGTGAGGCATTTTCAAAGGAAGAATTATATGATTATCAGGAGAAAATAAAAAAATTAGAAGCTGGAGCTATGTTTGTGTCTGATAATGTTGCAGTGCCTTATTTATTAGATGAAAAGCAGATACAAGAAATACAAAAAGAATATGGAAAACAACATATTCAATTGTTGCCAAAGGATTTATCTTTCTATACGTTTGATTTGTTTTATGATAGTCTTTCAAAAAGGGATGAACTGATTGAGGCTTTTCAAAAAGAACTTGTAATTAATGATCATGGTGGACATGGTTCATGTGATTGTTCTACTATTGGTTTTGATAAAGGTGACGGAATTGCATATCTTTTAAATCATTTTCATATTGATAAAGCAGATGCCTATGCTTTTGGTGATGGTTATAATGATCAGGCAATGTTTAGAGAAGTAGGTCATGCCATTGCAATGGGGAATGCAGTAGAAGAATTAAAACAAAAAGCGACATATATTACCGATTCTATTGATTGTGATGGGATTATGAAAGCTTTAATCCATGAAGGAATAGCATAAAGTTATTCCTTTTTGCATAAATGATTCCTTTTATGCTATAATAGCGATACTTGAAAAGAAAGGATCATCCATATGGGAAATATTAAAATAAAAAAGATGGTGCAAGGTGCTATGCTATCAGCGATCTTTGGTGCTTTATCGATTTTTAATACGTATACAGGAAGTTTATTAGATATATTTATTTGTTATGTTATGGTTATACCTCTTGTATGGTATAGCTATCATTATTCCTTACAGGATAGTTTGATAGTCGCTTTTGTATCTATGCTTATTATTATCATAACTGGTTTACCTTTTTTTGCAATTTCAGCCTTTTCATCTTGTCTGATTGGTTTGTTTTTAGGACAAGCTTTAAAGCGTCACGCTTCTCGAGGCGCTTTGTTGTTAGGTACTTTATTTTTAACTTTTTTAAACAATGTTTTGCTTTATGAAGTTTTTGCCGGTTTATTAGGAATGGATTTAATAGCGGAAATGAAAGAAATGTATATTATGATGCAAGATATAATCCCCTCTTTATCACAAAGTATTTCCTTGACTTCTTTTCTTTCTTTAGCACCTTTACTACTATTAATCATGTCAATATTAGAAATGTATGTTATTCTTCTTTTTTGTCAAATGGTTTTATCACGATTGGATATTTCTTTTCCATCTTCATTTCATATTGCATATATGCATATCAATAGAATAATAGGGTGGCTTGTCTTATTTTTGTGGATATTCAGTTATTGTTTGCAAAATATTTTTCATTTCCATTCTTTATATTTCACATATATTCAATTAATGAGTTCATTGGTGTTTGCAGTGGAAGGCATTGCTTTTTTATCTTGGTTATTGATTTTATATCAAAAACCACGTGGTATTATTTTAGTTATGCTTGGTTTTTTAATACCATTTGTTTTACCGGTTTATATTGTCATAGGAATCATAGATATATTTAGTGATTTAAGAGAAAAACTATTGTATAATAAACATAATAGACAAGGAGGGGTATAATGACAAGAAAAATGATACAGATTAGAAATCTCATTATGGCCATACTGGTTGGAGAATGTGCTTTATTATTTGGATTATATCTTTTGTTGAATACTTCAATCTTGTTGACGTTTAGTGTGTATGCTTTAATTAAAAATATAATTATTTTTACTATTATTGTTTATATATCTTATATATTAGAAAATAATCATTTAAGTGTAGAAGAAGTTTTAAATAAGGATGCTAAAAATGCTTTTCTTTTTGGTGGGATTGCTTTAATTCAATATGATGAAAATAGAAATATTGTATGGACGAGTGATTTATTAAAAGCTATGAATATTAATGTTGTGGGGGTAAAGTTATTAGAATGGCAACCTCATTTAGCTAGTCTTTTTGATGATGAAGATGTTAAAGTCATTGATATTAAGGGGAAGAAATTTGAAGCCTATAATAGCCAAGAAACAAAATTGATTTATTTAAAAGATGTCACACAACTGTTATCGTTGCAACAGGATTATTTAGATCAACAAGTCTGTATGGCCTACATTACCATAGATAATTATGAAGAAACATTAGAAAATGCAGATGAACCAAAGATGGCTTTAATACAATCACGTTCTCGTCAAGTGATTGTCGATTGGGCTTATTCTAATGGGATTATTATTAGACGTTTTAAATCTGGTGGATATCTGGCTTTCTTTAATGAACGTATTTATCGTAAACAAGTTGAAAATAAGTTTGCAATTTTAGATACTTTTAAAGAAATGTCTAAGGAATTAGATGAAGTCATGACTTTGAGTATTGGAATTGGGAAGGATTCCCGTGTTTTAAGAGAACTGGATGAAATGGCTTCTGCTGCTTTAAACTTAACTTATTCACGTGGTGGTGATCAAGTTGCGATTAAATCGGGTGAAGATAAGAAAGTGAGATTTTTTGGTGGTAACAGTGATACATTTGAAAAGAGCAGTAAGGTTCGTGCCAGAGTTATTGCTCAATCTTTAGCTGGACTGATTAAAAATGCTGGACAAGTTCTTGTGATGGGACATAAAAATTCTGATTTAGATTCTTTTGGGGCTTCGATTGGTGTAGCTAAAATTGCGATGGCATATGGAAAAAAGACAAATGTGATTATTGATTTTGATTCGATTGAAAAGAAAACAAAAGAAGTTGCTGTGATGGTAAAGGCTGATCAACGTTATAAAGGATTATTAATATCAGCTAATGAAGCAATGGAAAATATTAATAAAAATACTTTATTGATTGTGGTAGATAATCATAAATCAAGTTTAGCTCTTTCTAAACCTTTGCTTGATCGTGTAAAAAATAAGGTCATTATTGATCATCATCGTCGAGGAGAAGAATTTATTGAGGCCCCCGTATTAACATATCTGGAACCGGCTTCTTCTAGTACCGTAGAATTAGTGATTGAGCTTTGTGATTATCAGAATGTGGATTTGAAAATCAATGAGCTAGATGCTACAATAATGTATGCAGGTATGCTTGTTGATACCAACAATTTTAAACAGCGTGTCGGTGTTAGAACATTCCAATCAGCGGCTCATTTAAAAGAGCTACAGGCGAATGTTCCAATGGCTTATGAGTTTATTAAAGATTCTTATCAAGAAACCTTGCAACGTTTATCTATTACGCAAACTGCTTATCAATTTAATCCTCAAATCTTAATTGCCTGTGGACAGGAAAGTGAGGAATACACACGTAGTTTACTGGCAAAATCAAGTAATGCACTATTGGAGATTAGTGGGATTAAAGCAAGTTTTTCGATTGGAAAGGTATCAAAAACAACGGTGGCCATTAGTGCTAGAAGTACAAAAGATATTAATGTACAAGTGATTATGGAAGCAATGGATGGTGGAGGTCATTTTAGTATGGCTGCGGCTCAATTTGAAGATCAGTCCATTGAACAAGTGCGATTGTTATTGGAAGAAAAAATACAGGAATATTTAGATGATAGAGGTGAAGCATAATGAAAGTGATTTTATTACAGGATGTTAAAAAATTAGGAAAGAAAAATGATATTGTGAAGGTGGCAGATGGATACGGTCAAAATTATTTGATTAAAAATCATTTAGCCATTTTAGCAACTGAACATGGAAAAGAAATGGTTGCTCAAACAAAAGAAAAAGAAAGATTACAGGAATTAGAAAATAAGAAAAATGCTGAAGCATTAAAAGAAAAGATTGAAAGTTTGACTTTGGAATTTCAATTATCTTCTGGTAAAGATGGAAAAACTTTTGGAAGTATTTCAACAAAAAATGTGGTTGAAGAATTATCTAAAAAATATGATATTAAGGTGGATAAGAGAAAATTTATTAATGCTAGACCAATTCAGGCATTAGGTTATACAAATTTAAAGATTGAATTATATAAAGGTGTTATTGCAACTATTAAGGTACATTTATCTGAAAAATAAGGAGGAATCATATAATGGCTAGAGAATATCCCCATGATCTTGTGGCTGAAAGATCGTTATTAGGTTCTATGTTAATATCAAGTGATATATGTCAAAATATTTTATCTCTAGCTTCAAAGGATGATTTTTATTTGGATAGTCATCGTATTATTTTTGAGGCTATGCAAAACATTTATAATGAAAATAAGCCGGTTGATGTAACGACAGTCACGTCTTATCTGATAGATAAAAAATTATTGGATAAAACAGGTGGAGTGGAATACTTACTGGAATTAAGTGAATCAGTTCCAACTACGGCTCATAGTGAACATTATTTGAGAACACTAAATGAAAAATCTTTATTGAGAAGACTGATTAAAGAGTCAACACAAATCATTGAAAGAGCCTATGATGATGTAGGCAATATTAATGATTTTATTGGAGAAGTTGAAAAAGATTTTTTAAATGTCACAAGAGATCGTAATGCTGGAGAATTTCAAAATGTAAAATCTGTGATTCAAAAAGTGACTGATCGTTTGGTGATGTTACAAAAAGCAGATGGAAAAATATCTGGTGTTAAAACTGGATATTATGATTTGGATAAATTGACATCGGGTTTTCAAAAAGGTGACTTAATTATCTTGGCTGCCCGTCCATCCGTTGGAAAAACAGCTTTTGCTTTAAATGTGGCTTATAATGTATCTTATAAATCAGATGAAGCAGTGGCTATCTTTTCATTGGAAATGCCTGCTGAACAGTTAATTCAGCGTATTATTTGTTCTGCCGGAAGCTTAAAGGCTGAATCTTTGCGTTCAGGTTCTATTTTAAAAGAAAGTAGTGAAAGATATTATGCAGCGGCAGATAAGGTATCGAAATGTAACCTATATATTGATGATACACCCGGTATTCGTGTTGGAGAAATTGCTGCCAAATGTCGTCGTTTAAAAAGAGAACAGGGCTTAAAGATGATTGTCATTGACTATTTGCAGTTGATTTCTGGACCAGCGAATAGTCGTGAATCTAGACAACAGGAAGTTTCTGATATTTCAAGACAGTTAAAAATGATTGCCAGAGAGCTGGAAGTTCCAGTATTGGCTTTAAGTCAGTTATCACGTTCAGTTGAAAAACGTGATAATAAAAGACCGGTTTTATCAGACTTAAGAGAATCTGGAGCTATTGAACAGGATGCTGATATTGTTTCTTTTATTCATCGTGAAGATTATCAAGATCCAAAGAAAGAAGCAGAAACACAAGGAGCAACAGATATTATTATTGCAAAACATCGTAATGGGGCTTTGGCTGATATACGTCTTGTTTTCTTAAAACAATTTAGTAAGTTTGCCAATCCAGCAAGATCAGATCAGCAAATTAATCCATTAGAAGGTGTTAAAGATTTAAGAACATAAATATTTGACAAAATGAAGGAGTTTTGACTCCTTTTATTTAAAAATGATTTTATAAAGGAGGAACGCTTATGATTTTCACAACCAAAAGGTTAATTCTTAGACCGTGGGAAGAAAGTGATGCGCAAAGTCTTTTTCGATATGCCAGTGATCCTGATGTTGGACCGATTGCAGGATGGCCACCCCATCAAAGTGTGGAACAAAGTTTAGATGTGATACGTCATGTTTTTAATGGTGATGAATGTTATGCGATTTGCAAAAGGAATATTCATGAAGCTATTGGGGCTATAGAACTAAAACTCAATGGGCATACAGATATGACTGAACGTGATGATGAATGTGAGCTTGGATACTGGCTGGCCAAACCCTATTGGGGAAGAGGCTATATGCCTGAAGCTGGTAGAGAATTGATTCGACATGCCTTTGAAGATTTAGATATGAAGACTATCTGGTGTGGGTATTATGATGGAAATACGAAATCTTTAAGAGTACAAGAAAAGCTAGGATTTATTTATCATCATAGTTGTGATGAAGTGCCTGTGCCTTTGTTGAATGAAGTAAGAATTGGTCATACAAATTATATGACAAAAGAATCTTGGGAAAAGATGAAAGAAGGGAATTCATAATGTTATTTCCTTTTGAAGATGCACCCAATACAGCAACGCTGATCTGTTGTCATATTCTTGATCAAAATGCTTCCATTTTATATGTTTTTCATGATGAAGATGATGGAATGTGGCAATTTTTATGTGATCAACAACATAGTAGTAATGAGGCAAGGTTAGTTTCTCTTGAATATGTATTCCATTTAGATCCTTCCATTGCAGCTTTAAAAGATATGCCCTGTGGCTATTATGCACAAAGAAAGTCAAAATACGAGAATTGGATCATAAGTAAAAAATCATGATATGAAAGACAAAATAAAAACACACCTGCGGGTGTGTTTTCAATATATCATTTATCCTTCAAATGTAGGACGGATAACTAAATCAGAAACATCAACACCATCTGGTTGAGAAATCGCATATAGGACAGCATTCGCAATTGTTTCTGGTTGAAGTCCAAATTGTTCATAAAATCCTTCGACCATCTTCTTATGATCATTTTCAACGACATGATTTAATAATTCTGTCTTGATAGCTCCAGGATAAATTGTTGTTGTACGAATATTTTTACCTTCCTGATTTGTTTCACTGTTAAAAGATTGTAACATCACTTTGACAAAATGCTTTGTTCCACAATAGACTGCATTTCCTGGAACCAATGTCGTTCCTGCTCTTGATGAGGTAATAATGATATGTCCAGAATTTTGCTGATAGAATTCTGGAATAATAGCGTACATGGAATTGAGGACACCTTTGATGTTGATATCAACCATATCCATCCATCCTTTGAGATCTAATTCAGACATATTTCCAGCTGGCATAATACCTGCATTTGCAAATAAGACATCGACCTTTCCAAATTTTTCTTTAGCTAATTTTACAATAGCTTTCATATCTACTATATTTGTTACATCCGATTTTAAATAAATAGCACTATCACCTAATTCATTAGCTAATTTTTCTAAACGTTCTTCTCTTCTGCCACTTAATACAACTTTAGCGCCATGCTTTGCTAAAACTCTAGCTGTGGCTTCACCAATACCAGAAGTGGCTCCTGTAATGATAATGACTTTGTTTTCTACATTTTCCATTTGATTTTCCCCCTTTTGACAACATCATTTTATCAAAGAGATTAATAAAAAAATAATTGTTAGAAATCATAGATATATGATTATAAATCATAGTATAATATGATTACAAGGCATAAGGAGAAGATGTTATATGGAATTAAGACAATTACAGTACGTTATCAAAATAGCAGAATGTGGCACAATGCTCAAAGCGGCTCAAGAGTTGTATATATCACAATCGGGTTTAACACGTTCTTTAAAAACATTAGAAAAAGAACTTGGTATGGAATTATTTGATCGTATCAACAATCGACTCATATTAAACGAATATGGAAAAACAGTTGTGGAAGAAGGAAAAGATATACTCAATCATGTTGATAAGCTACAGGAGAAAGTCAAGAATCAATATAATCGCAATATGAATATGTTCATTGGTTCTTGTGCCCCGGCACCATTATGGGCTTTGAGATATACGATGAAACGTCAATACCCTGATATGTCTTTTGGATATGAAACAAAGGCTGACGCTGAAGAATTGATTCAAGGCTTCAATGAACATGATTATTCAGCTATTATTTTAGACTATCCAATAAATAAAGAAGATGTTGTTTGTTTTCAAATATGCCAGGAAGTTTTAAACATTTCAACAACATCCCATCACCCCTTAGCAAATAAAAAAACCATAACTTTTGAAGAATTAAACGGTGAAAATTTTTTGGAATATAATAATACAGGTTATTGGCATGAAGTGTGTGTAGACAATATGCCTGATTCACATTTTATTGTACAGGATGATTTGGAATTGTATGGGATTCTTCAAAGACAATCTTCTTTGTTGACTTTTAGAACAAGTTTGACAATACCAAGATTTCATCTCTATGAAGATAGAGTTTATATTCCTATTACGAATCCAGAAGCTACACTGACTTTCTATTTGATATGTCATCAAAATCATTTTGATAAAATTAAAAAGGTACAAGCGCATATCAATGAAGTAGACTGGATACATTATCGTAATGAAGATTTTGAAATTATATAAAAACACAAGGAAAGTTATATTATGATTGTCTTTTGGATTATAGGAATTTTATTTTTCGTTGTAGGGCTTTTATGTTGTGTACCTGAATATGTGAGATTATTAAGGTATCATGGTCGTGTCATAGGAACAATAACAAAAATAGAGGATAATGGACAAAATGCCATAGCTATATTTGAGTATGATGTGGATGGACATCACTATACACAAAAAACGCAATGGACATCAAATGGTGTGTTTATTGTTGGAAAAACATGTGATGTCATCTATAATCAGAAAAAACCTCATCTTTCATATATCAAGAAGAGTGGACAATGGATACGTTGTCTTGTAGGGACATTATTTGTAATTGTGGGAGTGATTGTGCTTTGTTTAGGTTTCTTTTTTCAAAGCATATTATAGATAAAAGATAAGGGGGAATATCATGATTTTAGAAACAGAACGTTTGTTTTTAAGAGAATGAGAACAAAGTGATTTTGATGATTTAGCTCAAATATTACAGAATCCACATGTGATGTATGCTTATGAACATGATTTTTCAAAAGAAGATGTTCAGACATGGCTAGATCGTCAAAGAAAAAGATATAAGGAATATGGTTTTGGATTATGGGCCATGATTTTAAAAGAGACAAATGAAATGATTGGTCAGGCAGGGCTGACAATGCAGCTTTATCAGAATACCCAGATATTGGAAGTGGGTTATCTGTTAAAAGAGGAGTTCTGGCATCATGGATATGCCAAAGAAATTGCATTAAGCTGTCAAAAATATGCTTTTGAAAATTTACAGGCAGATCAGTTATATGCCATCATTAAAGCTGATAATATTTCATCTATCAAGGTGGCAGAGAGTCTTGGTATGAAAAAGGTAGATGAGTTTATGACAGGATATTATAACGGAGAGACACTTCATTATTTATATACAATTGAACGTACAAAATAAAATCAATAAAAAAATGATAGACATCAAAAGATGAATATCATTTTTTATGTGCGTTTATCAAATTGTTGATGGCATGTAGGACAGGTAATAGTAATATTTCCTTTACCTTTAGGAACTCTTAAATACTGATGGCAATGGGGGCATTTTAAATATTTATGTGTTTTACGATATTTCCATTTGTTTTTTTGACGATTAAAGAATTTTCTAATCCCAGTTGTTTTTGATAAGAACCATTCATTTTCTGCCTGTCGTTTATAGATTTGTTTAGAGAACATTCTAAAAAGACTATAAATAATCAAAGCATAGCATAAAAATCCAACATAAGGAACAAATAAGGAAATAACAAACAAAATAATATAACTGATAAACAAAAAGTTACCCAATTGATCGACACCATATCTACCATACATAAAATTTCTTAACCAATTCATTTTTATCACCTGTGCTTTATTATAAAGATGAATTATGAATGAAATATGTACTTCTATAATTTTATAAATGATGTATAAATTTGTAGATATTTATAGTATAATAATTATTCGTGGAGGTTGAAATTATGTATAATCAATATCGTGAAGGTTGGCTGGAAGTCATCTGTGGATGTATGTTTGCTGGAAAAACAGAAGAACTGATTCGTCGTATTAATGTTCTTTCTTATGCTAAAAAAAATATCATTGTTTTTAAACCGGCTATTGATAATCGTTATTCGGAAAAAGAAATTGTTTCTCATGCTGGGACGAAAGTTCCTTGTATTGTGGTGAAAGATTCAAAGGAAATTTTAAAATATGTCAAACCCGATACAGAAGTGATTGCCGTTGATGAAGTCCAGTTTTTTGATAGAGATATTGTTGATGTATGTGAATATCTGGCAGATAAAGGATTACGTGTGATGGTGGCTGGATTGGATAAAGACTTTAGAGGTGAACCTTTTGGTGTTTTACCTGAATTGTTGACACGTGCTGAATTTGTAACAAAATTAACAGCTGTTTGTGCAAAATGTGGTGCTCCAGCAACACGTACGCAAAGACTTGTTGATGGACATCCTGCATCATTTGAAGATCCAATTGTTCTAGTAGGGGCAGTTGATCATTATGAACCACGTTGTCGTCATTGTCATGAAATTTTAAATAAACCACATAAATTTTAAAAGTTCATACTCAAGACATATTTCTCATATATATTAATAGTGTCGAAAGACAAATACGATAGTATTGATTCCCCTCAAATCTATCATATATCCCTAAGAAAGAGATGCAACCCCAAAGCATCTCTTTCACTTTTTTGTATATTTTTTTGTTTGATGCATAATCATATATGAGGAGGGGTTCATATGGATTTATGTCATCAGGAAAATATATCTCAACTATCAAATCAAGATTTATTCCAACAACATGATTATATTTGTTATTTAAGAGGAGATGGATGGCAAAAAACGCAACATTATGTTTTTGCATACCCTTATTTATATCTTTATACTTTCCATATGTATATTATTAAAGAAATAGAAAACAGGGGTTATAGTGTTAATCCCTTATGGAAAGATTCTTGTTATAGGGGGATTCATCGAGGTTATGAAATATCTTATGCCACATTTGATGATATTGAAATACCTCAACATTTATATAAAGAAAATTAAAGAAAAATGAAATGTTCATATCTAATTCATATTGACAAAGTATATTATGGGTGTAAAGATAATAGAATTCATAAAAACTCCCTTTAAAATATGTATTCTAGAAAGAATCAGGTTTCTGATTCTTTTTTCTTTTTGGAAATCATGTATAATAGATAATGGTGATGATGAAATGAAAAATATTTTATTTGATTTAGATGGAACTTTGACTGATCCTTTTTTAGGTATTACACACTCTGTTGCGTATAGTTTGAAATCTTTTGGTATTGAGGTGCATGATTTAGAAACATTAAAGCCTTTTATTGGACCTCCTTTAGATGTGTCTTTTCAAGAATATTATCATATGGATGAAAAACAGAGCTGGGAAGCTGTAGAAAAATATCGTGAATATTTTTCAACTAAAGGATTATTTGAAAATAAGGTGTATGATGGAATGGAAGAATTTTTACAATCCTTATCTGATAAACATTTATATGTATGTACAAGTAAGCCTGAAGTCTTTGCTAGAAAAATTTTGGATCATTTCTCTTTGACTCCTTATTTTACAGAAATTTATGGAGCTAGTTTAGATGGAAAACTTAAAAATAAAGGAGATATTATTGCACATTGTTTAAAGCAAGAGCATTTAAATAATCAAGATTGTATCATGGTAGGAGATCGTCAACATGATATTGTTGGAGCACATCAAAATCATATACCATGTATTGGAGTTTTATATGGTTATGGAAATTTAGAGGAATTTCAACAATATCATTGTGATTATATTGTTGAAGATTTAAAGGAATTAAAAGAAATCATAGAGGAATGGGAAAATGTTAAGTAAATATCTGCAAATTTATGAAGATTTGAAACAAAAAATTGAAAGGAAAGAAATTCCATCACATACTTTCTTACCAAGCGAAAATGAACTGATGACACTTTACCATTCATCACGAGATACTATACGTAAATCATTATCTCTTTTACAACAAAATGGATATATTCATACATCTAAAGGGAAAGGTTCACTTGTTTTGGATCATGAAAAGATTGCTTTTCCAGTTGCCGGTTTAACAAGCTTTAAAGAACTTTCACATACTTTACCGGGAGATGTAATGACTATTGTGCATTGTTTTGAAAAGATACCTGTGACAACTTATTTGAAAAAAGAACTTTATATGCAAAAAGGTGATGTTTATCATATCGAAAGAATTAGAGATATTGATGGGGAAAAAATTATCTTAGATATTGACTATATTAATGCTCAAGTCATACCTCATTTAACAAAAGAAATTGTTCAAGATTCTATTTATGAATATATTGAAAATGATTTGGGATTAAAAGTTTCTTTTGCAAAAAAAGAAATTACAGTCATTCAAGCAAGTGATCAAGAAAAAGAATTATTAGATATGGATGGTTTTGATTTGCTTGTATGTGTGAAAAGTTATACTTATTTAGAAGATGCGACATTGTTTCAATATACGGAATCAAAACATCGTCCGGATAAGTTTAGATTTGTTGAATTTGCCAGAAGATCGCATATGGATTATTAGACACGTCATGTGTCTATTTTTTTGTGAAAAATCATATTTTCTTATTGACAAAGGTGTACGTACAAGTTAAAATGTAAGCGAAAACAAAAACATGTACGTACAAGATAAGGAGAAAAAAATGGGAAAGTTTGAAAAGGATGCTAAAGATTTATTAGAGTATGTGGGTGGCAAAGAAAATATTAATGCTGTTTCACATTGTGTCACAAGAATGCGTTTTGTTTTAGTTGATTCTAAGAAGGCAGATATTGATAAAATTGAATCATTGCCTTCTGCAAAAGGAACATTTACACAATCAGGACAATTTCAAGTCATTATTGGTAATGAAGTTTCAGAATTTTATAACGATTTTGTTAAAGTGAGTGGTATTGAAGGTGTAAGTAAGGAAGCTGTGAAGAATGCTTCAAAAACAAATCAAACATGGTTACAGAAAATGATGGGAGCATTAGGAGAAATCTTTGCTCCATTGATTCCAGCATTGATTTGTGGAGGTTTGATTTTAGGATTTAGAAATATTATTGGAGAAATTAATTTCTTTAATAATGGAACACAAAGTTTAGCAGATATTTCACAATTCTGGGCAGGAACATATAGCTTTTTATGGCTAATTGGTGAAGCTGTTTTCCATTTGTTACCAGTAGGTATTGTCTGGTCTATCACAAAGAAAATGGGAACAACAGAAATGC
The DNA here is from genome assembly GCF_002160865.1 of Massiliimicrobium timonense. Classification (GTDB taxonomy): domain Bacteria; phylum Bacillota_I; class Bacilli_A; order Erysipelotrichales; family Coprobacillaceae; genus Allocoprobacillus. Next base: position 73,388 of record NZ_NFLJ01000006.1, read on the forward strand.
TGGGAATTGTGCTTGGATTAACACTTGTATCGCCTCAGTTATTAAATGGATTTAGTGTAGCCAGTACACCGGCTAATCAAATTCCAGTATGGGATTTTGGATTTGCTCAAGTGCAGATGATTGGTTATCAAGGGCAGGTCATTGCTGCCATGATGGCTGGATTTGTTTTGGTATATCTTGAAAAATTCTTTAGAAAAGTCACACCAAGTGTCATTAGTATGATTGTTGTTCCATTTTGTTCATTAGTACCCGCAGTGATTATTGCACATACTGTTGTTGGACCAATTGGATGGGCTATTGGTAATGGTATTGCTGATGTTGTTTATGGTGGTTTAACTTCAAGTTTTGGTGTATTATTTGCTGCTGTGTTTGGATTGGTTTATGCACCTATCGTTATGACAGGATTACATCATATGACAAATGCTATTGATACAACATTAACAAATATGTTTGGTGGAACTATTTTATGGCCAATGATTGCTTTATCTAATATTGCGCAAGGATCAAGTGTATTAGCAATGTCTATCTTACAAAGACATGATGAACGTGCTCAACAAATTAATGTTCCAGCATGTATATCTTGTTATTTAGGAGTTACTGAACCAGCGTTATTTGGTGTCAATATGAAATATGGTTTCCCACTTGTTTGTGGAATGATTGGATCAGCAATTGCAGCAGTCATTTCTGTTGGTTGTGGCGTACAGGCATTTAGTATAGGTGTTGGAGGTTTACCAGGAATTATTTCTATTAAACCAGAATTTTGGGTTTATTTCTTATTAGCTATGGCAGTTGCCATTGTCGTTCCTTTTGCTTTAACAATGATTGTGGGTAAAAAGAAATTAACAGTTCCAACAAAACAAGAAGAAAAAGATTTTATCTCACCAATGCAAGGACGTTTGATGCCATTAACGGAAGTAGAAGATCAAGTTTTCTCTCAAGGATTAATGGGTGATGGTTTTGCAGTTGAATTAAAAGATGGGCAAGTTCTTGCTCCATTTAGTGGTGAAGTTGTCATGACTTTCCCAACAAAACATGCTTATGGTTTAAGACGTGAAGATGGTCTGGAAGTTTTGATTCATATTGGTATGGATACTGTTCAATTAAATGGTGAAGGTTTTGAATCTTATGTTCAACAAGGTGATCATGTTGTTCAAGGACAAGTTTTAGCAAAAGTTGATATTGATTATGTTTTATCACAAGGAAAATCTGTTGTTTCACCTGTCGTTTTTACAAGTGGACAACATATTGAATGTCAAGGGCAGGATGTTCAATATAAACAAGAAAATATTTTTCAATGGAAAGGAGCTGATAACTAATGATGACTTTTCAAGATAAAGTTGTTTATCAGATTTATCCTAAATCTTTTCAAGATACGAATCATGATGGATTAGGAGATATACAAGGAATTATTCAACATCTTGACTATTTGCAAAAATTAGGTGTTGATTATATTTGGATGAATCCTATCTTTGTATCACCACAAAATGATAATGGTTATGACATTCAAGATTATTATTCTATTGATTCTCGTTATGGAACAATGGAAGATTTAGAATTATTAATTAGCGAAGCAAAGAAAAGAAATATCTATTTGATGTTTGATATGGTGTTTAATCATACATCAACTTATCATGAATGGTTTCAAAAAGCTTTATCAGGAGATCAAAAATACAAAGATTATTATTTCTTTAAAAAAGGAAAGAATGATAATCCACCAACTAACTGGGAATCAAAATTTGGTGGAAATGCATGGAAATATGTAGAAGAATTTGATGAATATTATCTTCATCTTTTTGATGAGACACAGGCTGATTTAAATTGGAAAAATCCAGAAGTCAGAAAAGAAATGGCAAATATTATTAATTTCTGGATTGAAAAAGGGATTAAGGGATTTAGATTTGATGTTATTAATTTGATTGATAAAGAGTCTTTTGAAGATGACTTTGAAGGTGTTGGAAAGAGATTTTATACAGATCGTCCTTTGGTTCATACTTATCTTCGAGAACTTGCTCAAAATTCTTTTGGACAATATGATGATATTATCACTGTTGGAGAAATGTCAGCAACTTCTATTGAAAATTGTATTGGATATACTAATCCTGAACATCATGAACTTTCAATGGCTTTTAATTTCCATCATTTGAAAGTTGATTATAAAAATAAAGAAAAATGGACATTAATGCCCTTTGATTTTAAAGAATTAAAACAATTATTAAACGATTGGCAAGTAGGTATACAAGAAGGTCATGGATGGAATGCTGTATTCTGGTGCTGTCATGATCAACCACGTGTTTTATCACGTTTTGGAGATGACAAAAATTATCCAAAAGAATCAGCGAAAATGCTGGCAACAACAATCCATATGCTAAGAGGAACACCTTATATTTATCAAGGTGAAGAAATTGGTATGACAAATGCTTATTTTACAGATATTCATCAATATCGTGATGTCGAGAGCTTGAATGCTTATCAGATTTTAAGAGACAAAGGTATACCAGAAGATGAAATTTATCAAATCTTATTAGCAAAATCAAGAGATAATGCACGTACACCAATGCAATGGAATGATAAACCTTATGCAGGATTTAGTGATGTTGAATCATGGATAGAACCAATTTATAATTATAAAGATATTAATGTAGAAAAAAATCTACAAGATGAAGATTCAGTATTCTATTACTATCAAAAATTAATTCAATTAAGAAAGCAATATCAAGTCATTAGTTTGGGAACATATGAACCTGTATTGTTAGAGCATCCAACACTTTATGCATATAAACGTCAATATCAAGATCAAGAAATCATTGTCTATAATCATTTCTATGGTGATGAAACAACAACTATTGAAGTTGAGGCTTCACAATATGATATTCTATTATCTAATGTAGGGCGTCAAACATTAGAAAATACAATTCAATTAAAACCATATGAATCTCTTGTTTTAATTAAAAAATAATAATGCTTTTAAAAGAAATGCATTGTAAGATGTGTTTCTTTTTTTGTATAAATAACAAAAATAATATATAATTTTATATTTTTCATGATTAAAATCTATTTTTGTATTTCACAAATTAACTGAATAATGTTAAAATATGAGCCATATAGATTTGGGGTGAAATAATGAAAAGAACAATGAAAGAAGCCTTGATTGCTTCCATTCCAGTTATGATGGGTTATATTGTCTTAGGTATGGCTTTTGGTATGCTTTTAGAGAGTAAAGGATATTCATTTATTTATGCTTTAGCCATGTCTGTTTTTATTTATGCTGGAAGTATGCAATTTGTCGCTATTAATTTATTAACATCAGGAGCAACATTAATAAATGTGGCTATAATGACATTATTGATTAATGCTAGACATTTGGTTTATGGATTATCTATGATTAAAAAATTTGAGGATATGGGGAAGTTAAAGCCTTATATGATTTTTTCTTTAACGGATGAAACTTATTCTTTGTTAGTGAGTGCAAAAACACCAAAAGGATGTTTACCTCAATATTATATGTTTTTTATTTCTTTCTTTGATCAATGTTATTGGGTGATAGGGAGTTTAATAGGAAGTATTGTTGGTTCATTACTAACAATCAATACAACGGGATTAGATTTTGCAATGACGGCATTATTTGTTGTGATTGTTGTAGATCAATATTTAAATTCAACAAAGCATCTTTATACTTATATTGGCTTTGGAATCAGTATTGTTTGTTTATTGATTTTTGGTAGTGATGCTTTTATTATCCCGTCTATGATAGGTATTATTTTAAGTTTGATTTATGTATACGAAAAAGGAGGAAAGGAAAATGCATGGGATTATACTGATTAGTATTATTGCAGTTATAACCTTTTTAACCAGAGTTCTACCTTTTTTCATCTTTAAAAATAAATCATATCCTATCATTGAATATCTTGGAGATGTTTTACCTTATGCTATTATGGCAATGCTCGTAGTGTATTGTTTAAGAAGTGTTGATTTACTGAGTGGAAATCATGGGATTTGTGAAATGATTGGTGTAGGAACTGTCATTCTTTTACATCTTATCAAACGTAACACGTTATTATCTATTATTGGAGGAACTCTTGTTTATATGTTATGTGTTCAAATTATTTTCGTATAAAATAAATAAGTTTACATTTTTATTGTTTGTGCTATACTATAAGTGTAGTCAAAAGACTGGTAAAGATATAAAGAAAAGGAAGAGCGGGAACTCTTCCTTTTAGCTATTTTAGCTAACTGTTAAAGATATAAATTTAATGAAATGTAGTTTTCACTAGTTTTTATTTAAAAACTTGTATGTAACTACAAGAATTAAATAGAATACTCCATTAATATTCCTCCATTAAATCACATCAATACCAGTTTTCCTCCATAGCACACTATTGATAAATGCAATAATAATTATATCATATATAAAAAATCTTTAACAATAAATACATACATTGTTCAAATTCTTTTCATATAAGCTATGTTATAATAGTGATAAGGAGATGGTTGTATGCGTGAAAGTATGAAATATGATACAAATGTTTATCAGTTGAGAGAATCAGTTTTAAAAAGAATGATTCAAATTATTCAACAACAAAGATATATTCAAGACAATAGTATTGTTTTCTATGGGGATTCTATTATTGAATATTATGATGTAGAACATGTTTTTAAGGATTTAGGGCCTGTTTATAATTGTGGTATTGGTGGCATAACTTCAGATATGTTGCTGCATTTTGTTGATGAAGGTGTTATTAAATATCGCCCACGTGAAGTTTTTATATTAATAGGAACAAATGATTTAGGAAATACGATTATGGCAAGTCCTAGAGATATTGCTTTGAATGTTAAAGAGATGGTGGAGATTATTCATTATAATTTACCAGAATGCCAAATTCATTTGTTAAGTCCTATTCCGTGTATTGAAAAGCTTCATGGTTATCAATCAATGCATCAAGGATTAAGAAGTAACGATATTTTACAAATGATTATGAAAGAATATAAACGTATGATTCCTTATGAATATGTTCATTTTATTAATGTTTATGATTCTTTATTTGAAAATGGACAATTAAATGCAAATTATTTTATTGATGGTTTACATATTAATGAAGATGGTTATCAAGTTTTAACAGAAGTGATTCTAAAAGCCATAAAGGAGAAATGATATGCAAGAGTATTATGAAATGAAAACAAAACGTGGAACAATGAGAGGTTTCTTTCATAAACCACATGCTAATCAGTTTCCTGTATGCCTTATTTTTCATGGGTTTACAGGTCAAAAAACAGGAACAAAATTTTCTTATGTTCAGTTGTCAAGAATGTTAGAAAAGCAAAATATTGGAACTTTGCGTATGGACTTTTTAGGAAGTGGAGAATCAGATTTGGAATTTAAAGATATGACTTTTCAAAATGAACTGGATTCAGCTATTCAGCTTTTAGAAGAAGTTAAGAAAATGGATTGTGTGACAGATATTTATTTATTAGGTCATTCTATGGGTGGAGCCATTGCAAGTGAAGTAGCAAAAAGATTCCCACAGGATATTTCTAAAATGTGTTTATGGGCACCAGCTTTTAATCTACCTGATGCGATTGAATATTTAAAAGGACATGTTGAAGAAGCTCCTTATTATGATCATGGTGGTTTTGAAATTTCTCATGAGTTTGTCGAAGATATAACATCGAGAGATTTATATAAGGATTTGGATATTTATAAAAATGATTTAATGATTATTCATGGAACAGAGGATACAACAGTTCCATTTCAAATATCAAATAAGTATTTAAAAGGATTTGTGAATCCAACTTTTTATCCTATTGAAGGAGCTACGCATAACTATGATAATTTGAAACATATTCGTCAAGTTATTCAATTAACATATGATTTTTTTATACAGGGATAAAAACCCTGTATTTTTCGTTATGAATTACATAAAGTGATAAGCTTTTTGTATTGTCTTTTCAATGAATTGTGTTATAATCAAAAAGGCAAAAAAGGAGTGAAAATACATGAATAACATTAGAAATATAGCAATTATTGCACACGTTGATCATGGGAAAACAACTTTAGTAGATCAGTTATTAAAATTATCTGGAACTTTGAAAGATAATGAACAAATTGCTGAAAGAGCAATGGATTCAAATGCGATTGAAAGAGAACGTGGAATTACAATTTTAGCAAAAAATACAGCTATTCATTATAAAGATTATCGTATTAATATTATGGATACACCGGGACATGCTGATTTTGGTGGCGAAGTAGAACGTATCATGAATATGGTTGATGGTGTATTATTAGTTGTTGATGCATATGAAGGGACAATGCCTCAAACACGATTTGTATTAAAGAAAGCACTTGAAGCAAAGGTCAAACCTATTGTTGTGATTAATAAGGTAGATAGACCTGTTGTACGTATTCATGAAGTTATGGATGAAGTATTGGAATTATTTATGGAATTAGGTGCTGATGATAATCAGTTAGATTTCCCAACTGTCTTTGTATCGGCTTTGATGGGAACATCAAGTTTGGATCCAGATATTTCAACACAAGTACCAAATATGGATTGCTTATTTGATATGATTATTAAAGAAATTCCTGCACCATTAGTTGATGAAGAAGGTGGATTGCAATTCCAACCTGCATTACTTGATTACAATGATTATGTAGGACGTATTGGTATTGGTCGTATTCAAAGAGGTAAGGTTAAAGTCAATGAAACTGTTGTTTGTTTAAGAGCTGATGGTACAAAAACACAATTTAGAGTTCAAAAATTATTTGGTTTTTTAGGATTACATCGTATTGAAATTGAAGAAGCTAGTGCTGGAGATATTGTTGCTATTGCAGGACTTGCAGATATTGGTGTAGGAGAAACAGTTTGTACAATTGGACATGAAGAACCATTACCATTGTTACGTGTTGATGAACCAACAATTCAAATGGTATTTGGTACAAATACTTCACCTTTTGCTGGAAAAGAAGGAAAATTTGTCACAGCAAGTAAGGTTGAAGAAAGATTGTTTAAAGAAACAAATAAAGATGTATCTTTAAAGATTGAAAGAGTGCCTAATGCAGAAGAATGGATTGTTTCAGGACGTGGAGAATTACATTTATCTATCTTAATTGAAAATATGCGTCGTGAAGGATTTGAATTACAGGTTTCAAAACCAAAAGTTATTATTAAAGAAATTGATGGTGTTAAATGTGAACCATATGAAGAAGTGTTTATTGAAGCTCCTGATGAATGTATAGGAAGTATTATTGAATCTTTAGGATTTAGACGAGGAACACTAGAAAATATGGAATCTGATAATGGGATGACAAAAGTACATTACATCATTCCATCTCGTGGTTTGATTGGTTTTATGACAAACTTCCTCACTATGACAAAGGGTTATGGAATTATTAATCACTCATTCTTAGATTATCGTCCAATGGAAGGAGATTCTGTAGGAGAAAGACAGTTAGGTGTACTTGTTTCTATAGATACAGGACAAACAACAGCTTATGCTCTTGGTGGTGTTGAAGATCGTGGAGTAATGTTTGTTGGTCCAGGTGTAGATGTTTATGAAGGTATGATTGTTGGTGAACATAGCCGTGATAATGATTTGGTTGTCAATGTCACAAAAGGAAAACAATTAACGAATACACGTTCATCAACAAAAGATTCAACAGTTGTATTAAAGAAACCAAGAGTTTTCAATCTTGAAGCTTGTTTAGATTATATTAATGATGATGAACTTGTAGAAGTCACACCAAAGAATATTCGTTTAAGAAAACGTTTATTAACAGAAAATGAAAGAAGAAAAGCTTATACTAAAAAAATGAATGGATAATGAAAAGAGTTCTTGCTTAAATGATAGTAAGAACTCTTTTTATAATGATAACTAATCTAGCGTTTCGTTTATTTTAAAACAAGGAAAGTTGAGAAATACGATTATTTACATTTTTTGCATTGTGATATAAAAAGTTCGATTGATGAATAGATTATATAAGTCATTTTCATACATCAAAAAATGTTAATTGTAAAATGAAATTCTATTTTATGATATTTTAATGTAGAGTTTAATATTACAATATTTTACCATTGTCCAGTATTTTGGATGTTCACTATTAAAGGGACCGAAAAAGTGGATATTTAATATGGTTCAGTAGTCTTTCGGTGATTTATATTTTTTGATTATCTGATTAAAAAGCAGATTATAACATAGATCTTTCAAATTTTAAGCACGATTTTTACAGATTTAGACAAGAATATTGCTATGCATTTACTTTTGAATATAGCCAATGAAAAACTTACTTTTTTGTTAAGTAAAGTTATATTTTTAATTGTTAAATTTAAATTGTATTGATTTCATCACTGTTTATTTCTTGACATTATTTGTGGTCATAAGATAACCTCTCTTTTGTTTACAAGAATCAAAGAGAGGCATATAGGTATAAATATAATCATAATGTTGATGCTTATTAATAATAAAATCATTTTAAGTATTAGAAGTTGATTTTTAAAATTAAAAATCATGATGAACAAACATATTGATAAACTTACAATTATGTCTATAAGTATAATTTCTTTGATATATCTAAGAAATAGTATTTTAAGAGTCTGCATTGATGAAGAACCATTTGCCTTAAGCAGTGCAAGTTCTTTCTTTTGGTGAAACAGTTCTTTTGATCGATCATATATAATGAATAGAAATACCATAAGCAAAATAATGAAAGAGAATTGTGATATTTTTTCAACAATACTTTTATTAAATGTCTTTAGCTGTTCAATTCCTATAGGAGAATATATTGTTAAGTCATTATCAACACGTTTTAAAGCATCATAGACTTCATCTATATTGGCATCTTCTTCTATATTTAAAAGTACCATATATACAGGATAGTCTTTATCTTTAAAATACTCTAATGGAAAATAAATAATGTTTTCCCCACTATTACTATAACGATTCATAACCTGTTTTTCTAATACAGCACCAATCTTTATGGTCTGCTTTGAATCAGTTTCTAATTCAATTGTAGATTTATGTTTTATTGTTTCATACAGATGGTTTGAAATAATGGTTTGACTATCTTTATTCAATGTATCTTTTGTTTTTGAAAAAAGATTGTTGTTGTAGGATTGTACAACCACAGAAATATTATTTATCGTTCCATAAAATTCATAGAAAGGTGAGACGCTTTTAATGCCGTTAATATTTCTCATCTTATTTATATTCGTAAGTGAGATTGGAGTTGTAAGTTCCTGATATACTTTTAACTTATCTGATCCATAATATACTCTTATTTCACCGAAACTATTATTCAACAGATCGCTCATCGTTGAATTGTAGTATGCCATGTACATCTGAGTAAAGACAGCAATGCTAAGTATAATTGCAGTTATAAAAGATGTATAAAAAGAAGATTTTCGTTGGTGTTTTTTGTTGTAATACTGAATACTTTTTCTAATAACTTGAGGTGATCTTTTAATAGAAATTCCAGAATTCTTTACATTAGATATTTTATCGTATAACTTGATTGACCATCAGACACAGGATATAAAATTAAATTTTTAGAATTTCAAAATTTACTATATTCTCGTAATTAATTGTGCTTGATTTCATGATTTTTCTAAAGACATTATCGTATTCCTGTGTCATGTGGTCAATCAAAAATGATTTTCTTATTTATAACATATTAAAGAAAATACTTCTTTATCTCTGTCCTTTATAAATCGAATGCAGTAATAAATAATCGGCTATTTTGTACAATAAGAATGATATAACCACCATCTTTATTTTTTATATAATATTCATAATCTTTTGAAAAGTCAGGAAGATATTTTTCAGGAATATTTATTTCTTTAACACATTGATTAAAATTTTGTTCTACTTTTTGATTCTTTTGAGCTTGTAATGATATGTTAAGTTCTTGATGGCTCATATCATATACCTCATAATAGACCCCATCGTTATGAAAAGAACTCTCGGGATATTGGTGATAAATAGAAACAGTTTTATCTGGTAATTTGATATCCCAGTTTTCTACAAAAGAGTTTTGATTTTTGCTGTAGACATAAAATAAAGTCCCGATAACTATTAAAACTATAAAAATTATCATTGTCATCACTTTTTTATTTTTCATATCTATCCTTCTTTCTATTTGTTATTGTAATTATACTGTAACAGTAATGGATACATTAAATGGAACAATTGATCCATTTTTTTGCGCATTAACCATTGCATCCACAGCTAATCCTTCAAGGCCATTGTAATCACCTGATGCATAATCATAATAATCTTTCACCTTTACAGTTGTCAAGCAAATTTGAAAATGTCCTCAAAAATTTTAAACATTAGCACCAGAACGGTGCTTTTGTTTTGCAAGAAAATTTAAGTAGGAAGCCTGTTTCCAAGGATGATCTATAGGTGGAATATATTTTTTCTTTGGTCTGGCTTCTTTTTTTACTTCATCAAATTCTTTTGAATACAATTCATGTTTTGGTATTTCCTGCATGATATATATGTGATCAAGTACATTGACATACAGATTCCCATCAAATGCCTCGATAACCATACAATCTGTTCTGTTCTTTAAATAAACAGATGTTCCATTTTCTGTTACGGGCAAATACAGCCTGTTTTGAAATCTGATACTATGACCTGAATCAATTTTTCTAGGAGAAAGAACAGCTAAGGTACGATTGATTTTTTCAATTGATGGTTGCGTTTCAAATACCGATTTGGTAGTATTGAGGTGTAGAGCAAACATGTCATTGAATTTTTTTAGGTAGGATTTTAAAAATTTATTGGCTGACTCTATATCGGTTATATGAGCACGTCTGAGTTCAACAGGTAAACGGGATTGGAATGTCTGGTTCATTCTTTCGATTCTGCCTTTGGCTTGGGCGATGCTCGTTGTCCTAATATCAACGCCAAGATTATGACACGCATAGGAAAACTGGGTAAAAGTGTCGTCATCATCAAAAGCGTTGTTTTTCTTTTTGTATTCAAAGACAGTACGTCTATCGGTATAAAACATGGCAGGAATACCATAGTTGGTCAAAATCTGATAGAAGACATTATAATAGCCATTTAGCGTTTCCTGAGTATCAAAATAAGCGCCAACAACTTCACCAGTAGCATCATCGACAGCCAAATGAAGATGCCAGATATGACCATCAATCCATTCAAAGCTGGAAGCATCCATCTGGATCATTTCACCCATATACTTGCATCTGGGTCTTCTAGGATGAGCATTTTTACTGTCTATGATGGAAATAGCTTCTTTGATGTCATTTTGAGATTTTTTGGAACGAGTCATTTTCAATTGAGCCTTCAAAGAATCTTTTAATATCTTTTTCGTTTTCTTTCTGGCTTTAGGGGAAATGATATTTTCATCTCTAAGCCACTTGTTAAGAGTCGTATCACTAATTTTAACATTGAAATCATCATAAATGATTTCACAGAAATGAGTAAAATTAGTGTCACAATAATGATCGATATAAAGTTTGATAATCCTGTTTTTGATATCGAGAGGTATAGTGGTGGCAGGAGCTCTGCCTCTGTTGCCATGAATAAAAGCAGCTTTACCATATTTTTTATATTTAAGGATGAGTCTATTGACAGTTCTGACAGTACATCCCAACTTGATGGCAGCTCTATTTTTATTGCCGTTAGTTTCAACCAGTTTTTTAATAATCAAATATTTATTTTCTTCATTCATTCTTAATTCAACCTTTCTCATACAACAACCTCCCAATAAAAGTGAGGCTATATCATAACATAGATTTTTGAATATGTCCTGTATACAGGACATATTCAACTTGGATATATTAAGACATTATCATATTTGAATCATAGTTTTCTTTTAAAAAACAAAAAAAGTGTTGACTTTATAAATTTTGTCGTATATAATTGCTTTCGGTACTCGACTAAGAGTGCATTTTATCTCATCAAAAAATGAAACACCCGGAATTGTGTGTTAAGAAGAAAGGAAAGGAGAAAAACATGCCTACAATTAATCAATTAGTCAGAAAAGGACGTAGTGAAAAAACATCTAAATCAAAATCACCTGCGTTAAATAGAGGTTACAACTCATTATTAAAGAAACCAACTAATATTAGTTCACCTCAAAAACGTGGTGTTTGTACTCGTGTTGCCACTATGACACCAAAGAAACCTAACTCGGCTTTACGTAAATATGCCCGTGTTCGTTTGTCAAACGGAATGGAAGTAACTGCATATATTCCAGGAATTGGGCACAACTTACAGGAACACAGTGTTGTGTTAATTCGTGGAGGACGTGTTAAGGACTTACCAGGGGTTCGTTATCATATTATTCGTGGTACTATGGACTGTGCTGGTGTAAAAGATCGTATGCAAGGACGCTCTCGTTATGGAGCTAAAAAACCTAAAAAATAAGAGATAGGAGGAAAAACTGATGTCAAGAAGAGGACGTGTAGCAAAAAGAGATGTACTACCTGATCCAATTTATAATTCTAAGGTAGTTACAAAATTAATTAACAATATCATGCTTGATGGTAAAAAAGGTGTTGCTCAAAACATCTTATATGAAGCATTTAAAAAAGTTGAAGAAAAAACTGGAAATCCTGCAATGGAAGTATTTGATCAAGCAATCAACAATATCATGCCTGTACTTGAATTAAAAGTAAGACGTATTGGAGGAGCTAACTATCAAGTACCTGTTGAAGTATCTCCAGAAAGAAGAATGACATTAGGATTAAGATGGTTAGTTAACTATTCTCGTTTAAGAAACGAAAAAAGCATGATTGATCGTCTTGCTAATGAAATTATTGATGCCTCTAATGGAACTGGTGCTTCTGTGAAAAAGAAAGAAGATACTCATAAGATGGCTGAAGCTAATAAAGCATTTGCACATTTCCGTTGGTAATATATGATTTAGAGGAAATATTTGAAAGGAGAAAAATATGGCTCGTGAATTTTCGTTAGAAAAAACTCGTAATATTGGAATCATGGCTCACATTGATGCTGGTAAAACAACAACAACTGAACGTGTTCTTTATTACACTGGAAAAATTCATAAAATTGGTGAAACACATGATGGTGCTTCACAAATGGACTGGATGGAACAAGAGCAAGAACGTGGTATTACAATCACTTCAGCAGCAACAACTGCACAATGGAATGGATACCGTGTTAACATCATTGATACTCCAGGCCATGTCGATTTCACTGTTGAAGTAGAACGTTCTTTACGTGTACTTGACGGTGCTGTTACTGTATTAGACTCAAAAGCTGGTGTTGAACCACAAACAGAAACTGTTTGGCGTCAAGCAACAACTTATGGAGTTCCTCGAATTGTCTTCTGTAACAAAATGGATGCAACTGGGGCAGATTTCTTAATGTCTGTTGAATCTATTGGAAAAAGATTAGATGCTAACGCTGTAGCTATTCAATTACCAATTGGTGCCGAAGATACATTTGAAGGTCTTATTGACTTAATTAAAATGAAAGCTGTTCATTTTGAAGGAGCTAAGGGTGAAAACGTTGTTTATTCTGAAATTCCTGAAAATATGAAAGCTCAAGCAGAAGAATATCGTCAAAAAATGATTGATTCAGCTGCATCTTTTGATGATGATTTAATGATGAAAGTCTTAGAAGAAGAACCAGTTACTGAAGAAGAAATTAAAGCAGCAATCCGTAAAGGAGTATTAGCTGTTGAATTATTCCCAGTATTATGTGGATCTGCTTATAAAGACAAAGGTGTACAGTTAATGTTAGATGCTGTTATTGACTTCTTACCTGCACCAACTGATGTTCCATCAATTAAAGGTGAAGATGAAGATGGTAACGAAATCGAAAGACATGCAAGTGATGATGAGCCATTCTCTGCATTAGCATTTAAGATTATGGCTGACCCATTTGTTGGTAAATTAACGTTCTTCCGTGTATATTCAGGACATATTGAATCTGGATCATATGTTTTAAACTCTTCTAAAGATAAAAAAGAACGTTTAGGACGTATCTTACAGATGCATGCAAATACACGTAAAGAAATTAGCGAAGTTTATGCTGGAGATATTGCTGCAGCTGTTGGATTTAAAAATACAACAACTGGGGATACTATCTGTGATGAAAAGAATTTCATTATCTTAGAAAAAATGGAATTCCCTGAACCAGTTATTGAATTAGCAATTGAACCAAAAACAAAACAAGACCAAGATAAATTAAGTAACGGTTTAGCAAGATTAGCTGAAGAAGACCCTACATTCAGAGTCACTACAAATCCTGAAACTGGTGATACAATTATTGCCGGAGTTGGGGAATTACACTTAGACGTTATCGTTGATCGTTTAAAGAGAGAATACAAAGTTGAAGCTAATGTTGGGGCACCACAAGTTGCTTATCGTGAAACAATTAGAAAAGCTGCTGATTGTGAAGGTAAATTCGTACGTCAGTCAGGTGGTCGTGGACAATACGGACATGTATGGATTAAATTCGAACCAAATGAAGGTAAAGGATTTGAATTCGTTGATGCTGTAGTTGGTGGAACTGTCCCTAGAGAATACATTGGTTCTGTTAAAGCTGGGCTTGAAGAAGCATTAGAAAATGGTATGATTGCTGGATATCCAGTATTAGATATTAAAGCAACTTTATTTGATGGTTCTTACCATGATGTCGACTCATCAGAAATGGCATACAAGGTTGCTGCAAGTTTAGCATTAAAAGAAGCTGGTAAAAAATGTGATCCAGTTATCTTGGAACCAATTATGGCTGTAGAAGTCACTGCACCTTCTGAATATTTAGGAAGCGTTATGGGAGATATTTCTTCTAGACGTGGTATGATTGAAGGACAAGAAGAAAGAGGAAATGCTGTTTTAGTACAAGCAAGTGTACCTTTATCTGAAATGTTTGGATATGTTACTGATTTAAGATCATTCACACAAGGTCGTGGAAACTATACTATGCAATTTGATCGTTATGAACCTGTTCCTAAATCAATTGCTGAAAGTATTATTAAGAAAAATGGTGGAAATAATTAATCACTAAAAGTATTGCATTTTTCAACCAAATCATTTAGAATGTATATGTAAAAATTTAAAGAAATTTATATAGGAGGAAGCTTAAATGGCTAAAGAAAAATTTGACCGCTCTAAAGCGCATGTTAATATTGGAACAATTGGTCACGTTGACCATGGAAAAACAACTTTAACTGCAGCTATCACTACTGTTTTAGCTCAAGAAGGAAATGCTAAAGCAATGGACTACGCTGCAATTGATGCTGCACCTGAAGAAAAAGAACGTGGTATCACAATCAACACTGCACACGTTGAATATCAAACAGCAACTCGTCACTATGCACACGTTGACTGTCCAGGTCATGCTGACTACATCAAAAACATGATTACTGGTGCTGCTCAAATGGATGGAGCTATCTTAGTAGTAGCTGCTACTGATGGACCTATGCCACAAACAAGAGAACACATCTTATTATCTCGTCAAGTAGGTGTACCTTACATCATCGTATTCTTAAATAAATGCGATATGGTTGATGACGAAGAATTAATTGAATTAGTTGAAATGGAAGTTCGTGAATTATTAAATGAATACGGATTCCCAGGAGATGATACTCCTATTATTCGTGGATCAGCTTTAAAAGCATTAGAAGGAGATCCAAAATGGGTACCAGCTATTCATGAATTAATGGAAGCTGTAGATACTTATATCCCAACTCCAACTCGTGATACTGACAAACCATTCTTAATGCCAGTTGAAGACGTATTTACAATCACTGGACGTGGAACAGTTGCTACAGGACGTGTTGAAAGAGGACAATTAAAATTAAATGACCCAATCGAAATCGTTGGTATTCATGAAACTCAAAATACAGTTGCTACTGGTATCGAAATGTTCCGTAAATTATTAGATTACGCTGAAGCAGGAGATAACGTAGGGGTATTATTAAGAGGTATCAACAGAGATCAAATTCAACGTGGACAAGTATTAGCTAAACCAGGATCAGTACATCCACACAAAAAATTCGTATGCCAAGTTTACGTTTTATCAAAAGATGAAGGTGGACGTCATACACCATTCTTCTCTAACTATAGACCACAATTCTATTTCAGAACTACTGACATTACTGGTGTTATCGAATTACCAGAAGGTGTAGAAATGGTTATGCCAGGAGATAACGTAGAATTAACAGTTGAATTAATCCATGCTATCGCACTTGAAAATGGTACTAAATTCTCAATTCGTGAAGGTGGAAGAACTGTTGCTTCTGGAACAGTTACTGAAGTTATTGAATAATTTTCATGAAAAGGTATCTTATTGATACCTTTTTTGTTTACACTTTTTTATAAAAAGGTTATGATGTTAAAGTATGGAGGTGTGATATGAGCAAACTATTTTTCTTTGATATAGATGGAACGCTTATTGAATGTAGTAAAGGTATTTACAGCATTCCCCAAAAAGTTAGAGAAGCTATGGATAGTCTAAAAAGACAAGGACACGCTGTTTTTTTGGCTACTGGGAGATGTAAGTGTTTTATTGTAGATGGTGTCATGGATTATCCGTTTAGTGGATATGTGACTTGTAATGGTGCTTATGTAGAATATGAAAATAAAGAAATATATAAAAGTATCGTATCAAAAGAAGCAATTATAAAGACTCATGAGTTTTGTTTAGAAAGAAATTTAGCTTATTATTTTGAGGGTAATGATTATATTTATGTCTTAAATAAGGATAACCCTAAACATATAGAGTTTAAAAATAATTGGGGAATGAAAGATAAGGTTATTGTTGATTCTTTTGATGTTAATGAAATAGAAACTTATATTGGTATGATTGTTTTGAATTCTGATCAAGATATAGAACCAATGAAAAACGTATTATCGCCTTATTTTCATATCCAGCAGCACCAAAGTGGCTTATCGTTTGATTTAACCTTGAAAGGTGAATCTAAAGCCAAAGGGATTGAGAAATTGATTAATGGTTTAGGTAAAACAATGAAAGATACAATTGCATTTGGTGATGGACGTAATGATATAGAAATGTTAAGGTGTGTAAATTTGGGTATTGCAATGGGAAATGCAGCTATGGAAACAAAAAAAGTTGCTGATTTTATCACTGATAATGTTGAGAATGATGGAATTGTGAAAGCACTTAAACATTTTTCTTTTCTTTAATCTTTATAGTTGAAATTATAAAGGTGATTTGATAAAATAAATATACAGAGTAATTCTGAATTTGTTTGTTAAAGGAGAAATTGAAAATGGATGAACAAGAACAAGTAGTTATCAACCTTATTGTAAACAGTGGTAGTGCTCGTAGCTCAGCAATTGAAGCTATTCAATACGCTAAAGCTGGTGATTTAGATAAGGCTGATGAATCATTACAAAATGCAAAAGAAACTGTAAATGAAGCGCATCATGCACAAACTGAATTAATTCAAGCAGAAATCAGAGGAGAAAAAGCTCCATTAAACTTATTAATGGTACATGCTCAAGATCACTTAATGACTGCATTAGTTGTTATTGATTTAGCACAAGAATTTATTGATCTTTATAAAAAAATCAAATAATTAAAAGGTTAGTGATTCAAGCAAAACCCCAATGACGGAGGATTAACTCAGTTAATGGGGTTTTATTTTTGAATTTCTGAGTAAATCTTTACAAAATAACAAATAAAAAAACATTGATAAAATCAATAAAAAATAGAATTTTTAAAAAAAGAGGGATAAAAAAACGAAAAAAAGTGAAAAAAAGGGTTGCAAAGGGGAGGAATAGATGATATTATAGATGAGCACTCGACGAGAGGGCACAGGGACATTGAAAACTGAACAGTAAACACGTCAATAAAGATAGGAAAAAAGAAAGAGTCAAGAAGACATGAAATTGTCTGAAGATAGAAAAGGACAATGGAGAGTTTGATCCTGGCT
>NZ_NFLJ01000060.1 GCF_002160865.1 Massiliimicrobium timonense
GGGTATAATAAATGGGATGACACACCACCCTAGAACTGTAGAAATCTCAACAAGTCCAGATTGTTGAGTATAGATCATCATAAACCATGCTGTTCCAAATGCATAACATACAAAAAGACCAGCAATCATAGAAAGAATGAAAACAATTTGATTTCTTCCAAATATTGCTTCTATTCCCCACATAAGTATTGCTGAAAATAAAAAGCCTATAATATAACCACCTGTTGTGCCAAAAATAATACCAATACCACCGGAAAATCCTGAAAATACAGGAATACCAACAGCTCCTAAAAGAATATAAGCCAAGACAGCTAAAGTTCCTCTTTGTCCACCTAAAATACCAATCGCAGTAAAGATGCCCATCGTTTGTAAGGTAAATGGAACAGTTGCAGGAATAGTTATCCATGAACAAATTGATATCATCGCAGCGAATATACCTATATAGACAATATCACTTGTTTTGTTTTTTGAGATTACTTTTGTCATAATTTATACCACCTGTTTTTAATGTTATAGCTATCATAACAGATGCTCATCTAATTGTAAACTATAAATTATATTTTAATTTACAATTAGACGTTATATGATAATGTTATATACCATTCATCAATGATAAAAATCATGTCTCATCGACAATAATATGATAAAACATTGAAAAATTATCATTTTATACATAAATATATTGAAAAGTCATAAAATAAGCTACATAATTTTATTGAAAAGTTTATTATCTTGAAATTTATTTCTATTTAAAATATGGAGGAGAGATATGTTATATAGAAAAATAAGTCAAGTTATTGAAGAACATTTATTATCAGAGAATTCAAAGATATTACTCGTAGATGGAGCACGTCAAGTCGGGAAAACATATATTATTCGTTATGTAGGGAAAAAATTATTTAAAAATTTTATTGAAATTAATATGATTGAAGACTCAATAAGTGATAGATTATATGAAAATGTAAAATCTGTAGAAGACTTTTATTTACAAGTAAGTATGACAGATGGAAACAAAATGGGTCAAAAAGAAGAGACTCTTATATTTATTGATGAAATTCAAGCATATCCACATTTTTTAACATTATTAAAATTTCTGGCACAAGATAATAGATTTACATATATAGCCAGCGGATTACTTGGAGTTATTTTATCTCAAACAACCTCTATTCCTATGGGAAGTATTAAAAGAATTCATATGTATCCTTTGGATTTTGAGGAATTCTTATATGCTAATGGGATGAATCAATTTGTTATTGAATCAATGCAAAATAAATTTAAAAATTTAGAATCATTAGATGAATCAGTGCATCAGAAAATAATGGATTTATTTAAAAAATATTTGTTAGTTGGTGGTTTGCCTGATGCTGTAAATTCATATATAGAAAATAAAAATATTCAAGAGGTACGTCAAATTCAAAATGAAATTCATGAATATTATGCAACAGATGCTTCTAAATATGGCCAAGAAAACAAATTGAAAATACGATGTATATATGACATGATTCCATCAAATATGGAGAACAAAAAGAAACGTATGATTATAAAGGATATAGAGAATAAAAAAGGAAAAACATCCAATGACTATGTTGATGAATTTGAATATTTAATAAGTTCTGGTATTGCTTTGGCTGTACAAGCAATATCTAACCCATCTTTTCCATTAATAGAATCAATGGGAAAGAATCTTCTCAAGCTTTATTTCAATGATGTTGGTATATTTACAAGTATTCTCTATGGACCTAATATACGAGCAGTATTGGATAATGAAAAAAGTATAAACTTAGGATCAGTTTATGAAAATGTTGTTGCCAGTGAGCTTATTGCTCATGGTTCGAGGTTATATTATTATGACAATCGTTCAAAAGGGGAAGTAGATTTCTTATATGATGATTATGATAGCTTATCTGCTGTTCCTACTGAAGTGCAATCAGGAAAAGATTATACAGTTCATAGTGCTCTTAATAATTTATTGAAAAATGAAAGCTATCATATTCAAAAAGCATATGTTTTATCTAACGAAAGACAAATAAAGGTTAAAGGTAAAATTATTTATCTACCAATATATTTTATAATGTTCTTTTAGAATAAAATAGGGTCATTAGATTATTTATGATTTATTTAATAGATTTGATTCAGGATTATTGTTGAATATCAATTATTTATAAGATTTTAAAAATGAAATTTATGAGGTAAATCAAATGAAGAAAAGTATGAAAATATTTGCAACAAAAGAAGATTTACAAAACATATTTTTAACTTTTCAACAAAATTTTGCAGTATATTATGTTCCTAATTATTCTCAACAGAAAAATATTCTACATTAACTGAAGAAAATTTAGAAAATATTTTTATTGATTTAGGTGGATTGTATAATAATTCTATTCTCTTTCCAACCGAAATTTCAACTATACATTATGAAAATGAATTATCTAATCAACTTTTTAATGACCTTAAAAAGATAGTTTATAAAAACGCCACAATAACAAAAAATGGTTATAGTATCTGTTATCATGCCTATCAACAAAGAGAACAATATCGTTTTTGTACCATAAATGCTAAGTCTCCAAGAGAATATGATTTGATTATTGAATAATATGTGTTTTTTAGAAGATGTCAAAGAATTTTTACATAAATTTTTCTTTTTGTAAAAGATGTTTGATAGAAAGATTTATATTATTTTGATAAACTCGTAAGTGAAGGAGAGTGGGGATAATGAGAATAGCCGATCAAATAAAAAGTGCTCGCATACAAAAAGAATATACACAAGAGCAGTCAGCAGAAAATCTTATGGTTTCCAGACAGACTATTTCTAATTGGGAAAATGGAAAATCTTTACCAGATATTGTGAGTATTATTCGAATGAGTGATTTATATGATGTGAGTCTTGATGAATTACTGAAAGGAGATAAAGTATTAATGGAAAAAATAGAAAAAGATGCTATGGCAGTGAAAGTAGAGAAAAAAATCATAAAGTTTGCTTGGATATCTATTGTATTGGGTGTTATTGTGATTATTCTTGGAAATATTTTCGAAGATAATCCAGTTATTGATTTTATAAATGGCGCATTACCCTGGATTCTTCTTGGTTTGATGTTGTTGTTTGCTATGTTATATTTAAATAAAGAAGAAAATAGAAAGGCATAAATTAAGAATTGATTCGAGTGGTTTAAAGGAGATAAGCAAATGTATCATATACTTAATTGGAATACAGGATTAACGGAAGATGATCAATTTTTAGAAGAAATCTTACAATATATTAAAGGTTTTCTAGATCAGAACAATGCAATTGCTGTATTACAACAAATACCATATAAAGATTATGAAAATAAATGGAATTTACATGCAATATATATGAGAATTTTAGAAGCTTTTCCAGAGACTGAATATTCCATAATAAAGAATGACAATTTTAATAATGGATATATTATCATGATGACTGTTATTATCACAAAATTAAAGACATGGGACTATTGTGATGATGTGGTTTATCCTCATGCTATAGCATCAAATAGAGAAGTTGCTATTAAACTTCATGACAAATACAGTTTATTAGGTTTGCATGCAAAAAATGGACAGGAAAATCTTTCCTATATAAAAAGTATTAGTAATCATGCAGATATTATTGTAGGAGACTTTAATGCGGGTGATTATGATCAATATCCATATTGGAAAATTTTTAGGAATATATTAGAAAGTCATGTATGTATCTGCAATATGCCAACAAAAGTTATCCTTTCTTCAACAGGTGAACTTTTAAGAAAAAGTTGTATTGATCATGTTTTTGTTAGAAGAGAACTTGTATCAAAGTGTTCTTGTATGAAGGTGCATGAAGATATTACATTTTCTGATCATTATCCAATAACTTTCGGTATAGGACTATAAAATAATCTATTTGATAGCAGAAGTGTGAAAATAAATCACAGAATATATTTTAAGATAAGTAAAGATTGATGATTTACTTTATTCTTATTTAGAAGTATAAACTTGATATTACCAGAACTGACAATTTTGTCTAATTGAAAGAAAATGACTTTTTCTCGCTTTGTGTCGTGTTCAAAAAATGATGTTAATGGTATTTTGTTAATGAGGGAGGTAACTCATATGGATCAAATGAAAATCGGAGCTTTTCTTAAAAAACTTCGAAAAGAAAAAAATTTAACGCAGGAACAGCTTGCAGAACAATTCAATGTTTCTGGAAGAACAGTATCACGATGGGAAACTGGTATAAATATGCCGGACATAAGCATTTTGGTTAATCTGGCTGAGTTCTATAATGTGAGTATCCCTGAAATTATTGATGGAGAAAGGAAGAGCGAGAAAATGAATGAAGAAGTCAAAGAAACAGTATTAAAGTTATCGGATTATGCGGAAACAATAAATCAAAAAATAAAAATAAAATTATTTTGGTTAACAATTGCTGCTTTGTTGGGAATGATAGCGTTTTTAGTAATTGAAACATTAGGTTTGAATACACCAGACAGTTTATACGAATATATAGCAAGTGCAGGGCTGGGTTTGGACTTTGGTATGTTAATTGTGATTGCAATGTACTTGTCGGGTGTTCTTGGAAAGATAAAAGCAAGACGAATGAAGCTTAAGAATATTCACTAGATATAAAAGTTTGATAATTAAGATGCGGATTCATTTTTTTATCTTGAATATAAATGTTTATTTGTATATTTTTTAGATCATTTATGATGAAATTATTGGTAATCATATGTTTATGATTAAAAAAAGAACAAGAAATGAATTGTCATAAAGCAATGATTTCGTGTTCTAGTATTGTTATGAGAAAATTATTTTATTTTCAAATTATTTATAAAAATTGGGACTGTAAGCTTGCTAAAATACCTTCTGTGATAGTAATAGTGATGATTTGTAATATTTCTTCTTTTGATGTTTGTGTGCTTTCTAAATGCCACCATTTTATAGCAACTAAGATATTTGAAGCAATAATTTTTGAAAAATAATTAGCAATTTTGATTTGAGAATCACTAATGTGATAATGATAAATAAGTTCGTTTAATAAATAATGACTATAGATTGTCAGCATTTCATCAAAAATATTTATGGGTAAATCATTATTGTATAACACTATAAAAATATCTTTATGTTTATTAAAATAATCTAATAATGAACTAAAATATGGTTTAAAATCATTCTCTTTTTTTAAATGAAGAGTAATAAATTGGCAATGAATATTTTTTTTAAATTGCTTGATGAGTTCTTCAACTATTTTATAAATTAAATCGTATTTGTCTTCATAATTTCTATAAAAAGTAGAACGATTGATTTGACATTCATTAATTAATAGTTTAATGGTAATGTCTTGGAATTTATAGCGTTCTAATAAATTGATAAAATGTGATTCAATATTTTCTTTTGTTTTGATGTTTCTTAAATCTTTACTCATTTTTTCCTCTCTAATGCAACATTCATTGTGAAAAAGTTGCATATGCAACTTTTTTAAGTGATTTATCGCTTGTTAATTATTTATCATAATTATATCATTATTTATAGAAATAATAAAGATATAAGGAGATAAAGTATGAAAAACAAATATTACCCTCATCTATTTGAAAAAGGAAAAATTGGAAACGTTGTTATCAAAAATAGAATTGTACGTAATTCTATGGGAACGTACTTAGGTAATCCAGATGGTACAGTCACTGATAGACAAATTAAAGCTTATGCACAAGCTGCTGATGGTGGTGCTGGACTTATTTTTATGGATAATGCTGTACCTGTTCCTATGACATCTTGTGGTTTAAGAGCGGACAAAGATGAATTTATTGCTGGATTAACTTTGTTGGCAGAAACAGTCAAAGAACATGGAGCAATTCCTGGTCTACAATTGGCACATCCTGGTAGAGATGCAGCATTTGTAGGAAGTGCTGATGTTATTGGAGCATCACCAATTACTTTTGAACCATGGTATGAAATGGGATTTAAAATGCCTAGAGCTTTAACTATTGAAGAAATTCATGATTTAGTAGAGAAATTTGGAGATGCTGCTTTAAGAGCAAAAAAAGCTGGGTTTGAAGTCCTTGAAATTCATGGGGCTGCTGGATGTATTCCTACAAATTTCTTATCACCTCATGATAACAAACGTACTGATATGTATGGTGGTTCACTGCATAATCGTATGAGATTATTGATAGAGATTGTCAGAAATATGAAACAGAAATGTGGAGCTGATTTTCCTATTGGTGTTAAATTAAGTACTGAAGATTGGGAACCAGAAGGAATTCGTATAGAGGAAACAATTGAAGTTGCGAAAGCATTAGAAAAAGAAGGTGTATCTCATTTAAATATGATGGGTGGGACACATGCAACTGCATCTCGACAATTCTTATTGCCAAATGCTTTTAATGCTGAACATACAAGAATGATTAAAGAGGCTGTTCATATTCCTGTATTTATTGGACACAATATTTTCTCTCCTGAAGAGGCAGAAAAAATGCTGGCTGAAGGAAATGGTGATTTTGTGGCTTTAGGACGTTCTCAATTGGCTGACCCAGCATGGGCTAAAAAAGCGAAAGAAGGGAAAGCAAGAGATATTAAACCATGTATCAATTGTATGATCGGTTGTATTGATAAAGGAATGTTAGGTCATACACCAATCCATTGTACAGTGAATCCAACTTTATACAGATTTGAATGCAAACCTATTGTTGAAGCTGAAGTTAAGAAAAATGTAGCAATTGTAGGTGCTGGTCCAGCAGGATGTGAGGCAGCATTGACGGCATCTTTACGAGGACATAAAGTCACTATTTTTGAAAAGAGAAGTTTTGGTGGTGCTATGATAGAAGCAAGTAAACCAGACAATAAGGCAAATATCAAACGTTTGATTAATTATTATGAAGACCATATTACTCATGATCCTAATATTACTTTAGTTAAAAAAGAAGCAAATTATGATATGCTTGTTCAAGGTGGCTATGATGCTGTTATTATTGCCATAGGAGGTAAAACAAGAATTTTAGATGTTCCAGGTAGTGATAAGTCATCAGTTGTTTATGCAAATGACTATTTAAATGGTTCTCGAGTTGTTGATGGAAAAAATGTCGTTATTATTGGTGGAGGTATTACAGGAGCTGAAACAGCACTAGAATTAGATAATGATGGAAAAAATGTAACCATTGTAGAAATGGCAGATACTTTCTTAGCTAATTCTGGTTCATCTTGTCAAGCTTATAATATTGCCATTGCTCAATCAAATATAAAAATTATGACTGGTAAACGTTTGGTTGCTGTAGAAGATAATGGGGTAGTTTTAATTGACAGATGGGGTAACGAAAATACTGTTGATGCTGATAATGTTGTTATTGCAGCAGGATTTACTCCTCAGTATGATCTTGCAAATCAATTAGAAGAAAATACAGAAATGGAAGTTTATAATATAGGGGATAGCAAGAAAGTTCGTCAAATTTACGATGCTATTCATGAAGGATTTATAGCAGCTAGACAAATCTAATATTTGCTCTGTTATATTATCATATTTTGTTGAATCTATTCTTTTTATCCTTCCCAAAATGAATAGATGATAAAAATGAATGTCATAAAAATGGCTCTGTGTCAAGAGTGGAGGGGAAGTAACTGAATCAGTTACTTCCTTTTTTAAATAATGTCATACTTAAAACCAAGATGCAGAAGTATTCTTTTTCTTAGGTTTTGAAAATATCT
>NZ_NFLJ01000061.1 GCF_002160865.1 Massiliimicrobium timonense
CGACACAGATTACTAAATATTTGATCAATGAAGATGTTGTAGATTGTTTTGTATTCTGTACAAAGAATCCTCGCCCCATATTATCACGTTTAGATGAACTCAAACCATATCCTTCTTTTTTCTATATTACCATTACACCTTATGGAAAACAAATTGAACCCTATGTTCCTCCTTATCAGGATGTGATTTTTGATATTCAAAAGCTTTCATTACAACTTGGAGTACAATCAGTAGGTATTCGTTATGATCCTATCTTTATAAATCAGGAATATACAATAGAAAAACATCTTTATTATTTTGAAGATATATTATCTCAATTACAAGGATATACTCATCGTTGTGTCATAAGTTTTATAGACTTATATCATAAAACCAAAAGAAATTTTCCAGGTATTCGAGAAGTATCTTTACAAGATCAAAAGACAATCGTTTCAGCTTTTGTAGGGATTGCTAAAAAGTATCAGTTTCAAATTCAAATGTGTGGCGAACCTTATGATTTCTCAATGTATGGTGTATCTTCACAAAGTTGTCTGAATGCTCCACTACTTCAAGATGTGATTGGCTATGATGTGATGCAACCTTCATCAAAACCTTTAAGGAAGCATTGTCACTGTTTTCCAAGTCGAGATATTGGAGAATATAATACTTGCCCTCATGGCTGTTTATATTGTTATGCCAATGAAAATAAGAAAAAAGTATGGCAGAATTATCATAAACATGATCCCTTGTCACCTTTGTTGATAGGGCATGTCCATAAGGATGATATCATTAAAGAGGCTAAACAAAAAAGTTATAAAAATAGACAATTGTCTTTAGATATATAAAGTAAAAAATGCAAGATTATACCATCTTGCATTTTTAAGATAAAAGCCAATCAATAAGGTATAAAGATTTGATTCCTTCATAGGATTGAATATAGCTTCTATCCATTGATAAAATGAATTTTTTCTATTATATAAAGCTTTACATTATTTTCACATCTGTGAATACCAGTTACAATTTTCACGAGATGAACATCTTTATGTAAAATAAGCTGGTTTAAATATTCAGGATGGTTGATAAGTATAGCCATGAGATACCACCTATCTTTTATAAATATTATATCTGAAAATATAAAAAATAAAAGTTTTAGACTTACAAGACTAAAACTTCATAAAAAATGATATTTTTCGACATATGAGTTTGATACTTAGATATCGTTTATTTAAAATCTGTGACTTTGTTGATATCAGTATCAACAATCTTTGTAAAAATGGACTGTTTTTTTCTTTTTTTCATATAATAATTTGAGGTGTTTTGATGATAAAAAAAGGGTTCATTTGTTTATGTGTCTTTTTGATGTGTTTAGTGACACCGGTCTATGGTGAAGAATTAAAACTGGCACCCAATGCGGGGGCTTCTTTATTGATGGAAGCATCTTCCAGACAGGTTTTGTATGCAACCAATGAAAAAGAAAAGCTGTTTCCAGCTTCAACCACAAAAATTATGACAATGATTTTATTGTTTGAAGCAATTGAAAGAGGAAGTTTAAAATGGGATGAACAATTAACATGTAGTGCCTATGCTGCTAGTATGGGTGGAAGTCAGATTTATCTTGAAGAAGGAGAAAAGATGAGTGTGACGGACTTATTTAAAGCCATCAGCATTGCTTCAGCGAATGATGCCTGTGTTATGATAGGAGAACGTATTGCTGGGACAAATGATAATTTTGTAAAAATGATGAATGAAAAAGCGAAAGAACTCAAACTGGTCAATACGCATTTTATGAATCCAACGGGTTTACATGATGATCAACATTATACATGTGCTTTGGATTTAGGAACAATGGCTGCGTATCTGATTGAAATAGGAGGAGAACGTTTATTTCAGACAACATCGTTATATGATAGTTATATTCGTGAAGATACAGCCCATAAGTTCTGGCTGGTTAATACGAATAAACTATTAAAATCTTATCAGGGGGCAGATGGACTAAAAACAGGTTATACAAAAGAAGCAGGTTATTGTATTGTTACAACAGCTAAACGTAATGGATTAAGATTAATTGGCATTGTGTTAAAAGAAAGTGAACCGAAGGTAAGGAATCAGGAAGTTTCGCAATTATTGGATTATGGTTTTTCATTATATGAGAGTGTGACGTTATTTCAAAAAAATGAAGTTATTGAAAAGATAAAAATTGATAATGCGAAAGTACCATCAGTTGATGTTGTTGTTAAAGAAGATGTTCAGTATATTCAAGATAAAAATAATCAGACAAAGGTCACTTATCAAATCAACTATACAAATCTTGTTCCACCTCTTAAAAAAGGTGAAACAATTGGTCATTTATTGTTGATGAGGGATCAGGTTAATATAGCTTCATTTGATGTGACGGTTTCTAAAGATGTTGAAGCTTTATCGTTTGTGGAAAAATGGATGAATCAATTAAAAGTTTTTGTTTAAAAATCTATCTTGGGATGGATTTTTATTTTGCATAAAAATTCTAGTTTTGTTGAATAAGTTCTAGTTTTATCGAAACGATTTTTTTTCATTTTGAATTGGTATATGATAGCTAAAAAGGAGGAAAGACAATGGATAATCATATTGAAATTGAAAAAGTACATCATCTACTGATTGTTCATTTTTATGGTGAAATAGATAGTGTAATGGCACCAGTATATCGTGGACAATTGAGTGATTTGATAGATGAGAGTGAAGAAGATGTTATTTTTGATTTTGAAAAGACGTCTTTTATAGATAGTTCAGGAATTGGATTGGTACTGGGGCGATATAATCAACTGCGATTTGAGCACCGTACATTGATTTTAACAGGATTAAATCCTGTGGCTTATCGCTTATTTGAATTAACAGGGATGTTTCAAATCATGCCTTATTATGAATCTATTGAACGTTTAAAGGAGGGAACGTTATGAATCAGATGGAAGTCAGTTTCAGTGCTTTGCTGGATAATGAAAACTTTGCCAGAACAGCTGTTGCAGCCTTTTTAACGCCTTTAAATCCAACAATAGATGAAATTATTGAATGGAAAACAATTGTTTCAGAAGCGGTTAGTAATGCGATTATTCATGGCTACAATCAAAACAAAGAATGTTTTGTCGTTATGAAGATGAAAGTTGATGGACGACAAGTACAACTGATTGTACAAGATTATGGTAAGGGAATTGATAATTTAGAGGAAGTCAAGGCTCCTTTTTATACTACCGCAAAAGACTTAGAACATGCCGGAATGGGATTAACAATCATTGAAACATTAGCGGATCGCTTAGAAATTGAAAGTGTTATCAATATAGGAACAAAACTTATCATCACAAAAAGTTTAAAAAATCATGACACCATCTAAAACATTAGATCTTTTAGAAAAAGTCCGTTTAGGGGATGAACAGGCAAAAGAAGAAATTGTTAAAGAGAATTTAGGTTTAGTATGGTCAATTGTGCATCGCTTTAAAAACAGTTATTATGATAAAGAAGATTTATTCCAGATTGGCTGTATTGGTTTGATGAAAGCTATTAATCATTTTGATACGTCTTATCAAGTTCAGTTTTCTACTTATGCTGTACCTATTATTATGGGTGAAATTAAACGTTATTTTCGTGATGATGGAACGATTAAGGTATCACGTTCTTTAAAAGAATTAAATATCAAAATCACCAAAGCCAAAGAATATTTACAGACCCAAAATAATCAGGAGCCAACGATTGAAGATGTAGCAGCATATCTTCATGTAGAACCTCAGGAAGTTGTGGAAGCCATTGATGCTTCTTATTATCCGACTTCATTAAACGAACCAATTTATGAAAAAGATGGTTCAACGATTAGTGTGGAAGATCGTTTAATTGATAAAAGCAATCATATGTGGTTTGAAAAAATGGCTTTAGAAATGGAACTGGAAAAGCTTGATGATAAAGAAAAGATGATTATTTATATGCGTTATCATTTGGATTATAATCAAGATAAGATTGCCAAATACTTGGGGATTTCACAGGTTCAAGTTTCAAGATTAGAAAAGAAAATTGTCGCAAAATTAAGAACACGCTTAAAAGATGGAAAATAGTATGCTATAATACATCAGAGGCGAGGAAAATGGAAAAAAATGATTTTAAAAAATCTTTATTTGAATATATCAAAGTCATTATTATTACAGTTGTTTTAACACTAGGAGTTCTTTATTTTGTACAGATTTCTAGAGTTGTAGGGTCTTCTATGGAACCAACATATCATAATGGAGATATTATTCTGGTTGATAAATTCTTTTATAAACGAGGACAACCGGCTTATAATGAAATTGTTGTGGTGAAATATCATGTGGCTGAAGGTGAAGATCAGATTATCAAAAGAATTGTTGGTTTACCCGGTGATCATCTGGAAATGAAGGATAATCAGCTTTATCGTAATGGTCAGTTATTGAATGAAGATTATATTAATGAAGCCATGATTCAAAATGAGGATTTTTCTTATGATATTCCTGAAGGGAAAATCTTTGTGATGGGTGATAATCGTAATCATAGTGTTGATTCTAGAAATTTGGGATATATTGATTTTGATGAACAGGTTGTTGGTCGTGTTTTTTGGAAGGTCTTTTGATAAGACCTTTTTCTTTTGGGAGGTTTTATGAAAAAGTTAAGATATAAACGTGTTATCCTTGTGATTATGATTTTTGTTTTATTTGTTAGTATGGCTGGTTATATGTATTTACAAAGAAGTCGTTATTTTGAATATAACGGAACTATTACAACTTATACTACAACATATCAACAAGATGAAAAGATTTATATATTTGATTTAAAAGGTTTTTTTAAAGATGAGCAGTATTATTTATCTTTAAATGATTTATATAATTGGTTTGTGATTCAGGATTCAAAAAACAAAGTTTATGTTGATTATGGAAAACATACAATGGTTTATCAGTTGAATGATGAGGTTTATTATATTGATTTTGGCAGGGATGAAATAAAATACAAGAATGATTGTATAAATATTAATGAAAATGGTAGTCATATTTATATTTCTCATAAAAATATATATTTATCTGTCTATTTTATAGAAAAAATATTGTTAAAAAATGAAAAAAAGATAGAAATTGAAAATAAAAACGCTATCATTTCATAAATTTTATGATTTTTGTAGTCAAGATGGTATTTTTTTGATAGAATTGTTTCATATTTGAAAGATGAAAAACATCTTTTAAAGGAAAGGGTGAAAATATGGCATATAAATTTAATATTACTCGTGGTAATGCAATTTTAAATTTTTCTGAAGAATTCTGTCAAAGTCGTTGTCAATTAATTGAAAGTGAGTCTTTTGCGAAAGTTTTAGAAAAATATATTAAACATATTAAAAGAACTGATACAACTATTTACGAATATTTACATGCTATTGAAGAAGATGATGTTGACTTATTAAGAGATTTAAGAGATGTTTTTAAATTATTATTAGTCATGTCAGTAGAAGAAGTTTGTGCTATGCGTTCTCAGGCAAAAGCATATTTTAAAGATCGTGATATGTTTATTGCTTTGGTTGAAGATATTTATTTATTCTGGCGTCGTTTACAAAGATATGCAATTGTTTTTAATGAAACAAAAAGAGCAGGTTATCAAAATGTTCAGTTTGCTGATGCACAAAGTGAATTTGAAGAATTGGTATTAGAAGTTTATCGTTCTATTCAATCAGCGATTGGAAAGAAAGATAAAGTTTTACGTCAGATTACTGCAGGGGTAAATGCTGGTTTAGCTGTAACGCATATGCGACCATTTTTACCATATGAATATCGTAATTTAGATGAAATTCCATTTATTGAATCTGTTGTTATTCATCCACCATTTATTGCTTATTCTAAACGTAATAAACGTGATGGAGTCTTTCCAGAAATCAAAACAAATCCTATTGAAGATAAAAAGTTTGATGCAGAATCATGGTTATGTTATCCTGCAAAAGTAGGAGATTTGTTATGTTTTGTTTACTTTAACGTAAAATTTATGGCACAAGGTGTAACATTATGTAACTTGTTTGATTTGGCTGATGAATCTGAATATCGTAATCGTAAACCAGATTTAATTTATGTTTATGGTTATGAAGATGGTGAAATGAATCAGGCTTTCTATCAGGATGAATCTAATGATATGATTGTTGCTTTATTATCAGCAAGTGATGATTTTGATTATTTTGGATATATGAAAAAAATGTGTTTAACATTGCATAATGTTCAAAAAATTAATCATCGTGAATTACCAATCCATGGAGCTATGGTTAAAATGACACTTCATAATGGTGAAACAAAAAATATCGTTGTTATGGGTGATAGTGGAGCTGGTAAGAGTGAAACAATTGAACAGATTAAAGTGATTGGAGCTGCTTATATTACAGACTTAAAGACAATCTATGATGATATGGGGGTACTTTCACTTGGTGATAAAGGAAAAGTGAAGACTTCAGGAACTGAAATTGGGGCTTTTGTCAGATTAGATGACTTGGATGCAGGATATAGCTTTAAAGAATTAGACCGTTCAGTCTTTATGAATCCAGATAAAGTCAATGCACGTATTGTCATTCCAATTACAGACTATAAAGATGTTGTGGCAAAACATGATGTTGATTTGTTCTTATATGCAAATAACTATGATGAAGATGGTGAAGCATTAAGTTTCTTTGATACACCAGAAGAAGCTTTAGAAGTCTTCAGAGCAGGAAATCGTATGGCAAAAGGAACAACAACAGAATATGGACTTGTAGGAAGCTATTTTGCGAATCCATTTGGACCAGTTCAAAGAAGAGAACAGACTGAACCTATTTTACAGGATTATTTTAAAAGAATGTTTAAGCAAGGTGTAAAAGTTGGTCAGTTGCGTACACGTTTAGGTATTAAAGGAAACGAACATCAAGGACCAAAAGATGCAGCTATTGCCATTTTAAAATATGTAACAGGTGAGGAAGAATTAAAAGAATTACCTGTTGAAGAATAATAGGAAACAGCAATGTTTCCTATTTTTTAAAAGGAGGAAAAATATATGTGGATTATATTTGGAATATTAACTCTTATCATGACTTTATTGAATTTGTATATGTATAACGCTGGTAAAAATTATCATATTTTTATGGTTCTTTCTTTATTCTTGATGGCATTGACACTTTGCGATCAGTATCAAATGATAGCGTCTTGGAGTTTAGCAGGGGATTGGAGTGCTATTGCAGATGTTGCACCAACATTATCTATGATTCTATGGATATTTGTAATAGGTTCTTTTGTGGTGAATGTCATACCATTATTATTAAGTTATCGTAAGAATCGTTAATAAGTATGATGCTTTATTTATGAAAATAAAAAAGATTGTCTAAATATCAATGATATTAAAGTGTACCCTATGTCAAGGACAATTAAATAAAAAGGTATATTTTTAACGAATATTATCTTATATGATTGTGTCAAGGAGGAATGACACAGTCTTAAGCCACTGGTCAAGATCAGT
>NZ_NFLJ01000062.1 GCF_002160865.1 Massiliimicrobium timonense
TTCAAATGTAAGCATTGTCATCATACACATGCATTTTTACTATCTGTCATTATTCCTTATAGTCAAATTCTATTTCATGACACTCTATCCATTATTCGCTCAAATTCTATGCAGGATTTAAATCAGCTTATGATTGAAAATCCAAATATAGATGAATCCGATATTTCCTACATAAAGAAACAGTATTCGATGCATTGGAAACAAAGACTGCTATCTGAAAATATTCAATTAGATAGTTCTCTGGTTTTTCAGTGCTTTTTTCATTTCAAAAGACAGTTTATGCAGAGTATCTTCCCAAAGGAAAATGCCGATAAAGCCCTAAAATACAGGCTATACCGACATTTACCAGCTTATGAAAAGATAATCAGAAATTTAGTAAGTTTTTATAGAAAAAAACAACTAAAAATCTGATTGTCTGCTAAAACACTGTACTTATCAGCACATTCAAGGATTGAAATACTTCAAATTACTACGATTTTACTACCATTGAATGAGCCTTGATACGTTAGAAATCCCAGATTTGCAAAGATATGGTACAGCACATCAGTATTGAAAAACAAAAATTGAATATCGCAAGTAGATTATGGAACGCCGATATTGACGTTCCTTTTCTATTTCCAGCCGTTCAGAAATGGACGGCTTTTTCTATATCCAAACGAAAGGAGAATTTTAAAAGCTATGAAAAAGATATTGAAGCGATTAGCCACAGGCTTCCTTGCCTTTGCGACTATCGTTACCGCTTTGCCGACAACGGCAGTCCACGCTTCTGAAACGCAATACTGGACAGAAAGTGCGGAGCGAGCAGGCTATATCGAAAAGGTTATGAATGACGGTTCTATCGGTTCGACCTTTAATGAGGGCATTATGAAAGTTGAGGGCGAAACTGCCTACTGCGTGGACATCAACACCAACTTCAAGAACGGCTACAAGACCAGAGCCGACGCAAGCACACGCATGAGTGCTGACCAGATTTCCGACGTTGCCCTCTCTCTGGAATACGTCAAGCAGTACGCACAGAGCCACAGCGAGTTGAATTATAAACAGGTCTATCTTCTTGAACAGTGCGTCGTATGGCAGAGATTGAGCGTTCATCTTGGCTGGCAATGCGATAACGTCAGAGCTTCCTATGATGAAATCTCAAAAGCCGTACAGGACGAGGTTTACGCTGGGGCGAAAGCCTTTGCCAGCGAGAACAAGGGACGCTATGAATGTGGCGGTTATATCTACTCTGGCGAGGGACAGGACATTGGACAGTTCTGGGCGAAACTTGCCGTAGGAAATGCCACCCTTAAAAAGACTTCCAGTAATGCCAGCATTACCGACGGAAACGGACTTTACTCTATCGCTGGTGCGACATATGGTGTCTATTCTGATAAGGACTGTACGAAACAGCTTGCCACCCTTACGACTGATAACAGCGGAAATACTGATACCGTGGAAGTAAAGGCTGGCACAGTCTACATCAAAGAGCTTTCTGCTCCTGCTGGTTATAAGGTAGACAGCACTGTCTATTCCTTAAATGTGGAAGCTGGCAAGACAGCGACACTCAATGTATCAGATACGCCAAAGGTCACAGATACCCTTATTGAGCTTTTCAAGATTGATATGGAAACACAGAAAGACGCTCCACAGGGCGACGCTTCTTTAGAGGGTGCGGAGTTCACATGGAAATTCTATGCGGGACACTATACTGCTGACAATCTTCCTAGCGAGCCGACAAAAACATGGGTAACAAAGACAATCGCTGAAAAGGACAGCGATGGCACTATCCATTATGTTTCCCGCCTTTCTGATGAATACAAGGTATCTGGGGACAGCTTCTATACACAGGACGGAAAGAACGTGCTTCCTTTAGGAACGCTGACTGTTGAGGAAACGAAAGCTCCTAACGGCTATCTTCTTAACGGTGCATATATGCAGGCTGACGGAAGCGAGGAACAGATTAAAGGAATGTACCTTACACAGATTACCGAGGACGGCGACATTGCCGTACTGTCTGGAAGCAATCAGTACCATGTATCAGACAAGGTTATCCGTGGCGGTGTAAAAATCCAGAAAAGAGATTTGGAAACCAGCGATACCAAAGGTCAAGGAAGTGCGACTTTGAAAGACACTGAATTTGAAATCATCTCCCTTAATGACAATGCCGTACTTGTCGAGGGGAAACTTTACAGCAAGAATGAAGTGGTAAAGACAATCCTTACCGACATTGAGGGCGTGGCTTCTACTTCTGCCGACCTGTTACCTTACGGAAAATACCGTGTTGAGGAAAGCAAAGCTCCAGAGGGCTATCTGACAGACGGTGCAGAACCGATTGAATTTGAAATCACAGAGGACGGGAAAATCGTTGACCTTACAGGTACAGACACATCAATCTACAATCAAGTCAAGCGTGGCGACCTAGAGGGTGTCAAGATTGGTGCTGGCACACACCAGCGTCTTGCGGGAGTTCCGTTTAGGATCACAAGCAAGACCACAGGTGAGAGCCATATTATCGTGACTGATGATAACGGGCAGTTCTCCACTTCTTCCGACTGGGCTTCCCACAAGAACAACACTAACGCAGGAAAGACCAGCGAGGACGGTATCTGGTTTGGAACAAGCGAGCCAGACGACAGCAAAGGTGCTTTGATTTACGATACCTATATCATTGAGGAATTACGCTGTGAGAGCAACAAAGGCTTTGAGCTTATCCCACCGTTTGAAATCGTGGTGTCCAGAAACAATGTGACCATTGACTTAGGAACACTTACTGATGAATACGAGAAAGAAATCTCTATCCATACCACAGCCACAGGCAAGGACGGCGAGAAGTCTATCGTAGCTGGCAAAGAGGTAACAATCGTTGACACGGTTACGCTTGACGGGCTAGAAAAAGGCACAAAATATCAGTTGAAAGGCTGGCAGATGTCGAAAGAGGAAAACGCCGAGCTTCTTATCGACGGACAGCGTGTGGAAAGTGATTACACATTCACAGCCGACAGTGAGGAAATGAAGATTGAAATAGAATACACGTTCAACGCTTCTTCTCTTGGTGGTCAGAACCTTGTTACCTTTGAGGAACTTTACGACCTTTCCAATGAGGACGAGCCTGTAAAGGTTGCTGAACACAAGGACATTGACGACGAGGGACAGACGGTGCTTATCACGGAGCGTATCATCTCTATCCATACCACAGCGACCAGCGAGGACGGAAAGAAAGAGATTGAAGCTGGAAAAGACGTGACAATCATTGATACCGTTACCCTTGACGGTTTGGAAATCGGCACTAAGTATCAGCTCAAAGGCTGGCAGATGATTAAGGACGAAAACGCCGAGCTTATCATCAATGGTGAACGTGTTGAAAATGACTATACCTTTACTGCCGACAGCGAAAGCATGGAAGTACAGATTGCCTTTACATTCGACGCTTCCGAGCTTGGCGGGAAAGAGCTTGTGACCTTTGAGGAATTATACGATTTGAGCAATCCAGACGAGCCGACTAAGGTTACAGAGCATAAGGACATTGAGGACGACGGGCAGACGGTGACAATCACAGAAGTACCAGAAATGCCGGAAGAACCAACAGAGCCGGAACAGCCGACCACACCAGATACACCGAGCAAGACAACAGACGCTCCAAAGACAGGCGATAACACAAACATTGCCTTATTCTTAGGACTTCTTGTTCTCTCTGGTGCAGGCGTGGCAGGAACATACTTCATCAAGCGTAGACGTTCATAATCGGACGGTCTGTTTATGATGATGAAGAAATCACGTTCCCCGCCGTATGTACTTATAACAGAAAATGAAAATTTAAACTGTTCCTTTTCTGTTAATCTGCTTGCGGATTGACGGAAAAGAACAGTCCACTAGGGGCGTGGGGAGTGTAGCTCCCCACATATCAATCACAGAAAGAAATGAGGTATGAACACATGAAATTGAAATATATCGTGCCTGACATGGCACAGACTTTTGGTAACTTAGAGTTTGCAGGAGAAAATGACGTGGAGCAACAGCGTATCAATGGTCGCTTTGTTCCCGTGACGAGAAGCTACAACCTGTATTCCGACATTCAGAGAGCCGACGATATTATCGTGGTGCTTCCCGCAAAGGCTGGGGAGAAGCGTTTCAAGTATGAGCAGAAAGTCAAGCTCGTCAATCCTAAGATTACCGCCGAGGGAAAGAACGTGCGAGGTCGTGGCTACACCAACTATATCTTAACGGCTGATGATATGCTTCCAGCCGAGGAAAGCAAGTAAAGGGGGGTATCAGATTATGAGATTAGCGAATGGAATTGTGTTAGATAAGGAAAAGACGTTTGGAGTGCTGAAATTCTCGGCATTAAGACATGAAGTGCGTGTGGAGAATGAGGACGGGACGACCAGCGAGGAAATCAAGCGTAGAACCTATGATTTGAAATGCAGTCAGCAGGAACGCACGATACAGGTATCTATCCCAGCGGAAATCCCTGTCAAAGATTATCCATACAATGCCGAGGTGGAGCTTATCAATCCTGTTGCCGATACGGTAGCAAACGCCAACTACCGAGGGGCAGATGTGGAATGGTACATCAAGGCAGACGACATTGTGCTGAAAAATAAAGGCGGTCAACCCGCAGGAAATCCACAGAACCACGCTCCGCAGGGACAGCAGAAAAATCAGAAGTAGCCTATGGAGAACGTAGCAGGCTATGAAGATTATGAAAGGGAGTTCCGAGAAGTCTCTCTTCCAGAATACCGCTGGCTGGCTCAAACTATGCTGACGCAGGCAATCGAGGATAGTGGCTGTCAAATGGACGGCAGTCTGATTATCTCCATGCACGATTATATCAGCAGGGACAAATGCTGGTACACATTCCAGTTTTCGATTGAAACGATAGACTGGAAAAATCCAGCCAGCAGGATATTTACCTATATCGGCTGTTACTGATGAAAGGAGTATCAATGGCATTTTACAAATACAAGGGAAAGCGTATCAGAGCCAGCGACAAGAACCTTGTGTACCGCTTCTGTGCGGGTACGCTCCTGCTCCTGTTCGTGGCTGTTCTCCTGCTACTGAACATGGGACAGCTCATGCGTACTGATTGGGAGCATTTCAGCTTACTTGATAATGGCGTGACGCTTTCTACATACAACTTCATAACCATAGGGATAGCGACTGGTGTTTGTGCATTGGTCGCTTTTCTTTATTACCACTTCTTCCATGACAGCTTCAAGAAGCTATTGCACCGTCAAAAGCTCTCCCGCATGATACTGGACAATAAGTGGTATGAAGCACAGACCGTACAGGACAGAGGTTTTTTCACTGACCTGCAGAGCAGATCAAGGGAAAAAATCGTCTGGTTTCCTAAAATCTATTATCAAATGGACACGGGCTTGCTCCATATCCGCTGTGAAATCTCTTTGGGGAAGTATCAAGACCAGCTCCTTAGACTGGAAGATAAGCTGGAAAGCGGGCTTTACTGCGAGCTGACTGACAAGACGCTCCATGACGGCTATATCGAGTACACCCTGCTTTATGACATGATAGCGAACCGTATCACGATTGACGAAGTAAAGGCTGAAAACGGGGGCTTGCGTCTGATGAAGAACCTTACATGGGAATACGACGCACTCCCTCACGCCCTTATCTGTGGCGGGACTGGCGGTGGAAAGACTTACTTTCTGCTGACAATCATTGAAGCCCTCTTGCAGACCAACGCCCAGCTTTACATCTTAGACCCTAAGAACGCTGACCTTGCGGACTTGGGTACGGTCATGGATAACGTGTACCACACCAAAGAAGATATGATTGAATGTGTCAATGCGTTCTATGAGGGCATGGTGGCAAGAAGCGAAGAAATGAAGCTTCACCCAGACTACAAGACGGGCGAGAACTATGCCTATCTGGGCTTACCACCCTGCTTCCTTATCTTTGACGAGTATGTGGCGTTCTTGGAAATGCTGGGGACAAAGGAAAGCATGAGCCTACTTAGCCAGCTAAAGAAAATCGTCATGCT
Source organism: Massiliimicrobium timonense (assembly GCF_002160865.1). Lineage (GTDB taxonomy): Bacteria > Bacillota_I > Bacilli_A > Erysipelotrichales > Coprobacillaceae > Allocoprobacillus. Next base: position 5,981 of record NZ_NFLJ01000062.1, read on the forward strand.
TGGCAGACAGGCAGGCTATTTCCTCGTTGTCGCCTGCCAGCGTCCCGACGCAAAGTATTTCAGCGACGGTATCAGAGATAACTTCAACTTCCGTGTGGGCTTGGGACGTATCAGCGAGCTTGGCTACGGTATGCTCTTTGGAAGCGACGTAAAAAAGCAGTTCTTCCAGAAGCGTATCAAAGGGCGTGGCTATTGTGACGTGGGTACGAGCGTCATATCGGAGTTTTACACTCCCCTTGTACCAAAGGGGCATGACTTTTTACAGACTATCGGCTCTCTTGCACTGGCAAGGCAAGCCGTACCAGAGAAACAAAAGGAGATTGAATGATTATGGGATATTTGGAAATCCATTATGAACCAGAATGTACCGACAGTGTACTCACCTGTATCGGATTGGGCTATGGAAAATTCCTGTCCGATTTGGCTTTTACGGCAGACAGTGAATATAAACAGGACGACGACTATCCAGAAACACTTTTTCACAAAAGAATGTCGGAACTGCTGGAAGATTTGGCAGAGGACTATCTGGAAATGCCGTTGCTGTTTTCCGTGGAGCTTCCCGCACCTATGGCAAACCTGCTGGGCTGTCTTTTCCGCTATACGTTTCTTGTCATGGACAGGGAGCATTTCAGACAGGTATGCCGTGAATATGAGATTGACAAGGATATAGCCAGAAAATGCCTTTCAAGAGATACCGACTGTATCGTAGTTTATACGGGCATGACAAGGATAGGCTGAACCATTGACGGCTGGAACGGTCAGCGAAGCGACCCAGACCGTGCAAGCCGTCCTGTGGAGCAGGGCTTGCCCTGCTCCACGAAAGAAGCCCCTCGGTATCTAACAGAGGGGCACAATTCCGCTGGAAACTACGGTCAAAAAGTCTGTAAATCCCGCTTGGCAAAAGGGTTTTCTCTCACTCATGGCTGACTGTGACAATCGGCGGAAAATATCACACTTTCACGATTGGGGGTATGCAGGCTGAATGAAAGCACCTTTATAACCGCCTTGAAAGAGAAACGCTTATCTTATGGCGTGTCCCAGACAAGGCTTGCAATCATGGCTGGTATCAGCCGTGAACATTTGAACCGTATCGAAGCGGGAAAGGTAACGCTCACGGACGATATGCAGGACAAGCTCATGGAAGCTGTCGAGAAATTCAATCCCGACGCTCCCATGTTCCTGCTGTTCGACTATGTGCGTATCCGTTTCCCCACGCTGGATATCCAGCACATTATCAGAGATATATTGAAACTCAACATTGACTATATGCTCCATGAGGACTACGGACACTACAAATACACCGAGCATTACTATCTGGGTGATGTGTTCGTCTACACCTCACAGGACGAGGAAAAAGGCACGCTTCTGGA
>NZ_NFLJ01000063.1 GCF_002160865.1 Massiliimicrobium timonense
AAATCCGTTTTTTCTGTATATATGAATAATAGGAGGTATTATTCATGTCTAAGAAAAATTATATGCTCAGAAAGATTTTTGATATTCGCATCAGATCCCTATTCAAAAACTGTCATGTCACTGCTGATTTTATCAATGGTATCCTTTTCTATGAAAACGCTGTGATCCATTATGACGACATCTCCCTGTCCGATTCCAATCTCGATTCCCACCTTCCTAATCAAAACATCACCAGAGAACGTGAACGTGACAACATCTATCTTGTCAACATTGATGGCACAGAATGTCTGATTGGCATAGAACATCAATCCCAGATTGATCATGGCATGTTCCAAAGAACAAGAGAATATGATGAGATGAACTACCTTCAGCAGTTCAATCTCTATCGCTCCACTCATCAGATGATTAAGGGTGTCATGACATTTGTTGTCTACTATGGACAGAAGAAGTGGAAAGCTCCCAGAACATACGAGGACATGATGAACCCTATGCCTCCTGCCTTAAAGGATTATATGAATGCTGCATCCTATCCGCTCATTGAAATGAGAAATCTCGACCCAAAGAGATTTCACAGTCAGGAGCTTAAGGAGCTAATCATAGGATTAAGGTATTTATACAATCATCAATATGATGAAGATCATGATATCACAATCAGCCACGACATTGCAGTCACAATCGCAGCACTGACAAAGAACACACAGATTTATGAAAAGGTAAAGGAGGAAAAAATTGATATGTGTCAAGCTATCAGAGATTATGGAAAAGAGAACCTAAACAAAGGGAAATCTATTGGAAGAACTGAAGGTATTAACATTGGGAGAAATGAAGGCATCATCCAAACTTTAATCAAACTACTCAAATCAAAGTTAGGACATCTTTCAAAAGACACCCTTGCAACAATTCAGTCATGCACTCAAGAACAACTTGATTCACTAACAGTACATATATTTGATATTCATAATGAAGAAGATATTCTACATTATTTACAATGAAGTTAATTTAAATATCAAGGAGAAAATTGATATGTGTCAAGCTATCAGAGATTATGGAAAAGAGAACCTAAACAAAGGGAAATCTATTGGAAGAAATGAAGGCATCATCCAAACTTTAATTAGACAACTCAAATCAAAGTTAGGATATCTTTCAAAAGACACCCTTACAACAATTCAATCATGTACTCAAGAACAACTTGATTCACTGACAGTACATATATTTGATATTGACAGCGAAAAAGATATTCTACATTATTTACAATGAAGTTCATAAACGTAGATAAAAAGAACATTCTATTTTTGAATGTTCTTTTTATCATATTTTTGATGGTAAGCTGCTGTAATCAAGCCTTGAAATAAAGGTTCACTACGATTTGGTCTTGAAGAAAATTCCGGATGGAATTGACATGCCACAAAATAAGGATGATCTTTTAATTCAATAATTTCTACAAGATTCCTTTCTGGATTCTTTCCTGAAACAACTAATCCATGTTGTTCAAGAATATCTTTATATTTATTATTAAATTCATAACGATGTCTATGTCTTTGTTGAATCAATTCTTTCCCATATAAATCATAAACACGACTACCCTTTAATAATTCACAATCATAATTTCCTAATCTTTGTGTACCACCCATATCATCTAATGTTTGATCACTCATCAAATGAATTAACGGTGTTTCACACATATCATCAAATTCGATAGAATTAACATCTGGTAAATGACATACATTTCTTGCAAATTCAATAGATGCCAACTGCATTCCTAAACAGATACCTAAAAACGGAATTTTTTCTTCTCTAGCATAACGAATAGCCTTAATCATACCTTCAATGCCACGTTGTCCAAAACCACCCGGCACTAAAATGCCATCCGCTCCTGCTAATATATCTGCTACATTATCATCATTAATTTCTTCAGCATTAATCCAATCAATATGAACAATACTATTTTCATAATATCCTGCATGACGCAAGGCTTCATTAACCGATAAATAAGCATCAGGTAATTGCACATATTTTCCAACCATCTTAATAGTCAATTCCTTGTTTAATCCTTTGACACGTTCAATAAGCTGTTGCCATTCTGTCATATCAGCTTTTGGAGCTGTCATTCTTAAATGATCTAATACCAAATCATCCATATGCTGTTCTAATAACATCATTGGTAATTCATATAAAACATCTACATCATAATTAGAAATAACTGCTTCTACAGGAACATTACAGAATAAAGAAATTTTTTCTTTTAATTCCTGATCAATATGTTTTTCACTACGACAAACAATAATATCTGGTTGTATTCCATAGCCTCTTAATTCTTTAACACTATGTTGTGTTGGTTTTGTTTTCACTTCATGACTAGCACCAATATATGGAAGCAATGTTGTATGTATATAAAGAGTATTTTTATATCCGATATCTAAACGGACTTGTCTAATGGCTTCAATAAAAGGTAAACTTTCAATATCTCCAACTGTCCCGCCAATTTCAGTAATCACAATATCAGCCTGACTACTTTTAGCCGCTGCATAGATTTTAGCCTTAATCTCATTGGTAATATGGGGTACAACCTGTACAGTTGCTCCTAAATAATCTCCACGACGTTCTTTAGAAATGACATCGCTATAAATTCTTCCTGTTGTAATAGATGAACTACGATTCAATTCTTCATCAATAAAACGTTCATAATGTCCTAAATCCAAGTCTGTTTCGGCACCATCTGTCGTCACAAAAACTTCACCGTGTTGAAATGGCGACATTGTTCCCGGATCCACATTAATATAAGGATCAAGCTTTTGCATAAAGACTTTTAATCCTCTTTGTTTAAGCAATCTCCCTAAAGATGCAGCTGTCAATCCTTTTCCTAATCCCGAAACAACTCCACCTGTCACAAATATAAATTTAGCCATTTTCACTATCTCCTTTCTCAAATAAAAATGCACTCCAGCGGAAAGCCCGAGTGCCCTTTATTATTCTAGCAAAAATTATTTATCAAAGCAATTATTTTTTCTTATTATTGTAATAATCTTTCAAAATCAACATCAGTCAATCGATATACTGTCCACTCATCCATTGGCTTTGCTCCTAAAGATAGATAGAAATCAATACTTGATTGATTCCAATCCAGACACCACCATTCCATTCTTCCACAGCCTCTTTCTTTAGCAATCCTTACAAGTTCCTTAATCGTTGCTTTTCCATATCCATGACCTCTATATTCTGGTTTAATATACAAATCTTCCAAATATAAACCCGCTCTGCCTAAGAAAGTTGAAAAATTATGAAAAAACAAAGCAAACCCAATTCTATGATGATCCTTCACAACAAAAATCACTTCAGCTTTCTTATAATCAAATAACCATTGTTCCAATAATGCTTCATTTGCAATCACTTCATGTTCTAACTTCTCATAACGTGCCAACTCTTTAATAAACTGCAAAATAACAGGTACATCTTTTCTTTTGGCATTTTCAAATTCAATATCCATCATATACTCCTTTTTTAAATAATCCCATATTCTTCTAATGTATCAGCTAAACTTTCTAAAATATAAATTACTGGAACCTGTGTTGCTGAACTATAAAAATCCTCATTTCTTGAACTTGGTACATAATAACAGATAGCTAAATCTGCCATTTTTGCTCCTGAAGACGAAGCACTGTTGGTTACAATAATCACTTGTACTCCACATCTTTTTAACAACATGATTCTTTGAATCATTTCATCCGTTTCACCAGATACACTTAAAACGATTGCACAGTCATGATGATTATACATCCCATGTACACGCATACTAAAATCATCACACACAACACTTCTTTTCCCTTTACGATTAAACAAATACGCTCCTGCTTTAGCTATAGCTCCTGAAATACCTACACCCCAAAACATCACCTCTTTGGATTGAGCGATTATTTGTGTTGCTTGATGAATACTTTGATTAAATTCATCATTATCAACTTTTTGAAAATAATCCAAAATATAATTTAATTTGTTCTCTTTATGATGTAAGTGATTTTTATTTTCCATTTTAATAGCTGTTTTCCATTCCACAAAACCATCATAACCTATCTTTTGAGCAGTACGTGTAATCATCGAAGGAGAAACATGAATGACTTCAGCTATATCTTTTAATTTCAGCTTAACAACTTCATCACGATGTGCTTCTACATAATGATAAATAGACATTTCTAAATCATTTAAAGTATTTAATTTTTCTATTGTTACCATCAAAACACCTCCTCAAGAAAAAAACTGAACACTTAAGTTCAGTTTAAATAAATTTTATGAAAGTTTCAATTTCTTTTTACGAATTTTTTTATTCTTCTTTACTTCATAAGTATATTGAGGTGATTTAATATCAACAACTAAAGTTTTTGCGACAATATCATGCAAAGATTTCTTAGATTTGAATACAAAAACACAAATCACTGAAATCAAACTAATAACAACACCAATATAAGCATATAATGAAGCAAAATTAAACCCTGTTATGACATTAATCATCTGATGCAACATATTGCTTGCAGTATAAATACTTCCTTCAACAAGTAAAATCATGACACCTTGTCTAAGCAGAATTTGTTTCATTGTGATATCATCATAATGATCATCAACTATTTTTAATCCTAATATTTTTTTACCTAATGTTTGCCCCTTTGTATATAATGGAATCCCAATATAATATAACAAGCTTACAGAAAATGACAAGCCTCCTGCAATCAGTTGATAAGGTTGTTCAAAGATGGTAATCACTTGTGGTATATATGAAGCATCCTCATGTAATGACATATAAAGTAAAATAAGGGGAATAGATGCCAGCAATCCTCCAACATACCAGTCAATAGCGTAAGCTATAAATCTTTTGATATAACTTGTCTGATTCTTGGATTCATTTTTCAATTCATTAAAATAGTTTTTCATCTCACATCTATTCCTTTCCTTTTATTTTTGATTTAAAAATTGATATAAAGCTCCTACAAGATTCGCATCATTACGATAATAACATGGTTCAATAACCGGTTTTACATAATAATCATTATTCTCAAATATTTCATCATTAACCTGTTGAATATATTCAAAGAGAAGTGGTTGGGCACTAATACCTCCACCTATGACAAATTTTTCTGGATCTAAAACACATTGTAAACTATAAATTCTTTTGACAAGGATTGTCACAAAATCCTTGATTGCTTTTTGTACTTCAAGATGACCTTGATTTGCCATTTCAAAGATTTCAATACCAGTATATTCCTGTTGGGTACTTAGACGCTTTTGCACACATTTTAATAATCCTAAAATACCATTTGTTGCCCACCAGAAATCTTCCCCATCTATACCATGAGAAAAAATCATTGAAAACTCACCACCAAAGAAGTGTTTTCCATATTGTACTTCACCTTGATGAATAACACACCCACCAACGGCTGTTCCTAAAACAATGACAACACCATCTTCAACATCTTGAAGATTCCCAAATCCAAGTTCAGCTGCTCCAGCACATTTAGCATCATTACCAATAGTTATAGGGCATGGACAACGTTGCTGTAATTTTTCTTTCATAGGAATATCTCGAATATAAGATAATGCCCCTCCAGTAAAACAATAACCCTTTTGAGGATCAATAATTCCCGGCATAGAAAGAGCAATCCCTTCAATACCACCTTTATAATCATCATAAAGCTGACCTATCGTTTCAATAAAATGTTCCAATGTGTCCTGAGGTGTAGGTGTTGATCCTCGTTCATATATTTGAGCTTGTTCATCCATTAAAGCATATTTAATAGAACTTCCACCCACATCTAAAACAAGATATTTCACTATAGCTTATCTCCTTGACTGGCAATGACTTGTTTATACCATTCAAAAGAATCTTTTTTATAACGTTTTAAAGTTCCAGAACCATCATTGTTTTTATCTACATAAATAAAACCATAACGCTTTTTCATCTCACCTGTAGAAAAGCTTACACAATCTATACAACCCCAAACAGTATAACCTAAAACATCAACACCATCTATTTCAATAGCTTTTTTCATTTGTTCAATATGTTCTTTTAAATAATTAATACGATATTGATCATGAACTTGATTATTATCTTCTAAAACATCAATAGCTCCAAAACCATTTTCAACAATGAAGGTAGGAAGTTGATAACGGTCATAAAGCCAGTTTAAAGTATATCGTAGTCCTTTGGCATCAATTGGCCATCCCCATTTTGTCTTTGAAATATATGGATTATCACATAAATCAGTTGCTTCATTATAATCTAAATATTCATTACCATCACCTTTTGTAGTAAAAGACATGTAATAACTAAAACCAATATAATCTACACAACCATCTTTTAAAGTAGCTATGTCTTCTTCTGTGATATCAAGATGATAACCTTTACGTTTAAAGAACGATTGCATATAAGCTGGAATCTTTCCACGTGCATGAACATCAAGATACCAGAAACGTTTATGATTCGCTCCAACAGCCTTTAACATATCATCCGGACTACAAGAATAAGGATAAATAGGTGTCATTGCCATCATACAACCAACCATAAAATCCGGATTAATATCATGAGCAATTTTCACTGCCTTCGCACTGGCAATCAATTCATATAGACTGGCCTGATAAACAATTTCTTCTTTATCTTCGCCTTCTTGAAAGAGAATTCCAGAATTTGTTAATACAGAAATATCAGATTGATAATTGGCTTGATTATTAATTTCATTAAATGTCATCCAATATTTCACTTTATCTTTATATCTTTCAAAACAAACTCTTGCAAATCTTTCAAAGAAAGTGATTAACTGTCGATTTCTCCATCCGCCATATTTTGTAACTAAACCATAAGGCATTTCAAAATGTGATAATGTAATTACAGGTTGAATATCATTTTTAAGTAATTCATCAAACAAATCATCATAGAATTTCAATCCTGCTTCATTAGGCTGTTCTTCATCACCTTGAGGAAAAATTCTTGCCCACGAAATAGAAGTTCTAAAACATTTAAATCCCATTTCTTTAAACAATGCAATGTCTTCTTTATAACGATGATAAAAATCAATGGCTTCATGATTTGGATAAAATTCATTTTCATCAATGACAGGTGTAATCTTTCTTGGACTGGCATGGCTACCTACAGTCATAATATCTGATACATTGATACCTTTGCCACCATCACGCCATCCACCTTCAACTTGATGGGCG
>NZ_NFLJ01000064.1 GCF_002160865.1 Massiliimicrobium timonense
CATTTTGTTTGTGGTGAACTAATTGTAAAACGAGTTATCGACTATGTCTATTATTATATAAAAAAACTGGAAGATGAAGTTTTGAATATTACTTCCCCTCCAGTTTTAGTATAGAGCCATAAAAATGATGTTCATTTTTTATATTACAGATGATTATGTTGGTGATCAGAAAGAGTAATCTGTATTACGAGTAACAAAAATATTTGTATATTGATTATGGAATTGGAGTATATATTTCATAAATGATTTGTCAAAATTTGAGTTAGTTATAAATTGTGCATTCAATACAAGTGCATAACTACGAAATTACAGTTATCATAATCTGTTATTGTAAAAGATGATAAATCTATTTGGCATGTGTCATGATAATGATGTAAACGTCTTAAAAACATGATAGTTAGCTAAGATGGGAAGATTGTAAAATAAAATTTCTATCTATTGTAGTTAGAAACATTTTTTATGGTTGTTAATGATCTCGTAATAAAGCAAGAATAATTTATAGATCTCTTTGATTGAGACAGTTTGCGTATTTTCTGAATCAGTTTATAAATCTATTTAGGTTCTAATAAATCTCAGAGGATTTTTATAAAAAATAATTTTTAAGATTTGTATACAATATGTAAGCAACTCACGAAATCTATTAGCGTTTTAGGTAGTCTCTTTAAACATATTATTTTGTGAGAATAATTGAGATGAGATACAAAAATAAGAATCAATTATCGAGAAATCATCATAAATCAATAGATCATTTATTAATGATTATTATTGAAATTGATATTTGTCGAAAATGACGAATGAATTTTTTATATATGATAAGAATATATTAAATAATTTATTTCTCTTTATTGATTTCAAAATATATGTGAAAGATAAATTATGGTCAAAACAAATGAAATTATTGAAGCACAAGGCGTAATAAGTATTTACATATGAATTTATAAGTTTAAGAGATATTGCTAAATATAAAAATGATGAACTAAATGAAGTTATTAGAAATGGGTAAACATTAGATATACAATGAAATTTTTAGATTTATGGGAAACTCTTAATAATTCTGATTTGAAAATCAGAAAGATATGGAAGAAGTGGTATGGCTTTTGATTTTGCATCGAGGATTTCTGCAGAATTTAAGATGATTATTATTTCAGATTAACTGAAAATTTTAAGTTCTCGTTCTCTTGGAATGTGCATAGAGAAATATCTAAAATCAATTATAGAATTCATACAGATGCAATCAAGATATTTTTGTGAAAAGATTTAAAAAATGAACAATTGAATTGTAAGTATGCAAAATAGTAAAACAATGGAGAATTGAAAATCTCAAATTAACAGGGTAATATTTGATATTTTGTTTCTATTGATGAGTTATTAGCTTTAGCAAAGATGGAAAGTTATCGTGCTATTTGAATAGAAAAGGAATTTCTCAAAAAGAAAGAATTAAGAAAACTTGCTAGAAAATAGATAATATCTCTAGAACAAATGAATGATTCTTAATTATTGCAGGATAAAGTATCTAAATACTTTAAAAATAAAAAAAGCTCTGAATTTCAGAGCTTTTCATATGTTTCATAGTTTAAATTATTTACTAGCTTCTTCGATAGATACTGCGAATGACTTTTTTATAGATTATATTAAGGCTCAGTAAGTCTATTTCAACCTGTAGAAGTTCTTATAAATCAATAATTAATTCAATAATATAAAATATATAAAACCCTGTTAGTAACGTGTTAGTAATTCACGAAATTTTTTATCAACCCACAAGGTCTTATTAATTCTATAGAATGCCTGTTACACTATTCGGCTGTAACTACAGAAAGTGTATTTTTTCTATTTCACTGATTAGTTCCTCTATATTTCTATGAGTATACACTTTTTCAGTAATATCACGTATTTCATGACCAACAATTTTTTTCAAAATATAATCATTAATTTTGCATTTTTTAGCATAAGTGATAAATGTATGTCGTGTTTCATGCGGAGTATGATGCATGTTTAATGCTGTCATTACTTTTGAAAACCTTCCTCTATATCTATCATAGGAGAGAGGTGTATATTCATGTTCAAAAGCATTATAGTCATTAAACAAATATTCATTATCAGGGTTATATTTTTTCTTAATTATTGATTTGATTTCTGATTTAATTGGGACAATTCTATTTGTTCCAGCTTTTGTTTTAGTACCACCAATAATGTAACCTTCCTCTAAATGGATATTTTCATTTTTGATACTTATTAATTCTATGGGTCTAAATCCTGTGTAAATTCCTACTAATATCATATCAGCGAAAGGAAGATCTTCTGTATGTTCCCACATCATTTTGATTTCATTATGAGAGAAAGGAATTTTTTCTTTTTTTCTTTCAACTTTAATTGAATTACATAGTTCAGCATAATTTTTATTAACGATATCATACTTTAAAGCATATCTATATATTAAATTATACATTGATTTCATTCGTGATTTTGTTGCATCTCCCACATCAGCATTTTCTATGACTCCTTCAAGATGATTAGGTCGAATGTCTTTAAAACGCATGTTGTGTAATGGCTTTGAATGATTGAATGCTGCTGTGCATGTTCTAATCGAAGACTTATTATTTAATTTTTTAAAATGTTCTTCTGACCATTTCTCATATAATTCAGCAAAAGTAATAGATTCAGTTTGAATATCATAAGGATTTTCATGATAATTAGTAAGAGCACTTAATGCTTCTTTTTTTGTACAATAATAACCTAATATCATTTTCTCTCTTTTGATATTGTTTTTGACTCGCACATATCCTTTAGTCAAAACAACCATATAAGGATTTCTTCTATTTCCTTTCAATTTATAGATACTTCCAAATCCGTTTGGTAATTTCATTGCTACCACTCCTTTCGCTGCTATTATAGAATAGAAGATATAAGAAATGAAATGTATAAAAATTCTATGAGTACATTTGACAACTACTCCGTGTATATATATCCTGTATATTCATATAATTTTTTAGGTGAAACATAATATGAATATTCCGAAGATCCTTCTTTTCTATATGCAACACCAATTGGAAGCCATTTTTCTTGAATTCCAATTCTTACAAATTGCTTATCTTTTTTCATTATCTTAGCTACTTCAGAGATAGGTACATTGTTGCCACTGAACTGTATAATATCTTGTTTGATCATAACTCTAATTTCCTCCTTTTCTTATAGGTATAAGTCCAAGACTGATTTTTAGACGTTTATCTAAAATTTTCATATATTTAGGGGATAACTTTCCTATATATTTAATAATACGTTTTTCATCAATAACTTTAATTTGTTCCATCATCACCAATGAATCATATTTCAGACCAACATGTTTTGGAATAACATAATGTGTTGGAAGGTGATGTTTGGAATGGGCTTTACTTGTAATACAGGCTACCAATAGGGTAGGGGAATATTTATTACCTACATTATTTTGAACAACTAATACTGGTCGGATACCTCCTTGTTCAGAGCCGAATGGCTTATCTAGATTTGCTAGATAGATTTCTCCACGTTTGATATGCATACTTGTTCCTCCTTTATGTAAGCATCAGATAATATTTACAATTATCTGATGTGATTTTTTTTATGAATCATAGTTTTCTATTTATCCCTGATAACCCGAAAACTAGAGGGAATCCTATTGGACAAGATATGGCTAGTATCTTTCACAGAAATTTCATCTTTGTGTGGTATCTCACACAACTGCATTGCAGGAGTATCATGATCCCTCATCTTATTTCATTGCTGAATGATTGCCAGTCATTTTTACATTGAGATGTTGATCGCTCACTATAAAAATATGATTATATATTTTTTATAGGTCATGGCGTATCCAATGAATAGCTCATAAGATGGGAACGTATCCAATAGGTGTTATTCGGTTTTCAAAGAGCTAGATTCAAAGGGATTAATACCCCCTCACTATATATGCGTTTTGATAACCTCATTTTCGCCATTTTTATAAAACTTTTTTTAATTTTTTTATTCTTTTATAGATTTGATTGGTTGTTAGTCCAGTTATTTTTGAAATTTCCCTAATAGAATAGCCTTGAATTTTCAACATTATTATTTCCAATATTTTTTCATCACTATTTTTTAGATACTCATATAATGCTTCATTTTCAATATCATCCAACAAATCATTTAGTGATAAGTACTGTTTTTTATCATAGATAGATCGATTGATAAAAAAGTTATCATCAAAAAGCAAATGTCTAGTTTTATATCTTCTATCAGCTTTGAACTGTTCATAATCATAATCTCTTAATTGATTGATAAGTGCTTGAGGAACGCTTAATGCTTTTAAAATTTCTTCTTCTTTTTCTTTCCAAGCATACCATTTTTTATACTCATTTTTATAATTATAATTCATAGTGACATTACCTTGAAATTCTGATAATTTCATTCATGACTTGAAATAAAGAAGATAATTCAACCAAATCTACATCGTAATGATTGCAAAAGCATTCAAAATCATTACATACTGATATATCAGAAGAAATAATGCTTTTTGAGATAATCATGATTTGATCAATAGAACGTGCTCTGATTTTTTGAATAATACATGATTCTTTAAATGAATTAAAATTGAGTTCCTTTCCTATAAAACGATACGTTCCGCATAATATTGCTTTGGATAAATCAATATTTTCCCTAATTAGTTTTTCTTGGTACTGAAGCACCTCCTTTGCAAATGGTGATGGATTAGCTTTTACAAGCACAAGTATTTTTGTTTTCGCCATATTCATGGTCTCCTTTCTGAGAATTTCATTCTCACTAGGATTCGTTACTGTTTGACGAGTTTAACAAATGATTTTTTAAAAAAAGAAGAATTTTTTTCTTCCTCCAGTTTAATGCTTGTTGAGATATATTTAATTTCTTAGCAACTGATGCTTCAGTTTCTTCCTTAAAAAATATTGAATATATAATAAAATATTGTTCATCATTCAATAATTTTATGGCTTTAGATAGATTATGTAGTAATTCTTTTTTATTGATTTGTTCAATATAATATCTATCCATATCTATAATACTATTTAGCATAAAATCTTCTTCATAAGCTATTTGAGAAAGTCCTTGTTTTCTTTTTATGGATCTGTACGTTTTCATATAATCAGCTTTGTATAGTCTATATACTTCTATGGGAACTTCTATAAATTTCTTTCCGCTCTTAATAAAGTACTTTTTATTATTATTTATTTTAATCTCTTTAAAATCTCTTTTTTTATAATCAAATATAATCACACATTGTTACTCCTTTCTTTGAATTTGATTTCAAAGAAAGGAGGGAGGCGGTCGAGGATAAAAAAAGAAGAAATTAATAGAATAGTATAAAAATAATCTATTAATTTCTTCATGGTTAAATGTTTTATATTTAAATAAACTAAGTAAGAACTCGACATCAGCAAGATGAATTATAATAAAATAAGCTTTTTTTAAAACATAACATCGAGAAACGTATCGATAAAAATAGATGTATATGATAACCATCAGAATTTTTCCCCCCTTAACTCTATTTAGTAAAGAATTCAGTTTATGTCTTATGTCAATAACAGTATTTCCTTCTGTGCTAAGGGTTTCTATCAGATGAATTTATAAATTACAATATGTAAAATATATTTTTATATATAGCTCTAATGCACTTATTTCTTAAAGAGACTAATTATAAAGATTATTACTATATAGTTTTTCTTTGGAAAAAATTAGCAATATTTTTGTTAAAAAGAGTAAAAATAGAATATAATTTATCCTTTTAAAGGATAATGATAAGAATTTGTTGTAATATAAGTGAGGGTATAAGTAGAATGAAAAGTAAAATATTTTTAATATAAACATGTAGAAATCCACAAATATTTTGTAGTAAATTTTATAAAATTAATTTTATTAGTTGTTTTCTATTTCTTAATTGGTATATTATTTGATGGAGGTAATTAAAGTGAATAGGATTAGAGAAATAAAAAATTTGAATAAATTAAAATATAGTTTGCATAAACAATGGATTTGGGGGAATAAAGAAAATTTTTATCTTAGTCAAGACTATTTGCAAAAAATTAATTTTAGTATTCAAGATTTAAATAAAGAAATCCAATATTTATCTAAGCCAACTATGAAGGATGTAATATATGTTATCGTATTGATTGATTGGATAAATGAATCTATAGAAAAAATTCAACAGCTTTTAAAAAAAGGATTAGGAAATAATTATATTTACCAAGATTTAGACCTAGTATTAAAAGCAAAGGGATATTTAAGAGCGATACGTTCTTTTGTTGTTGCACATCCTTTAAGTACAAATCGTCATAAAAAATATGGTTTAGATGGAGATTTTATATGTGTTGATATAAGGTCAAAGACTTCTCCATTCGTTAAAATGGATGCTTATAAAAATCAATGGTTTTATTTAAGCGTTGATGGTATGAAAAGTAATGCAATAGGTCAGCCTATTGACTTTGTTTTGTATGGATATTCTCAAAGCATCGATCAAAATAAGTTTTATAAATATATTGGTGTTAGTTTTTCAGATCTATATGGTGTTGCAGAATTGTTGGTTGATAGTTTATATGAACTAGATAAGAATTTGAAAAATTTAAAAAAAGAAGTTATAAAAAAGTGAAACAATCAAACGAAATTTTAATTATATTTTTTTCATAGACCATCTGAGCCACTTGTAATACTTTCTTGTTTTAACTCCTTTTTTTCGGAGTCTATCCTCTGGTTTAGAAGTCATCATTTTTTTGATTAATGTATAATGACATTGATAAT
>NZ_NFLJ01000065.1 GCF_002160865.1 Massiliimicrobium timonense
AATATCTAATACTTTTCAAAAAGGTCATAGAATTCGCTTAACGATAACTTCTAGCGCAGAAAATTTCATTTTCCCTAATACAAATACGAAAGAAGGATTTAACGGTATAGAAAAAAGAAAAGCAAATATAAGGATTTATTGGGGAGCACCTTATATATCTTATATAGAATATATTCAAGATGATTTTTAAAAAAGTCACTCATAAATGATTTATCTATCAAATACTACTATCATTTAAAATAGAATGAATTAATAAAAGGGGAACGCAAAACGTTCCTTTTTATGACTTTCTGATAGTTTTATTGAAGCAAAAATTGAGAATTGATATAATGTAAATAATATGGAGATGAGATATTATGAAAATCACTGGAACAAAAAGTTATATACAAGTTGAAGATGATAATGGCAATATTGCAAGATTTGATGGTGAAGTATGTTTCAATAATTTTTACGCAATGGCTGATTCTATTTGCTGGTTAAAACATCAAGGAGAAGTCACTGATGAAGATAGAGTTCAACTGATTTACAAGGCAACGCAATATGGCAGGGATTATGATATAAAAGTATTATTTTTTGACCATGATAATAAAGTTATGTTTGAAAAAGAACTTGAGCTTTCAACAGAAGTCTATTGGGCAAAAAACAATCTTATTTTTATTGCTGTTATTTTATTGTCAATGATTGCTTCAATTATTTTAGTTGCAGTATTAGATGTTGTAAGTGCTATGTTCCTATTTATTTTGAGTATTGGTGCTTTTATTTTTATAAGTCCATTTATCTTATGGGGAATTTCTATATGTAGATTTCTTGTGAAAACAAAAGGGGATGAAATGACAGTGAGATCAATGATAGGGAAAACTTATTCATTTCCTTTAAGTGAAATAGAGAAAGTTGTAAGAAAAACTAAAAATTTATATGGCTGGGAAGAATGTCAAAAGATAATCATCTATATAAGAAATAAAAAGATTATTCTTCGTAGAAGTATGGAAGGATTTGATGATATGGATGCTTACCTTTTACGACATGTTGATCATATTATATAAGAATATGGAAGCTGCATAGATTATTTCGTTATCAATCATTTTTGAAAATGTCAGAAACATTTTAAATCCATTTTGTTGCTTACTTATAAACTAAAAAATTTTATCTAATCATATTTTGAAGTCCTCAAAACGTTAGTAATAATTGTTATGAGAAGATTAAAGAAGTATTTAGAATCCAAATGTAATCTTTTTATTCGTGGTGGCAATGGCATATATAATTTTATTTTTTTGAAATCTTCTTCAATTAAAATATCTTCTTGAAATAAGGTACTTACTCTTTTTAATGATTTAATCTTCTTTCTCACAGAACCCTTAATACTATTTTCATATTTTCCTTTTTTATGAAAATTAAAGTCCAATAAGTGTTCCATCATAGCATTTATCAAAAATGAAGCGGCGGATAAATTTACATTTATTCCACTAAGATGGAGAAAATTATCTTTTTTGCTGCAAGAATATAGTAATTTTTTCTTGAAATCTTTAGAACGAATGAGATATAGATGGGTGACAAAAACTTCCTTATATTTCTTTGATTCAGTTATTGTGATTTCTTTTACTCTTATTTTAAAAGAAGTTTGTTCAACCATATGTTCATCTTCGTTTCTATGAAATCATAAAGGGGATTAATCGCCCTTTGATTTTTAATGGATATGGTTTTTTGAGGTTTCCATACCGATCATTTTTTCATATATATATTAACATGCCGGTAGAAAAGGTTAATGTATATCCATTAATAATAGTTTATTCTTTTTGTATTGGTTTATGTATTTTTTAATTAGTAAGATACTCTTATTTTAAATAGAGGGATAATAAGAAAAATTAATATTGAAGGATTAGTTGATTGTGGATAATCATTTGTTAAACTATGCGGCTTGGATTCATTTTATGTAACGATCAAGGCAATGTTGATATGCAGTATGCATTAGGGGCTTAAGCCATAATATTTTTGAAAACTCAAAATTATTAATCATAAAAAGAATATAAGCATTTTTTAAATAATCATTCTAATAAATCTTGTTATATTTCAGTGAAATCATAGCTATAGAGATATAAAAAATGATAAAGAATGAATAAAATTTGTTAAATTGTTAAATTCTCGTGCGATATTGGTTATCAAAGTTGGTGGTGTTTTTCTTGGAACATTTTTATAATGGAATTATCAAAAGACAAGGAGGATTGTACAATGAATTTAGGAAATAGTTTATTTCATGCAAGGAAGAAAAGAGGATTATCACAAGAAGAAGTTGCCCAAAAGATTGGGGTAAGTAGGCAAACTATATCAAAATGGGAAACAAATGAAACCATTCCAGATATTTATCAATCAAAAAAGATGGCAAAACTCTATAATGTTTCGCTTGATGAACTCATTGAATTTGATGTTGATTTACAAGAAATAGAAGAAATGATTGAAAAGAGTGATGATAAAATCAATGAAAAAGTGAATTGGACAAATGCGTGGGGTAAGAAATATCCCATACTTCTTCAATATCAAAGTGAAGTTAATACAGCAAATTATGCATTTCGAATTACAAAAATGTTTGATGAAATAAAAGATGAATATGGCTACACAAAACAAGATGCCATGCTTGTTCTTAAAGATATTTTATACAATGCTTATAAAAGCTGGAACAAATGATGTCAATTATGTGAAAAAATGTTTTTAGCACTCTATACTTGACTCTGCTAAAACAGAGGACTATAATATAAATAGAAATAAGGAAAGAGAATAAAAAAGGCAATCCTTACTTCTCATATCAAACATTGTTCATTCTCTAACAATGCTTAGAATTGTTAAACAGAGGTGATATTTATGTTAATGCCTAGTATTTTTGGAGAAAGTTTATTTGATGACTGGTTTGATGATTTAGATAAGGAATTCTTTGGAAAGAAGAATCCATTATATGGAAAACATTCAAGAAATATGATGAAAACAGATGTACGTGAAACAGAAGGAACATATGAATTGGATGTCGATCTTCCAGGCTTTAAGAAAGAGGATGTGGAATTGACATTTGAACAAGGATATTTGACAATCTCAGCTAAGAAGAACTTGAATAAAGATGAAAAGAATAAAGATGGACAATATATCCGACAGGAAAGATACGCAGGAAGCATGAGTCGAAGCTTCTATGTAGGAGAAAGTGTTCCACAGAGTGATATTAAAGCAAAATTTGAAGATGGTGTTTTAAGAATTTCAATTCCAAAACAGGATATGAAAGCTATTGAAAACAACAACACAATCATGATTGATTAATGTCATAAGAGTTCGAAAAATCGGACTCTTTTTTTGTAGACAATTCACGAAATTTCTTCTATTATAGAAAAGTCCTATAAAAACATGGAGAAGTATGCTATAATACAACCGTTAAAATAAAAAGTGTGGGAGAAAGATATGATTGGTTTTTATAATTATACTGTCATATTAACTTATTTAAGTTTAGTGAGTGCTTTATTTGGAACACATTTAGCATTTAAAGGAAATTTTGATGGAGCACTTATTTGCTTATTATTAAGTGGTGCATTTGATTCCTTTGATGGAATGGTGGCACGTACAAAGAAAGACAGAACAGAAGAAGAAAGAAAATTTGGAATACAAATTGATTCATTAGCTGATATGTTTAGTTTTGGTATATTTCCAGCTATTATTGGTTATACCATGATGGATTCTATTGTGTGTGGTGTAACTTGGCTATGGTTTTTTATCTTTGCGTTTTATGCACTTTGTGCTATTAGCAGATTAGGGTATTTTAATGTTGTTGAAGAAATGCGTCAAAATACAACAACTGAAAAAAGAAAATATTATCAAGGGTTACCTGTCACAAGTGCATCTTTAATATTTCCAGCTGTTTGTTTATTAAGACATTTTTTGACAGTGGAAATGACATATAGTATATATGCGTGGGTTATGTTTATCACAGCATGGGCATTTATCATTAATTTTAAAGTGAGAAAACCTGGTTTAAAAGGAATTTTGGTCATGTTAGTTGTTGGTATATTGATTTGTACAGGATTGATAATGCTATGAGAGTTGTGAATCGTCAAGGACAGGAATTAAAAGTCAATCAAAGTCAAAATCGTTTATTAAAATTATTATATAGTCATTTTTTAGGAAGATGTGCACTGAAAGTGTTAACCCTTCCTTTTATTACCCATATAGGTGGGTTGTATATGAATAGTCGTTTATCAAAACGTCAAATTCAACCATTTATTCAAAATCATCATATTGATATGGATCAATATGAAAAACAGGATTATCGCTGTTATAATGATTTTTTTACAAGACAAATCAAAAAAGAAGCAAGACCCATATGTCAAGATCATCATGTTTTGATTGCTCCAGCTGATTCTAAATTAACGTATTATCGCATTGGAGAAGATACAAAATTGTGGATTAAAGATACGATGTATTCTTTATCAGATTTATTAGGGAACCATGAACTGGCTCAACAATATGATGGGGGAACATGTCTGGTGTTTCGTTTATCGGTTGATGATTATCATCGTTATTGTTTTATTGATGATGGTTCTAAAGAAGAAGATGTTTATATAAAAGGTGTTTTTCATACAGTGAATCCTATCGCTAATGACTATTACCCTATTTATAGACAAAATTCTCGTAGTTACTCTTTATTACATACATTGCATTTTGATGATGTAATTTATATGGAAGTTGGGGCTATGATGGTTGGTAAGATTGTTAATCATTCTCTTGATTCTTTTTGTCGTGGTGATGAAAAAGGTTATTTTGAGTTTGGTGGTTCAACGATTGTTGTTTTATTGAAAAAAGATATAGTTGAAATAGATGAAGATATTGTGAGTCACTCATTACAGCATGATGAAACACGTGTATTGATGGGTGAAAAGATTGGAATGAAAAAATAAGGAGGAAAGAAAATGTCAAAGGTTATAGCTGTTACAAATCAAAAGGGTGGTGTTGGAAAAACAACAACAAGTGTTAATTTAAGTGCAGCTCTTGCTTATATGGGGAAGAAAGTCTTATTGATTGATATTGATCCTCAAGCCAATGCAACACAGGGATTGGGTGTTGATCGCTCATCTTTGGAATATACAATTTATGACGCTATTACACAACAAATGCCAATTAAAGAGATTCGTATTGCTTCTGGTGTTGATAACCTTGACATTGTTCCAGCAAATATTGATTTGGCTGGTGTGGAAATTGAATTGTCACAAGTCAAATCAGGCAGAGAACAAAGACTAAAATCAGCATTGGGTGATTATAAAAATCAGTATGATTATGTGATTATTGATTGCCCTCCAGCATTAGGGTTATTAAACACCAATGCTTTAACTGCAGCTGATTCTGTGTTGATTCCTGTTCAATGTGAATATTATGCTTTGGAAGGTTTAACACAATTATTAAATACAATTTTATTAACGCAAAAAGTATTTAATGAAAACTTGACAATTGAAGGTGTTTTATTAACGATGTTAGATGCCCGTACGAATTTAGGGGTAGAAGTTTCACAGGAAGTTCGTAAGTATTTTAGAGAAAAAGTATATGATGTCGTGATTCCTAGAAATATTAAATTATCGGAAGCACCATCTGAAGGATTGAATATTTTTGATTATGATGCTCATTCAGAAGGAGCTAAGGCTTATGCAAAACTGGCAAAGGAAGTGGTGAAACGTAATGGCCGCAAGTAAAAAGAAAAAAAGTGGTTTGGGAAAAGGATTAAATGAATTATTTCAAGGAGAAGATATTCAAACAATGATTGATGCGATTGAGAAGAAGCCTTCTCAATTTGCTCAAATACAAGTTCCTATCGATCAGATTCGTCCTAATCCATATCAACCGAGAAAGCATTTTGATGAAGAAAAATTAAATGAGTTGGCACAATCTATTAAGGAACATGGTATTTTTCAGCCTATTATTTTAAAACAGGCAATACAGGGTTATGAGATTGTTGCAGGGGAAAGACGTTATCGTGCAGCTTCAATTGTTGGATTGGCAGAAGTTCCTGCGATTATTGTAGAATTTACAGATCAGCAGATGATGGAAATTGCCTTATTGGAAAATATTCAAAGAGAAGATTTGAATGCGATTGAAGAAGCACAGGCATACCAGACAATGATGAAAAAACTGGATCTGACACAGGAAGAATTGGCGAAACGTATTGGAAAGTCAAGAGCCCATGTCGCTAATACTGTCAGACTTTTAAAGATGCCACAAAAATTACAGGATTATGTTCTAGATGGGACATTAACAATGGGACATATTAAGCCTTTAATTACCATTGATGAAAAGAAAGCTTTAGAAGTTGCGAGAAAAGCCATTGATCAACAATTATCTGTAAGAGAAGTTGAAGATATTGTCAAAGGAATTAAACTTCAAGAGGCCAGAAAAGCCAAACCAAAAGAAGTGAAACCTAAAGAATATGTTTATGTAGAAGGATTGTTACGTAAAAAATATCGTACGAAGATAAAAGTGGATGAACATACCATTACATTAAAATATACTGATACTCAAGATTTAAATCGTCTTTTAGAATTAATGGGTGTCATTGAAGAAGAATAGAAGATATGTTGTTAAGCATATCTTTTTAAAATAAAAACATCACTTTGTGGTGATGTTCAGGCTGTTGACAAAGTAAAAAGTCAACAGCTTTTAGTTTTCAAATAGAAAAATATATGGTATTATATCTATTGTCGTGGATGACTTCGTTCCAAATATGCAAATTTTGAGGCTCCA
>NZ_NFLJ01000066.1 GCF_002160865.1 Massiliimicrobium timonense
ACATCTTGTTTATTGAATAGGGATAGTGAAATTAATAAACATGAAGAGTTGGTTATGGATTGTTTACATAATCTGAAAAGAAATTATCATCATCGTAAGGAATCATATAAGACTATTGTTGATAAAACATATCGTAGTGATGTTGAATATATAGATGAAGCAACATTAATCCAACAACAAGATTTAGAAATTGTTGATTCTTTTAATCATTTAATTGATGCAATGATAAATTATAAAAAATATCTTAATCATTCATTATATAGATGTGATGATGAACCACTTATATTCTTTTTCTTTGATGATGTTGATGTCACAGCACAATATTGTGAAGGTATTTTTGAAACATTTTTAACGTTTTTATCTAATGCTCATATTGTGACTTTTATAAGTGGTGATTATGATTTGTTTTTACAATCAGTGACACTTAAATTGTTAGAAAAAGAAAAAATATATCATTATGGACTTGATAATATATATTTATTTGGTAAAACTGAAAAACAGTATCAAGCTATTGAATTAATCAAAAAAAGAGCTGAATCCTTTTTAAAGAAAGTATTGCCTCCAATGTATCGTTTTGAAATACGTTGGTTGGATAATGAAAAGAAAAGTCAAATAAAATATAGTAAGTATGAATCAAATACGAACATAGAAAACTTATGGTTAGATAAACCCATTAAATATTTATTAAAAGAGGTAATTGATAAATTATCAGATAAAGGTAAAGACAATGATTTTTTGGTATACAAACATATAGACATCTTTCCATATTATTCTGTTTTTAGTCGAAGTGTCAGAGGTTTTATAAATGTTTATTTATATTTAGTGGGACAAATTAATGCATTATCCAATATACAACAAGTTGATAATAAGAAGAAATTAAAATTTATGGAAGAATTTTTACAGGTTCTTTTGAATTCTAAAAATACGTATCGTAAGAATCTCAAAAATATTTCAAGATACTTATATATTAAAAAAGGTGAAAAGAATGATGAATATAAAAGATTGAGGATTGATTGTGAAGAACTTAAGGAAATTATTAAATTGAAAATAGAGGAAGCACAAAAAGAAAATCATCATCCATATATAACTGATGAAGTCAAAGACGAAATTCAAGCATTAATTATGTTACCATTATTTATGAATGAACTCCAGAACAAGTTATTTAATAAATATGAAAATCGTTATAAACGTATAAGAGATAAAGTGAAAAATATCATATTGTATGAGTTTGTTAATCATTTTAATAAAAATATAACTATGTTTTTACCTGGTCAATTAGACTTAGAAGAAATTTTATTGCTTTATTCTTTTATTACAACAAGAATGTCTATGGAAGCTATACATGCTATGAATGGTGATGTTAATCATACAAGAAAAGAAACAGCCCTTTATAATGAAAATAATGATAAAAAGTATCTTGTGCAAATTATGAAAGCAATAGTTAAAATATATGAAGGTGAAATATCTACAAATATATTTGATAAGCAAGGTGAAAAGGAATCAGAACAACTGTCTGTTCAATATGATAATGCTTTGTATGGTGATGTTTCTAGGAGATTAACATGTGAAGAAGAGATTATGGAAGCCTTAATTAGACAATATGAGGATCAAAACTATGCATGGTTATTATATTTAAGAAATCTTATCATAAATAACTTATCTTTATCATCACATCTCTATCCTTATACAAAATTTTATGAAAAAATATTGCCAATGTTTGATATTCTTTATAATTTATATGATGAGAATGAAGATATTCAGTCTTTGCGAGATGTCATAGATTTTTGTGAGATGCTTAAAGATGTCTTTAATGATAAAAATTTAATTTCATATATTAATAAAGGCAACACAAAGGACATCAATCAATTTTATAAAGAGGTATTAAATTTCTATTGTAATAGGATTGAAAATATATCTTATGAAGAAAACTCTAATATTCCTCACTTTGTTAATGATTTAAGACATTGTAAACTCATAGCAGATATATATTCTAACAATCCTTCACCGAAATTGAATATTGAAAAGTTTTCTGAATATAATTTTAGAAATCAAAAAGAGGTTTATATTGAGCTTATCCAAGATAATTTAGAAAGTCATGCTTTTGAGAAGATATTTTTATCTACAAAGATGGTACTTGATTATTTAGAGTTAGAACTTAACAAAGTCATGATTGAATATTCAGAAAATAGATTGAATGAATTTTTCAATGAGTTAATTAATAATGCTATGGTGATGTTAGGAACAAGTATGAATAACTTTGATTTTGAAAAATGTGTTTATAATGAATTATTGCATACATCTTATGGAAGAAATATAAGCAACCATTTTATGGAAGAAATGCAAATGTACCTCTTACACTCTACAAAGGAT
The DNA here is from genome assembly GCF_002160865.1 of Massiliimicrobium timonense. Classification (GTDB taxonomy): domain Bacteria; phylum Bacillota_I; class Bacilli_A; order Erysipelotrichales; family Coprobacillaceae; genus Allocoprobacillus. Next base: position 2,371 of record NZ_NFLJ01000066.1, read on the forward strand.
ATGGATGTAATAGATGAAATTTGCAACTATATATATGAGCAAGTTAATATATTTGCTGATGCTATAAAAGATGCAAATAACGTAAATAGAGATCTCATTTTAGCTCAGAGTCAATTTTATATGTATCTCATACCTATTTATATTGTGAGTACTTATTTGTATGATTTGAATTGTACAAATAATATTACTGAAAAGAAATTTTTCTTGAACTTATTAGGAGTTATTAATGAGGGACTAGAAAATGAATAATTATAATTTAATTATTAAGATAGCATTAATGACGTTGCCTTTTCGCCATTATCAGTTTATAAAAGAGGACTATTATTATCAGTATCGTATTAAAAATATAACATATAAAGATTTTATTTATGCAATGTTCAATATTATTAATACTGAGTTTTATATTAGAGATTTAGATGAATTTATATTGATTTTAGAAAGTATCTTTCCTAGAAGAGAAGATGACGAAATATATGTAGATGAGTATCATAGACATGACAGAAATGAAGATGAAGCATATAAGGTTTGGAAGTTCTATTTTGGATTATTGGAACAATTAGGAAAATCTTTATTATTGATAAAGGATTATAAAGTTTTTTTGAATCAGGAATATATAGATGTTAAAAATGATCTTTTTGCTTTATATAATGAAAATCAACGTATTTTAATTTGGTACTATTTATCAAGGTTTATGGATATGGGATTGGTTATTATCAATCATTTACAAAAATACATAGAATGTATTGATGCATTTGTAAGAAGCAAAAATGGAATACATGTTCATTTATTGAATCATTATCAATCACATATGTTTCAAGATGGTTTTTATGAAACACATGTTCATTTTGGTGGAGCTATAGGTTTTAATGTTCAATGGTGGTCAATTGTAGGAAAATTTCCATATAGTAAAACAACAAGAGATGTTTTAGATTCTTTAAGTAGTTTAAATGGCTTAAAAGATGATAACTTTCAATATGATGTCTATATGATGGCTTCGATTATTTATCGCTATGTTATGATGAAAATAATATACTTCTATAAAGAAGAAAAAGAGAGAAATCATAGTATAAACAACCGAGAGTATTTAGATTATATAAGTTATGAGCATAAAGAATTTATTTGTCAATATGCTGATGTAAACTTTTCACGAGAAAGTATTCGTCAATTAAACTATATGATCAATGAAATTGATAAAGAAATTAAGAGAAAAAATGCAGAATATGAAGATTATATAGGTGTATTTATTGGTGATGTAGAAAAAGAACAATATGAAAATGTATTTATTTTTCACTGTATACGTTTTTTAAGAGAATTGAAAGACACTGAGGAAAAAAATTTATTAACAAAAGCATTTTTTCAATATGTGCGTATAAAAAATAGTTTCTTTTCTTTAAAAGTTCAAACGTATTCTATTAAAGGTTTGTCCTATTTTAGAGAGTTTTATCATGCTTCAAATTCAAATAAATGTTTATCTGTTAAAGAAAAAGTGAGTGTAGTATTAAACCATTATCATCATTCTGAATTGATTAAGGGTGTAGAATTAAAAGTTTCTGCTTCTTCTTGTCAAAGTTTTTCTGGAATGATTGGAAGTTATAGTAAACAAATTCAAGATCTCATTAACTATTATTATAAATGGTGTGAGCAGTTGGATGATCATAGTATTATTACGAAGTTAGGTTATATTTTGATGTTTAAAAAAGAACAGGCTGATATGTCTCAAAAAATTTGTTTTGAAAAGTTTAAAAAAAATAATGATTATACCCATTTAAGTTATGGAAACTTACAAATACAAACATTAGCAACGATGATGGCTGTTCAACATTTAAGAAATAAAGTCGATGGCTTGGAAAAGATAATAATTGGTATAGATGTTGCTGGTAATGAATATTATTGTGAACCGTATGTATATGCACCTATTTATCGCTTTGTTACAAATCCATATCATGAAATTATGGAAGAGTCACAAAATCCTGCTTTAATGGAATTGTATAATCAATATACGATGTTTCCTATTAAAGATTTAGGGCTTACTTATCATGTAGGAGAAGTTTTTTCAAGCATTGTCAGTGGGTTAAGGCATATTGATGAAGTCATAACATATTTTAATTATGTAGAGGGAGATCGTATTGGACACGGATTAGCTTTAGCAATTGATTTAAAGAGGTATTTAAGAGATAAGAAAGTGACTCAAATCAAAAAGGGTGAGTACTTAAAAAATCTTATTTGGATTTATATGAAAATCTCTAGAGATGGACTTCAACTTAATGTTATTGAGAGTGAGTTGAGAAGTAAGATATTAAATGTTTTCCGATCAATATATTCTCAAAATAGTGATAGTACAGTTGATATTCATACTTTGATTGATTGGTATCTTTATAGTTTTACTTGTGTAGATAAAAAATATGTTAAAATGTTAGCTGATCAAGATGGTTGTTGTTTTAAACATATATGCAATGACAAAAATGTACAAGAGAAACAAAGAACGTGGTCTTTGCAAGAATTATTAGTTGCTGATAATTGTTGGTATTATGTTAGAAAAATGAATGAAACAGTTTTGATTCAAGAAAATATGTTTGACTATGATTTATATAATGTATTGCAACAAAACGTTAGGCAGAAAGTTTCAAATAAAGGTGTCATAGTAGAAATTAATCCTGTTTCTAATAGCTTGGTAGGCGATGTGGACGATGTCACGTTATTACCATATTTAAATATGGATACTATTGGTTTTAATCAAGATGCCAGTAAAAATGTATTGATGACGATTAATACGGATGATCCTGCTATTTTTAATACTGATCTTGTTTTTCAGTTTTCTTTGCTAGAGGCACAATTCACTAATATGGGCTATTCTAAAAAAGAAATTAATGAATGGTTAAATTTTGTGAGACGAAATAGCCACTATTCGACATTCCTATCTAATAAAGAAATTATCAAAGAAGATGCCATTTCTTTTTTGAAAAAATTGAGATTAAAACTGAAAGATATTTGATTTTATAGTTGAAGAACGGTTAAGCTTTAGCCTCAGTTATTCATAGTATTGCATAATCATGAATAACTGAGGTAATAATTCCTTTGATTCCTTTGCTACCACTCAAAATGATTCGTATTTGCATTATGGAAATTAATATGTTATAATATAGCTGAAATTTTTTTGTTTAAGGAGTGGATTTGATATGTATGTGATGAATCGGGCAAAACAAGTAAAAAGTAAACCTTTTACAAGAAAAAAATATACTGTTAATATATCTAGACATCGTAAAGTACTAGATTATAATGCTGTACAAGAAAGAAAAGAAATGGTTGAAAATCGACTCGTGAGAAAAGTTTTTTAATAAATAATTTATTGTTTACAATACATGAATTGATATTTGATAGATGTGAGATTATGTCTTGTTTTTCTATTGTTAAAATTATATATGAGTTTATTATGTCTTTGAAAGTGAGCATTTATATTAAATGGTTTTAATTTAGTAAGGAGAGCTCTCTTTTTTTATGCTTTCAATTGAAATAAAAAATTATTTTTTGAAACAATGTCATATAAAAAATAAACTTTGATATATATAGATTTATAGTGGAAAATCAAATAGGTATATTTGACTATGTGACATAATTATTTTTTATAATTAATCATGAATGGTAAAAGTGGTGCAGTTATTGGATTTAGGTAGAAAAGGATATAACCAAGACGTTATTTATAAAGATAATTGATCATGTGTCATTAATAATGTTTATCATAGTACTTTATTAGCGTTGGTTTTGAGAAAGGTTATTGCTATGAGATGTATAGAGTTTATTTATTATGAATGAATAAGGAAATACAAAAATAAAGAATGAATAAAGGTTGTTTGAAGCTGTATAAAGAAAGGAAGTATAGAAAAGATAAGAGAATGGATATGTTATTTGTAGAAACTGTATAAGATGAGATAAAAGCTTATCAAAGGATACATGAAGCATAATAGCAAAGATGATATAGCACAATATTTACAATAAGCAAATATTGTGCTATATTTGTCTTAGAAAAAGATTTTTTAAATTTTTTGTCTAAATAAGAAGTAAAATGAAGTATTTAATGCGTATATATATAATAGAGGAACATTTCTTGGATTGTTTTATGACTCCTTAAATATTGATGTTGTTGTTAACTATAAAAATCAAAAAGGAGGAACAATCAATGAATGAGAAA
>NZ_NFLJ01000067.1 GCF_002160865.1 Massiliimicrobium timonense
CAAAGCCCCTTTAACTTTCTTTCTTGTAAGAAGTCTGTTTTGTCGATTAGCCAAAGCATCCCTTCTACCTTGCAGTAAAATCTTTCTTCCCTGTTCATTTCTTGTATAAATCAGCTCATATCTTCCAATATAAGGTTGCATACACTTAGCGAAAATCATCGCATCTTCTTTACGTTTAGAAAAAACATCCGGCACAACAAAATAACGATTTGTTTTTGGTCTTTGATGTTTATTGTAGAGAATATAACGTTGATTATCCATTTCATCAAAAAACTCATTCACACATTTCGCAAACAACGCCTTATCATGAGCTGTTCCACCACTCAAATAAATAGAATAGAAAACTGCTTGGGATTCTGTTTGTACACGACAGTTCAACAACTCAAACATATGCATATTGAGCATAGCCTGATAAATGCCATCACCAAAAGCCTGTAAACGATTTAAAGGATTTCTCCAAGTCAAAACTTTCTTCCATTTCAAAAATACACTTACCAATCCAACCATCACATAAGTCACTAACAAATACATCATATAAGAACTCGTTATTTCAAAAAATAACATCAATGCAATGACCACAATAAACGCCAAAACGAAACTGACAATCATAATCGTCATATGTCTTAAAGCATCATATAATAAAACACTTGTTATATTCTGGTCTTCTGTTTCAATCTCATCAACAACTTCAATCTTATCATAGATAGTTAAAGAACGTTGCCATCTTTCTTTTAATTGATTTCGTTTAGATGATAATGCTAACATTTTTTGATTTGTTGTTTTGATATGTGCACGTGTTAATGGATATTGAATAGCTGTTAATCTCCCAATTCCATTTTCAATAAAATCTTTTTCATAATGCAAACCTAAAAAATGTTCCATTCTTCTTTTTAAATTTTCAAAATCACTTTCATTGTCTTCAATGAATTGACGACGATTAATAATTCCCTTATGAGGTGGAATACAAACCAGATGCCAGATATGACTGACTTTATCAGGATTTTTAGCGTATGTACGAATAGCTCTCCCACGCATTTGATTGCTTAACATAAAAGAACCTACAAAACTCGCAAGAATTAAAGTATTGACACAAGGAGAATCCCATCCTTCACCAAGTAATGATTTGGTTCCAATGAGTATTTGAATACCTTCCTGTTCAAACAATGTACTTACAGCTTTAATAATATCTTGATGATTTCCTTTCATTTCCACTTTCACATAATCATCAATCTTCTTAAATGGCTGAAAAACTATTCGATCCTTTTGTTCTACAAGTTGTTTTAATTGTTCTTTCAAACATGCAGGGATAATAATCATTGAACCACATAACACTGCCAAATGAAAAGGTTGAACCTGTTGTATACTTTCCCTTCTTAACATCTCAAAAAAGGGTAAGACACCTAAAGCATGAACATTCATACTTTCATCACCAATAGCTTTTTCATATTCTGCTTTAATATAATCCGTTAAAATCAAAAGTTTTAAATCTTTTTGCATATTTTGATATTCATGATTGACAATGACTTTGATACTTTCACATTTCCCCACTGAAGAAATCATCATCTTTTCAAAAGCTATATCAACTTGCATAACAACTTTCTTTTTATCAATCATTCCATAAGATTTGATATATTGATATAATTCTTGAAAATCTTCTTCTAAAATAGTATAAGAATCACAATCATCAAAGAAAAAACCTTGTAATAATATTTCCATCCATTGAATAGACATAGGTTCCAGTGTCTTTGTTCCTAATATTTTCAAATATGCTTGAGGATAAGACAAGTGCTGACTTTCTAAATAAATCAATAAAGACGATAAATAAGCCGGTTTTTCTAAGGCTTGATCTAAATCTTGAACAGATTGTATGTAGGGATGAGATAAGACTGCCTGTTGAAATAAAGAATTTGACATGAAATAATCAAAAACAGTTTGTGCATCTTCTTGAAACTTTTTCATCTTGGCTTCTTCTTTAGCCGTTGGATAATTAAAGTAGACATAATCTTGATGAGGACATAAACTCCCCTCTTTCACAAGTTCTGGTACTGTAATTTCTACATCAATATCTCCACACATATCCAGATACCTTGTCCACATTGCCGGTGTTGAATCATAAGGTGGTGTCGCTGTTAAAGAAATGGTAAAAAGCGAAGACGATATTTCTTTTTTAAAATCTTCTAAAGCCTTCCACCATTCTGTTTTTAAATGATGGCATTCATCTAAGCATAAAGTTTGAATCCCTGCTTCACGAACTGCATCAATCAATGAATAATCTTGATAATCCATATTTTCTTCATCATCTTGTTGACTCACTTTTTTCATGGCACTATGAATAGATTGATATGTCGCGACGTTGATTAATTGCAGATGTTTTAAATCTTGTGATATATAATCTTCACTTTTTAACCCCTTTTTTAAAAAAGCTTCATTTATTCTTGATACCCATTGTTGACGTATTGTAATCGTAGGTACCAGAATTAATGTAGGCTGATTGACTAATCTTATGATTTCTATTCCCAATGTTGTTTTGCCAGAACCTGGAGCTGCAACAATATGTATTTTCTGATCCTTTTTCAAAATATCTAATTGATCTAATATTCTTTGTTGATAATCTCTCCAGACTCCCTGAAACTCCAAAATATCTTGACAATTCATTTTGATCACCTTCTTTTTTATTATATAATAAAAGACCATTAATGACATCATTAACAGTCTATTCATTTTATTTTCTAATCGTTTGTACAGCAATACATCCCGGTCCACCTTGAGCAATAAAAACAGGTGAAAGTTCATAAATCTCAATCACTGTATTTTCAAATGTTTTTTGTAACTGTTTGACAACATCCTGTGCCTGTTGTAAAACTCCTGCATGCGTCACATAAATCTTAAAGTCTTCATTAACACCCAATTCTTGAAAAGCCTTGATAATTTCTTTAATAGCACTTTTTAAAGTTTTTTTCATCGCATATTTTTCTAATCTTTTCGCATCTTTTGTTGTTGTCATAATAGGTGTAATCTTCAACATGCCTCCCAGTGTTGCTGCTAATGGTGTTAAACGTCCACCACGTTTTAAAAATCCAAAATCCTGTGGAATTAAAAACGATTTTTCACAAGCAATACTTTTATGTAGTTCTTTCATCATATGATGAATATCCATGCCCTTTTCTTTTAAAGTGACTGCTTTTTCCACTAAATATCTTTGTGGTCCACATAAAGTCATAGAATTAATCACATGAATATTTTCACTATGATCTACACTTTCTTTCGCACTCACTGTACTTTGATATGTTCCAGATAGACCATCTGCCATATTAATCACAAGAATATCTTCATCTGGATATTTTTCAAACATTTCCATAGTTTCTCCAATGGAAGGTTGTGATGAACTTGGAATATGTCCTTCCTTAACAATTTCTAAAAACTCCTGACTTGATATATCCACATATTCTTTATAACTCTTTTTATCAGCAATAACATTTAATGGTAAAACATCAAAACCTAATTTCTTCCCTTCTTCAGGTGAATATAATGCCCCAGTATCCGTAATAATTCTCATACTCATTCTCCTCATATGTATTATCTCTATTTATAAATTAACAAATATACATTTGAATGTCAATATAAATGTAGTTTTTAAAACCATATTTAATAGAGAAGTAAATCTATTGATAATTTTATTAAAAATATCGAAAATTATTTAAATTATTTTATTATAGTAGTATTATATAGGTAGAAAGAAGGAATAGGTATGTTATTATTTACAATCAAAACTATCAAATCACTAAAGAAGAATTATCTACTCTATTTTGTTATGATGACATTGTTGTTTGCCTTTGAATTTTGTTTTATTGCTATGTTTGATTATTTAAATCAACTTCTACTTGATCCCATAATCTTCATGACTATCAGTTTTATCCCCTTTATGTCATTATTTATTTCTGTTGTTTTAAGTGCTTTTTTATCTCAATACTTTATTCAAAGTAAACAACATGAATTTTCTATGTTATTGATGTTTGGAAGAAAACCTAAAGACCTTTTCATTTATCTGTTGATTCAATTTGGTACGATACTACTTACAGCATTTATCATAGGAATAGGTTTAGGTATTTTACTTATTGAAATTATAAATATATTCTTAGCCAATCATTTCACTTTTTTCTATAGTATACCTTATACCATTTTTATTGATGTATTTGTTCTGATCTTTACTCTTATTATTGTTTTTGCATTAAGTGCCAAACAATTAACTTATATTGACTGTCATATGATGGAAACACTTCATCAAAAAACCACACAAGAAATCGCTCCTTATCAAATCTTCATGAGTCGTCATTACTATAAACGTAAAATTCCATTTTCTCGTATTTTCATATCCATTATTGAAATCATCATTCTTTTCTATTCCATTGATGCCCTTGTTCATAATACAATACTCCAAAATAAACTCATCTATTTTCTCTTATGTTTTTCATCCATCATATATCTTTCTAATCAGTTTATTCCCCTTATATTTGATTTATTCCATAAACAAATCACTCATCATTCTCTCCTCTTTCACTCTCTTACAAGTTATATGTATCTTACCCATCAGCTCTTATCCATCACAAACATCCATTCCATCGTTTTACCTTCACTTTTTATGTTATTGATGTTATGCGATCCAAATAATCATATCACACTACTGGTTGTGCCATGTTTTATAATGTTATTGATATTATTGTTGATGTGTATTGTGATGAAATATATGTTCTATCTACAATCTCTTAAAAAAATATACGCAGCACAAGGAGCTTTAGGATATAGTATACGTCAACTTTTTCAAATATCACTTTTTAAAAACTTATTCTTTTTCCTTTTCATTGTTTTGATTCCTTATCTCTATATTCATTATTTAGGACAATATATTATTCAAAATCAGATTTTAGAGAGTCAAATCATGTATGGTTTAGAAATATTTTATTTCATTTCTTATTTAATTTTTATGGTTTCTATGATTTATAAAGAAAAACAATTCATGAAGGAGGCAACAAGTTATGTCAAATATCTTAATCGAAGCGAATAACATTTCTAAGGTTTATGATCCTGATATTCTTTTAAAAAGAGGGAAAAATATATATGCATTAAATAATATCAATTTTGAATTACAAAAAGGTGATTTTATAAGTATTATGGGACCTTCTGGTTCAGGAAAAAGTACGTTATTAAATTGCTTATCTACCTTAGATCAACCTACATCTGGACATATTCAAATCTTTGGAAAGCATTTATCAAAACTTCATAAAAATGATCTATGTGAATTTAGATTTCAAAAATTGGGATTTGTTTTTCAAAATCATAACTTAATTCCTTATTTATCTATATTTGATAATATTGCGGCTCCTCTTATTTTAGGACATCAACAAAATCAAGAAATTGAAAAAAGAATTCATGAACTCGCAAAAATGTTAGAAATTGAAAAAATACTAGATAAGTTCCCTCATGAATGTTCTGGTGGTGAATGTCAAAGAACAGCCATTGCTCGTGCCCTTGTCAATCAACCAGAAATCTTGTTTTGTGATGAACCTACAGGTAATTTAGATTCTAAAAATTCTCATAAACTCATGACCTTTTTATCACAACTCAATCAACAAGAAACAACAATTGTCTTAGTCACACATGATTCCATGATTGCCAGTTATGGAAAAACAATGATGTATCTTTATGATGGTGGAATCAAAACAGTGATTCACAGAAATCAAGCAAGTCAAAAACAATTTTTAGAACAGATTAATGAAATTATTCATCGTGATACTCTTTTATTTGAATTTGATCAGACGCCATCTCAAATACAATCATCTTCTCCACAAATAGAAGTTCAAGATCAGGACATTGCCTTTGTTTCCAGACAAACCGTCTATATGGTCATGGAAGGTATCAAAAGTGATGAAAATATTCTTAAAAACAGTACACCTTTATTCATTCAAGGGACACAGATATCATACAAAAACAAAAGAAATGATTCTATTCAATTTAATTTACAAGATATTCAAGAAATACGTATGAACCTTTCTGCTCACTTTGTTAATTTTGGACTTCTTAGTCAATATGTATTTCATATTCTTTTAGATTGTGTCAGTCCAAAAGGTACCTATCAATTTAAACTCAAAAACAGAGATGATTTTATTCACTTTATCCATTATTTCCATCAACTCAACATTCCTATTGATGATCCTCGTCATATCGAAGAAACCTATCAAAAATATCCCGATGACTACAGTCGTCAAAAATATTATCAAAGAACCCATAAAGATCTTATCTCTTACAAATCTTAAAACAAAAACATCACCACAAAGTGATGTTCAGACTGTTGACAAAGTGGTAGAATTTTTTATTAAATCTACCACTTCTTTTATTTTTTTATGAAAATTGATAAATTTGTATTGTTTTCCTTATATTTCCTTCTTTTTTATTGGGTGA
>NZ_NFLJ01000068.1 GCF_002160865.1 Massiliimicrobium timonense
AAGATAGCTTGAAAATCCTTTCTTTCCCACATCATGATGACATCATGGGTGCGTTCCTTAGAAAGAAAGTCACCAATAAATATCTCTCTGGAATCAAGAGGGTGAAGGTCACAGGGATGAATAATAGCATGACCATCAAAGAAAAGAGCATTCATGAAGTCAGCAAAACGCATAGGATAAGAGAAGAAATCCTTTAACACATGATCTTTTTTCATCAACAAATCCCTCCTATAGAGGAGAGGCTAAACATATTATACACAAATCTTTGCTTATAGTAAACACTATATAATATTTCTAACCTCTCTATTATTTATATACGCAAAAATATTTCATTTTTCTTTTTTTATTTCAAACTTTTTTAATATAATTAAAAAAGTTTGCCTTTTAAGCAAACTTCTATAAATTTTATTAAGATAAAACTCCTGTATTGCTGCATGTTAAAGTTATTGATACATTTTTAGTTTGTATAGCCTGACCATCATAATACTGTTTCATGACAACCTTTCCAGCTGCAGTGTTTTTATTTTTAGATGATGATTTAGAAAACACTTTCCATGTTTTATGATATGAGGTAGCTTCAAGAGAAGATGAAATACATTTTGCTGTTGTTCCAGTATAACTAAAATTTCCAGTTAACTTCACTGAATACAATGTGTTACCCCTTGAATCTTTATAATTTTTTGTTTTAGTACCTGTTTTTGTTTTCGTAGAATACATTACAATATTTGATTCTTCAATAATTGTTTCCACAATCATTCCGTCTTCAAAATCAATATGCGTTTTCATATGACTATATGCAGCAACATTTTGTATTAAACAAATTAAAATACAAATTATAATAGCGATGACTTTTTTCATTAGTTTATTCCCCTTTATGTATTAAAGTATTCAATAAAATATAAATTATCTATTCCTCTTGTATAATTTCTTCAACTGTTATTGGTTGTGCATTTTTAACTTCTTCATATAAACTACTCAAGTAATAAATTCTAAATAAACCTAAAACGATTGTAGTAGCAATTATAACAATAGAAATATAATGTATATATTTTTGCAATCTTAACCTAAACATAAACTGTTTAATTCCAACTTCCTCATAATAAGCTTGAACAACCTCATAAGGTTCTCCTACTTCTTCTACAATCTCACTATAAGATGTTTGATTGTTAAATGTTTTTATAATATGCTTTTTCAATTGTTGATAATACTTCTTTTCTTCCTTTCCAAAAATAGGCAATAACAATTTTATATCCTTTAAATATCTTTTCATTTCCTTATTCATCAATATCCTCCTTCTTGCAATGAATAATCTTATCAATCTTTTCTTCCCATAATAAATATTCCCGTAATATCACTTTTAAATATTCTTTACCAGATTCCTCAAGATGATAATAGACTCTTACTTTTCTATTAACAAGTTGATCATAACTTGAAATATATCCTGTTTGTAACAATTTATATAAATTAGGGTATAGCACACCTTCTTTTATATCAATAACATCATCAGATAAACGTTTAATAATTTGAGTCAACTCATATCCATAACAATCTTTATATTGCAATATTGATAAAATCAGCATTTCAAATTTAAAATATATATTTCTTTTAGGCACCTTATATCACCGCTTCAATTATATCAGACATATTATTAAATATATATACCTTTAAAAATATGTATTATTTTATTGACAATAGATGACTACATGATAAAATAAAATTAGATAAACCTTTTCAAAAATGAATAAAATAAGTTTATGAAAAAAGATAATATTAAACTCGTTTCTGTTTTTTCCTGTCGTTTATGTTTAATGTTTAGTTTAGCCAATGTCCATGTAGCTACAGTTACCAAAACAAAAATGTCACAAAAACTAATGTAAGTGTCGTTAAAGTTAATGACACTGGAAAGAAAAACAATACAACTGGTTCGTGGTCATTTTCTGTTGGTTGCATTGGACTATCTGTACCATCTGGATTTAGTGCACATGCATATGCCTCTAAATTAGGAACAAATCCAGTTCTTACAAACAACGGAAATACTGCTAAACATTCAGTTGTCGTTAGCATTACTAGAGATAGTTCTGGTCAATCAGCTGGAGGTCAAATGACAACATTTACATTTACATATAATCCTAGTACAGGTAAAATCAGCTAGTAAGTTGAAAGTTTCACTTCCATAACGAAGTGAAACTTTTCCATACAGGGAGGGAATATTGTTCATTATGTTAAAAGTTAAAAATATATCTATTCAATATTATCAACCAGTTTTGAATATCGAAGAACTTCAATTTTCAATCGGGTTACACATTATAGAAGGTGAAAGTGGTAGTGGTAAAAGTTCTTTATTAAGATGTTTAGCTTTATGTGAAAAAACTTGTCAAGAGTATATCTGGAATCAAAAAACTGTTCAAAATATCCACAATTTCAAAAAAGAACATATAGGTTTTCTTAACCAACACCCTATCTTTATTGATGCTTTAACAATAAACGATCATATTCAATTAATGAATAAAGTCTATCGTTATCAAAATGTGGATAACTATGTCCAAAACTTAGAATTAACTGGTTTACTAAAGAAATATCCATCTCAACTAAGTGGTGGTGAAAAAACCAGATTAGGGTTATTACTCTTATTATTAAAACAACCTGAAATATTGATTTTAGATGAGCCAACATCATCATTAGACTTAAGTATGACAAAAAGAGTTATTCAAATATTAAAAGACTATTCTCGTCATCATATTGTGATTGTAGCTTCACACGATCAGGAATTAATAAACCACGGTGATAACATTTATACAATTGAAAATCAAACAATTCATTGTAAAAAACAACATTTCAATAAAGATATACCTATTCCAACTCATAAAGCACATTACCTATCTGCATTCTTTTTAAGTACTAGACTTTTAAAAAAACATGGCATTTATACATTTTTTACATATATTTTTATTAGTCTATCTTTATTTATAACATCTTCTGGGCTATCTCTACTTCTTTCATCTTCTGTTGCTAAGTCCTCTCCACTAACAAGTATTTATGAAAATGAAATTCTCATTTATAAACCTATAACACAATCTAAAAATCTTTCATATTCCTCAGAAGGTATTGAATATCCTCTTACAAATGATGAAGTATCAAGAATCCAAAATATCCCACATATTCAATCAATTTATCCCGACTATAGCCTTAATATGGGTGCTTTAGAAAAAATCAGTGATCCTATCCCATTAGATAATTCTTTCCAAGAAGCAAATACAATGACAGTTTCTCTTGACGCTAAAGAAAACACAACTCCTGTACATAGCTCGTTTTCTCAAGCATTACTTTGTTCATATAATGAAGCTATTGATTATAGTCAAGATATTGAAACACAGTTTTCATATGAGCCTAATGGTATCTATATTTCTCAAGCACTTGCTAATGAATTACAAATTATACCAGCCAACAATCAATATTATTTAACGTTTTATATAATGATCCCTACATATCAAGGATATGGCGATGCTTATATTCCTTTTCAAAATGAAGATGGTTCATATCAATCAGAAGGATATCCTGTTTTAAGACTATTTGGAAAATATCAAAAAGTAACATTACCCATCAATGGTATTTTGAAAAAAGTAAATATGGGAATAAGTCCTAACACTGAATTTAATTATAATAAAATTTTTATTCCCCAAACTTATATTCAACAGCTCATAAAAGAGAATGCAATTCATAAAGACATAACTTATTATTGGTCAGATCATTATAATCAATATATGACATTTTTAGAAAAGGAAGATTCATCTCAACAGATGATGATATGTAAGCCATATCAACCAACTATTTATAAAGCTCAAATTGACAGCATTGAAAATCTTCCCCATATTTTAGAAGATATTCACCAATTAGGACTTACAACTATTAATGCCAATATTAATCTCTCTCAAATACAACAATACTCTCAAAATACAAATGAAACTTTATTTATTCTATCTACACTTGTTTTTATTATCCTTATTATCATTTATAATATGACTCTCTATTTAAAAAAAGAAACAAACTTACAAATTTATTATTTTCTTCAATCTTATGGTTATTCATTTTTAGAAATCAGAACAACAATACGTAATTTATATTTTTATAATAGTCTTTTTTCATCATTTTTAGCATCGTTATTTACTCTTATTTATTTATACGTCATTGGTCCATTGTTTCAATATCCAATTCATCTTCATTCAATTATTTTCTTCATTATCCCTACCATAACCTTTTTCACTATCTTTATTATTCCATACTTTATTTTCTATTTCATAATAAGAAAAGAGGGAGCACATGATTCAATTAAATCACATTCATATTGAGTATGATAAAATTCTACTAAATAATGCATCTATGACTATCTATCCTTCACAAGTTACACTTATTCAAGGAAGAAGTGGCACTGGGAAAACATCTTTACTTTATCAAATTGGTTGTATTTCAAAGAAAATATCTTGTGAATATAATTATCAAAACCTACATTTACATCAATTAAATGAAGAACAACTTGCTTTGATTAGAAAAAATGATATTGGATATGTTCTTCAAGATTATCTCTTATTTGATCATTATGATGTACTTGGAAATTTAAAACATGCCTGTATGTTAAATGATATCTCTAAAACAGAAGAAGAATTACAAAAATTGCTTCAGACGGTCAAATTGCATATATCGCTTCATCAAAGAATAAGTGAATTATCAGGTGGTGAAAAACAACGTTTAGCTATTGCATGTGCACTTTTAAAAAATCCAACTATCCTCATTTTAGATGAACCAACAAGTGCATTAGACGTAAAAAATGAAAGACTTATTTTTCAAATTTTGCAAGATATTGCTCATCAACAGAATATTTATATTATTATTGCCAGTCATAGCTATATTGCAGCAGACTATGCAGATAGTATTTATCAAATCAAAGAACAAAAGCTAATTGCTAATAAACAAGAAAAAACAGAAAAACAAGCTTCCATAACGAGAAGAAAATCCATCTCTCAACATTTTTATCATAATTATATTAAACATTTTCAAAAAGCATATCGTTTTATGCATGTTCTTATTTTACTTGTTTTTATAATTGCTGTATCTTCTCTTTGCATAAGTTATCAAATCATTGAAAACAATATTCTTATGAACGCTCAGCTACTTGATCGTATGAGTTATAACCAACTATTTATAACTCAAAATCCTAATAACATCTATTTAGATAGTGATATAAAAGAAATAACATCAAAACCATCCTTGCAAAACATTCAATCCATATATCCTGTTTATCAATATAGAGCAACATTAAATCATATAGATCATTATTTATTACCCATCTATGAAGAAAACCAATTTGATAACGAGCTTTCTCAAATGAATCCATCACAAACACATTATAATGAGATCATAACTTCACCCTCAAATTATCAGAATCTCATACCTTTCTTCTATGATGATCAACAATTTCAATTATCGTTAGGTAATAACAGTGAAATTTTTCATCTATATGGACTTTTTAAAGAAAACTTTATTCCACCATTTTTATATAAGGATTCACATTATCTTTATATTTCTCATCATACTCTAGAAACTCTTGCGAAAGAGAAACAATTACCTGTTGTAGGTTATACAGTTTTTTGTAAAAATCTTACAACGCTTAATCAAGTTAAACAAACACTCATTAAACAAGGATATGGTATAAACAATCAATTTCAAAAGGGTGATGAATTGTATCAAATTCAAAAAGACCTTAACTTTTTAAGATTAACTATTGTTATTATCATTATGGTTCTTTCCGTATTTTCTCTCTGTATTTTATTTCATCATTATATTATGATCCGAAAAAAAGAATTTGCTTTATTAAAAATCAATGGATTGAGTCAAAAAAATATATATTATTTAATCCATTATGAGCTAAAATATTTTCTTTTTTATGGCTATTTCATTCCTAGTATAATGATTATTATATGTTTATACCTCTTTAAGCTATCAATATCTTTGTATATGCTTTTTACTATTTATGGAATTATGATCTTATTATGGATAATTTGTTATAGTATTCATCAATTTTATATAAGCCGTCTTACTCCAGAAGAAATTCTAAGACATTAATATTATTTTTTCATAAATATTCTCTACAATGAAATATAATAGAGTAGAGGGAAGAAATTAATCTTCGCCCCTCTCATTGCACCGTACGTACGGGTCTCGTATACGGCGCTACATTTATATGTTAATACAACCTATCTTAGATAGTATGCGAGG
>NZ_NFLJ01000069.1 GCF_002160865.1 Massiliimicrobium timonense
ATAGGAGGGATTCGTTGATGAAAAAAGATCATGTGTTAAAGGATTTCTTCTCTTATCCTATGCGTTTTGCTGACTTCATGAATGCTCTTTTCTTTGATGGTCATGCTATCATCCATCCCTGTGACCTTCACCCTCTTGATTCCAGAGAGATATTTATTGGTGACTTTCTTTCTAAGGAACGCACCCATGATGTCATCATGATGTGGGAAAGAAAGGATTTTCAAGCTATCTTGATTCTTGAAGCTCAAAGCTGTGTTGACTTTACAATGGCATCAAGAACACTGCTTTATGATGCACTGGTCTACAACATGCAGGACAAGCGATTCAAGAATCATATGCTGATGCCAGTGATGAGTGTCGTATTGTTTCATGGCGAAGGGAAATGGAATGCCGTGACATCATTGCTGGAAAGAGTCAAAGGACCAGAGGAAATCAAGAGAAAACAGAATGACTGGAAGATGAGGGTAGTAGACATGAAGGAGATGGATGAAAACCTGCTGAAAAATGAAGACAATAAAAAGGTCATCAGTGGATTAAAGACAATATGGAGAAAAGATGAAGAAGGATTAAAGAAGATGATCATTACAAAAGCCGTAGCCAGAGTATTGGCAACATTGACAGGGAGAGAAGACATACTGAAAAAAATGAAAGGAGAAGAAGGAACGGTGGAAATGTATTCATTCTGGAAAGATGCAGAGAAAAAAGGAAAATTAAGTGTTGTTTTGAAATTGTTAGAAAAACTATTAGGCAAACTCACACCAGATTTAGAGATGAAGATTGTTAATAGTAAAGAAGAAACGCTTGATAGTATTATTATCCATATATTTGAAATACATAACGAAGAAGATGTATTAAAATGGTTATAAGCAAAAGGCATCATACATAAGCGTATGATGCCTTTTAGAATTTAAAGGTATTTTGAGCACATCTGATAAAAAGAATTATTTAATTTCAATAAGTTCATATTCTCGTGTTCCAAGTCCAATTTTTTCAGCATGTTCAAGGCATGATTTCCAGTTTGTTTCAGGTGAAACATCAGTGAAATGATCATGATGAGTATGTCCATGCTTGTCTAATAAGCTATTTTTAATAGCTGGTTGTTTATTAACAGCATCAGCACATGCCTGATCTAAAGCCACAGGATCAAATGATGCAAACATACCAACATCAGGAACAATCGCAATATCGTTTTCAGCATGACAATCACAATATGGAGATACATCAATCACAAGAGAAATATGGAAACATGGTCTACCATCAACAACAGCTTTTGTATATTCAGCAATCTTATAATTTAAAATATCATTAGCTTCATCCATACTTGCTTTAATCGCATCTTTAGGACATACACCAATACATCTTCCACAACCGACACATTTATTATGATCAATTTTTGCTTTTCCGTCTGTAATCTTAGGAGCATCATGAGCACAAATTTTAATACACTGTCCACATCCAATACATAATTCCTGATGAACAGTTGGTTTACCAGCACTATGCATTTCCATTTTACCAGCACGAGAACCACATCCCATACCAATGTTTTTTAAAGCACCACCAAAACCAGTTAATTCATGACCTTTAAAATGATTTAAAGAAATAATAATATCAGCATCCATAATAGCTTGACCAATTTTTGCTTCTTTTACATATTCTCCATTAACAGGAACTAAAGCTTCATCAGTTCCTTTTAATCCATCAGCAATAATCGTATGCACACCTGTTTGAAAAGGATTATATCCATTAGTATATGCACTATCTAAATGGTCTAAAGCATTTTTTCTACCACCAACATATAAAGTATTACAGTCTGTTAAAAAAGCTTTTCCACCTAATTCTTTGACATAATCACAAACAACTTTAGCCCAGTTAGGTCTTAAATAAGCCAAATTACCAGGTTCACCAAAGTGAATCTTGATTGCAGCATATTTATCCTCAAAATCAATATTTTCAAAACCAGCTTTTTTCATTAAATATTTTAACTTTTCAGGCAAATTCATTCTCCCTGTATGCATATCACAATAATAAACTTTTGATTTTTCCATCTATTTATCCTCCTCAATACTCTTTTTTATTTTACTCTTTTTTCAAAAAAATGGAAGATAATCATCAAATTATGAAAAACATGTTATAATTCTACTCATAGGAGAGTCAATCTCTCGTTGACTGGTTGTTATTTTGTTAAGAAATAGGATAATGAAAGATGGGAGGAATAAAAATGGATAGTCAAAAAATTGGACAATATATAGCTTATAAACGTAAAGCAAAAGGAATGACACAAAAACAATTAGCAGATGCTTTACTCATCACAAATAAAGCTGTTTCAAAATGGGAAACGGATATCCCGACTTTCTAAAGATTCCGATAAATAAAAACATAAGACCAACTATCTTTGATGATAATTGGTCTTTTTTGATATGAACCGATTAAAATGTCGGAATCTTTTTTTGTTAAAATGATAGTAGAAAGGAGGTGAAATTATGACGATAGATGAGGTTGTTGATAGGGCTATGGCTTTTATAGAAAAGGATCAATTTTCAGAAAAATGGATATATACATCTAAATTATTCTACAAAAATAAGTTACTTCCATTATTTACTGATAAAAAGGAATTTGATTCTAAAATCATTATTCATCTTATTGATGAGTATACATCTATGTATGAAAACTCTCAATTATCTCGCTCCACATTTAATTCGAGAATAAGATGGCTCAGGATATTGTTGGATATTTCTAAAGGATTAGAGCCGAAGAGTCATTATAGACGAAAATCCCTATATAAATATAATCCCAGTGAAGAAAATCTTTTAATGATTGAAAAAATTTGTACATTTGCTCAATCATCTTCGATCAATGTTAGCCAATATATTATTGCTTCTTTAAGAAAGTTTTTTTGCTATTTGGAAGAAAAGAATATCGTATTAGAATCTTTAACTGATGAAATAATAATTCAGATCATTTTTGATTATAAGCAGACGCACAAAGATATCAGATATTTTATTAAAGCTTTGGATCTGATTACCAGATATCTTAAATCCTGTGAAATAGCTCACTTAAATTTAAATCTTGAACATATAAAAGCTAGAAGAAACGAAAGTTTAATTGAACCTTTTGATCCTGACCAGATTTCTAAATTGATCGAATATGCTTTGAATCTTAATAGTGCTAGCGGTTCACGCTTTGCTGCTTTTGTTGGCTTGACTGCTTTTACAGGCATAAGAGGATGCGATGCTGTTAATTTAAAATTTCAGAATATTGACTGGGATAGACAACTCCTGATGTTTACACAATTAAAAACTCAAATTCCTGTGGTTTTACCAATTCCCAATAAAGCTCTAAACCTGTTAGGAAAATATATCATCAATTATCGAAAAAAACCTATTGATTCACAGGATAATGATTATATTTTTATGACCTTGACATCACCTATTCGCCTTATGAAGAATCATGCTACTATAACTAAACAAATTCAAGATTATTCAAAAAAATCTTGAATGTAGAAGTGAAAAAATATCAAGGACTTCATTCCATAAGGAGAATGTTTGCAACCAAGCTCGTAAACAGTAATGTTGATTCTAAAACTGCTTCTCAGATGCTGGGACATACTTCCTTTTCTAGTGATGATCGCTATATGTCCTATGATAGATTTAAAGTGATGAAATGTGCCTTGGATTTTCAAAAAATTCAAATTGAAGGAGGTGTCTATTTTGAAGACAAACAAGATGATCCTTGATGATTTTGAATCATTCATTAAATTTCGAATAGGTACAGGATATGCAGGCTATGCTATGAATTATGCAAAAAGATATGCTCAATTTCTTTATTCAAACTATGGGAACGAGGAGGAAGTTACCGAAGAAATGCTACAAGAATACTTGAAACTTCACCCTCATAATAATCATAACACATATGCAAATGCTATTGCTGAAATACGTACATTTTCTAAATACATCAATCAAACAGGACGTAAAGCTTATATTCCTGATAAAGATTATACTTATTGGAAAAAAAGGACTGAATTCATACCCTATCTTTTAAATGATAAGGAGCTTAAGATGTTCTTCGATCATCTTGATTCCTATAGTGATAAAGATCTGTATGAACGAAGAGCTAATAGAAAAGTTGTTTTTCCAATTTTATACAGAATGATGTATTGTTGTGGTATGAGACCTCAGGAAGTATTGAATCTGAAGACTATCGATGTTGATCTTGCTTTTGGCGATATTTATATAAGAAAAACAAAATCATATAGAGACAGGCATATCATCATGTCTTCAGATATGCTTGATCTTTGTCATCGTTATATGAATCTCCACGTATCGCTATATCATGATTATTTTTTTGATAAGCCAGATGGAAAAAGATATACATCAGATGATTTATATTATTGTATCAAGCATTTTAAAAAGAAAACCGGATTTAATAAGCCAAATTTTAGATCTTATTGCTTCAGGCACATGTTTGCTACTGAAAATTTGATAAAATGGATAAATAATAGCGAAGACATCACGATGCTTTTACCATATCTATCAGTCTATATGGGCCATACAGATATCAGGCATACGCTCTATTATATACATTTGCTACCTGAACATTTAAGAAAGGCGGCTAAGATTGATTGTGATCTTTTTGAATCAATCTATCCGAAATGGGGCTATGATATATGAGCAAACTAAAAATAAGTAAAGCGACCAGACTAATAGCTCAAGAATGCAACACTTTTTTGAACACCTATCTGATTGAATATAAAAGACGACAACCGAATACAATTAAATCTTATAAAGATATGTTCAGCGTATATTTTAAATTTCTAAAAAGCGAAAGAGATAAAGAGATTTGGAAAATTACAGTTGATGATTTTTCTTCTGAAAATATCATATTATTCATGAAGTGGCTAAACGAAAGTAACAATAATAAAAATACGACAATCAATAAGCGATTGAGCGAATTAAAAACTTTCTGTGGATATTTATGTAAAAACGGTCATATAGATCCTTTGAATTATTCAAAAATACAGGACATCACTCCAATGAAAACAGAAAAAAATCAATTGAAAGAAGAACTATCAATAAAACAAGTTCATGCTATTCTTTCCCAACCAAATATAAATAAGAGAAAAGGTAGAAGAGATTGTTGTCTTATGACTATATTATATGATACTGGTTGTCGTTGTGATGAATTACTAAGTCTTAAATTGAAAGATCTAAGGTTCAATAAAGATGTTTGTGATATAAAGATTCTTGGTAAAGGAAGAAAATATCGTGCGACTCCACTAAGTAAACAAGCTACAAAAATATTAAAAACATATCTCCAAGAAGAAAAGATAATTGATAATGAACAATATTTATTTTCAACGAATTATAATGGTTTCAAGCATAAGATGTCAGCGGATAATGTTGATAGAATTTTATCTAAATATGAAAACGAATTAAGAACTCTGGGATTTGAAATTCCTCATCTCCATCCTCATTTGTTTAGACATACAAGAGCGATGCATCTATACAAAAATGGAGTTTCGCTAAGCCTAATCAGTCAATGGCTAGGACATTCTAATTTGGAAACAACATTAATTTATGCATATGCAGATACAGAGATGAAGAGGAAAGCAATTGATAAAGCAATGAATGGAAAGGATATGCTGTACATCGAAGAAGAAGCTAAATACTCAAAAGAAGCGATAATAAAGGCAATGTTTGGTCTATAAAAGATTCCGACATTTTAATCAGTTCACATCAAAAAAGACCAATTATCATCAAAGATAGTTGGTCTTATGTTTTTATTTATCGGAATCTTTAGAAAGTCGGGATATCAGTTT
>NZ_NFLJ01000007.1 GCF_002160865.1 Massiliimicrobium timonense
TTTTTGTTAAACTATATGTAAAGGGGGGGAATATTATGCTTTGTGATTACCATGTACATACTGATTATAGTGATGATAGTACATATCTTATGGAAGATGTTGTTAAAGATGGGATAAAGAAAGGGTTATCTGAAATATGTTTTACTGATCATGTTGATTATGGAATTAAATATGATTGGGATGATCCCAGAGCTTTTCAAACCAGAGATGGTATGTGTTTTGCGAATGTCAATTATCATGAATACGCTAAAGAAATTGCTGAATTAAAAGAAAAATATAAAAATCAAATCACATTGAAAATGGGACTGGAATTTGGTATTCAGACACATACAATTGAAAAATATCAAAAATTATTTCATGAATATCCTTTTGATTTTATTATTCTTTCTATTCATCAGGTAGAAGATCAAGAATTTTGGACACAGGATTTTCAAAAAGGCAAAACACAGCTTGAATATAATATGCGCTATTATCAGGAAATGCTTGAGGTTGTAAAAACATATAAAGATTATAGTGTTTTAGGACACATGGATTTGATTACACGTTATGATTTAAATGGTGTTATTGATTTTGCTTATATTCAAGATATTGTCAAAGACATTTTAGAGATTGTTATCAAAGATGGTAAAGGCATTGAAATCAATACTTCATATCATCGTTATGGCTTAAAAGATATGACACCTTCTCGAGATATTTTAAAACTTTATAAGGAATTGGGTGGTCAAATCATTACAATCGGTAGTGATTCACATCAACCCGATCATCTCGGTGCTTATATTGAAGAAGCCAAAGAAGAACTTAAAAAATTAGGATTTCAACATTATTGTACTTTTGATAAGATGCAACCTATATTTCATGAACTTTAAAAGCTAACCCCAGGGTTAGCTTTTCAAATAACTATTTGATATCAATTTTTAAATCTTTAAAGAAGGCTTCTGTTCCAATATCTACAAAAAATCCAACTGAACCTTTCAAATCTTTCCCATGTTTCATATCTTCTACAACAAGAATCAGCTTATCATTGATATAAAATGAAGCATGTTCATCTTCAATAACTGCTTTTAATTGAATCCATTCATTCAAATCAATATCAGCAGGTGCTTCATATTGTGTAATCTGATGATTTCTAAAATATTCAAAAGTATATTTTGGATATGAAAAATACTGACATCCATGCGTTTTTCTCATAGGATCTTGACATTGTTTACCATTTGTTGGTCGTACATAAAATGACTCAAATTGCTTGTCATCATCTGTAATACGATAAGCAATACCTATAAATCCTCTTGCGAAATCTGGTGCATCAGGTAATAGACGACTTAACATTTTCACTTCGATTGTTCCATTGTGAAATGAAAAATCTTTTAATTTTGCATAAGTATTTTCATCAAATTCCATGATTTTTTCAACTTTGATAACTCTTAATACTTTTTCACCATCAAGTTCTACATTTTCAATATTTGTATGAACAGGTATAAAAGACTTTTTATTTAAATCCATTTGTTTTTCCATTGTTCTTCTCTCCTCTATCATAATATACTCCAAATTTGATAAATTTGTAAGTAGGCACTTTTTTGTGCTATAGTTACCAAAAAGTAGGAATTATAAAAAAAATTGATTTTATGATTTGCATCATGATATGCTTATATCATATAATTCTTATATACATAACTTTTGGCATATATCATAAAAATTGACTATAAGGAGTGTTTGAAATGATCAAAAAAGAAAATTTACCTGAATGTCCTGTTGCGACAACTGTTCAACTTATAGGAAGTAAGTGGAAACTACTCATTTTAAGAGATTTGATGACTGAAAAAAAACGTTATAATGAACTAAGGAGATCATTAGATGGAATTTCTCAAAAAGTTTTAACTGCTACGCTTAAATCCATGGTAGAAGATGGTATCGTCATTAGAACGGCTTATCCTGAAGTACCACCAAGAGTTGAATATAGTTTAAGTGAAATAGGTGAATCGCTTCGTCCTATTATTGATATTATGGGACAATGGGGAACATATTATAAAGAAACTTTGCAAGAATAAAAGGAAAGTTCAAATGTTGAAAATAACATAAGAACTTTCCTTTTATATATGAGATTTATCTGTTTTTTGTGCTTCCATAAAAGCATAAATATCATCCGGACTTTCTTGCATGCCTCGTGCAATCCACTCTTTAATCCAGCCATAAATGCCATAAGTCATATAAGCGACTGCATAGGCTTCTGGATTAGATAATTGATTATCTTGAATCATTAATTTTTTTAAAGTATTTCTAAATAAATAAAATAAATCTTTTTGATAAAGTAAAATATAAAAATCTTTATAAGCTACCAAATGTTCAAATAAAGTTTTCATAATCAATTCAAAGGGCATCTGATCTTGAAGTTTCCATTCTTTGATAATTTTGTCAAGATATTGTTTTAAAATATCTTCTTTATCTTTATAGTTACGATAAAAAGAAACTCTCCCAACTTGAGCTTTTTCAGTAATTTCACTAATCTTTATATCCTTTAAATTTTTTGTATTTAAAAGTTCTAATAATGCTTTTGTCATTGCCACTTTGACATATTGATTTCTTTCATCATTATCCATGATGTAACACAATCCTCCTTTTCGTATCATTTTTTTAAATAACTTGAATAAGCCAACCAACCATGATACACTTGTTTCATCCGATGATACATATGTTTCATCAGAATTTTAACAAAATACAAACGATCTTGTCAAGATAGAAACGAAAGGAGAACATATGACTTTAACAAAAACACGTATAATGATTCTTTTGATTATTGCTATTATGGCTTTTGTATTAGGAAGATTAGCATTGAGAACTATTTTAAACTTACTTTTAGGTGGTACATTATTTGGAGGAAACTTTTTATGAGTTTAAAAAAGGGAGGCCGCAAAATGTTTATATTTATATGCATAATGACATTTGTCGTTTGTTTTTTACTAGGAATAGGTTCAAAAGTTGTGTTAAAACCTTCATGGGCCAAAAATTATGAAGTGAAAATGACACCAGAAGTTGGAACATTGTATACTGATTTATCTTATGGCGAAAAAGAATCAAACCGATTTGATATGTATTTACCTCATGATCAGACAAAAAAACATTATGGATTGGTTGTTTATCTCCATGCTGGAGGGTTTACCTCTGGAGACAAATCAGGAGATAAAGATATATTATCATGGCTTTGTTCCAAAGGATATGTTGCTGTTGGGATTAATTATACACTTTTTAATGAAGACAATCCTGATGCCAATGTCTATACACAATCTCTAGAAATCAAAGACGCTATTCCTCACATTATTGAACAAGCCAAACAATATGGTTATTCTATTGACAAAATGGCCATTGCCGGAGGATCAGCAGGACATACTCTTGCGATGATTTATGCCTATCGTGATGCCAAAACATCCCCTATACCCGTTCAGTTACTCTTTGGTGCTGTAGGTCCATCTAGCTTTTATGTTGAAGATTGGGATAATTATGGCTTTAATCAAAATACAGATAAAGCCAGACAAGGAGCAGCAGAGTTATTCAGTGTTATGTCTGGAACACAGATTACATCTGAAATGATTCAAGATCAGACCTACCTTGAAAAAGTCAAACATATATCAGCTCTCATGTGGATTAACGATGAGACTGTGCCAAGTATTGTTGCTTATGGAAAATATGATAAAGTTCAACCCTTTAAAGGTTCCCAACGTTTATTAAAAGCCTATCAAAAGCATCATGTTGATTATCAATATTTTGTAGCTGAACACTCTGGACATGGCTTGCAAAATGACAATAAAATCTATCATCAATATATGCAAACAGTAGAAGCCTATTTAGAAAAATATATGCCTGTAAAGGAGTCAACAAATAAATGATGAAAAATATAATAAAAATAATAGCTATAATTCTTTTGATTTTGATATTGCTTGTTGGTGGCTTACTTTTATTCATATCCACAATTCCATCTGTTCCAACTCATTATACAAGGATTATTAAAACAGGTGGCTTAATAGAAGCTAAATATCTTCAATTCGGTCCCAATCATGTCACATATCAAAAAGAAAAAGGAACTGAACTTACAAAATATTTTCATATCTATTATCCTCAAGAGTTAGAAAAGACACAAAAACAATATCCTGTTGTGGTTATATTAAATGGGACAGGTATTTTACCTAAAAAATATCCTGCTTTATTTCAGCATTTGGCCTCATGGGGATTTATTGTCATTGGCAATGATGATCCAAGCACCGGATTTGGTTTATCAGCTGATGAAACAATTGACTACTTAATAAAAATCAATGATGATCAAAATCATATTCTCTACCATCATATTGATTTCAAACACATTGGCATAACAGGTCATTCTCAAGGTGGTGCAGGTGTATTAACTGCTGTATCTCATACAAAACATCAAAATATTTATAAAACAGCCGTTACTTTATCACCTACCCATGAAAAAATGGCTCATGATTTTGGATGGTCCTATGATCTCACCCAAATTTCTATTCCCCTATTCATGATTGCAGGAACAAAAGGTGATTTTGAAACCAAAGCTGTCATTCCTTTAGAAGCCATGATAGAAATGTATAATAAAGTTCCTTCATCAAAAGTGATGATGCGAAGAAAAGATACTGATCATGGAGGAATGTTATATTCAACAGATGGATATGTGACAGCATGGTTGATGTGGCAATTACAAGATGATATTTATGCTAGTCATGCCTTTTTAGATGACAATGCTGAAATATATCATAATAATTTATATCAAGATGTTCAAATGAATGAATAACTTATTGATTAGAAAAAGAGATTTCTTTTATAACATACAAACTATGTTTTAGAAATCTCTTTTTCAATTCTTTGCATATATAATAAAGGATAAGGTTCTCCCTGTTCATCTAACTCTGTACGTTTATAAACTTCAAATCCCATATGTTCATAAAAACCTTTGGCTAGTGGATTTTGCTCATTTACTGCAAGTTTATTAACTGCATAATGATCAATCCCATATTGTAGTAACTCTTTACCCATTCCTTGTCCTCTATACTCATCACCAATAAATAACATTTCCAGCATATGATCAGCAATCCCCATAAAACCTGTTGGTGTTTTATCTTCTTTTTGAGATACAAGTAATATAGAAATATTTTTTAATGCTTCTGGGACATATTGTTTAATTTGATTAATCTCATCATTGGATAAAAATAAATGTGTTGCTCTTACAGAACTTTCCCATACCTTCAATAAATCTTGTGTTAATCTTTCATCTCGTTGTTTAACTTCTATAATACCCATTTTTATGTCCTTTCTTTATTAATCAAATTGTGTCTGCCAATTGGAATCATGAAATGCTTGAAAACACATTTCAATCTGTTCTTTTGTTGTTTTTTCATGAGCTTAAAGATGATGGTAAATCATCTCTATCAAAATATTGTATTTCCGTTGTTTCAATATTATCTATAAACTGACCACTTAACAAATGACACAAAACAAAGATTTTACAAATGCTATAGGCATAGACAGGTTGATTATGTTGATTACGATCTTGGACAGCAATTCATTTTATAACCATAATCTTCTCAATAATCCCCCATCATCATCTGAAAAAATGTCATCATTTTTTACAACATCATCATTTATAACAACATCTATATCACTAAAGCCATAATATTCACTTAAATCCTGATCTGTTCCATTGGCAGCCAATCTATTTTGTGTAGCAAATGAAACAGGTCTATTCATCTTCTTCGCATTTTTTAAAATGATATCAACATCATATTTCTTTAGTGGATTTGAAAATATTGTTTTCTCTTTTGAAAAATAATAAGATCTATTATATGTCAAATAAGCATCAAATTCTATGTCTTGAAATTGAGGCACTTGCATTGGTTAGCGTCCTGTCGCAACACAAAGCTTGATTCCATTATTTTTTAACCTTTTCATTGTTTCTAATATCTTTTTAGATATTTTCTTTTTTGTCATATCTATTAATGTTCCATCAATATCAAAGAATATGATTTTTTATTGTTTCACCACCATTTCATTATGTTTTGTAAAATTATAACATATCAATTTCAAAAAACATAAAAAACAATGAATATTTTAATCAAAATTACATTTTAGTAAACTCATAGATTTCATATGTAGATATTTTTCATGTAAAAATCATCTATCCATTGAATCACCAAATCCAAATATCTTATTCCTCTTAAAATTATCACTTTTCAATTTCATCTATAAATCTTTTTATTTCTTTGTTTTCAAAAGCCATCATAGTCTTGTAGAACAAAATGATTGAATTATAAAGTTCCTTAGTATTTTGAATGAATATCATAATATGTTTTTAAGCTTTTTACAATGCTCCTATGATAGAAACTTTTGAATACTAAATAATATATTTTGCATCTTAATATAAAGATTGACCTGTTGGTGTTAATGTTAATCCTTTATATGTACGATGAAATAACAAGATTCCAATACGTTCCTCTAATGAATTGATTTGCTTTATAACGGCATTCGTGGAAATATACAATTGTTCAAATACTTTAGAGAAACTTCCTGCATCAGCAACTTTAATAAAAGTATCTCATTGATGATTATACATGCTTAATCATTCCTTTTATAACATATATTGAGATAGAAAATGATATAAGATATCATTCGTCATATGATTAATCTTTTCATCTTCTTTTAATTGCCAATAAGATTCATGTAAATCACATTCTCCACAAATATCTACCCCAATCACATTTTGGTGTTTAAAAATATCTTGAAGTATTTTTTCCAATGTCTTAATAGACATATTTCCTTGATCCCAATTCGTTCTTGCCCAGTAACGATCAAGAACATCTTTATCAATAGAAATATAAGCAGGTAATGTCAAATCTACTTTTTTGATTTGTAAGTGAGCGACATCTTCTTCCTGTTCATTGACACTAATGTAAATCACTTTGGATGCTACATCATTATTTTCTATATTTTGTTGACTAGGGCCAATAAGAATAAGCTGTTTTAAATAGGCATTTTCATGCAATAATTCTCCTGCCCAACTTCCACAGCTTGTTAAATCATGAATCATAGGTTGAAGCATATCGGTATGATGATCAAACAAAACAAGGGAAAATGGCTTTTTGATTTTATCAACAAATACCTTTGTCATATAATGGTAATTTCCATTATCCAAAAAATGAATACCTTCAGGTCCATAATTATTTAAACGTCTTTGAATTTCTAACATAGCTTCATGACTACAATACATATCAGTCCCTTCAATATCACTTAAATCTATTCGTATAAGATGATTAACATCATTTCCAATATTAGCAGGATATATATGTGAAAAATCTAATAATAAATTCTGTTCCAAAATACGTCACCCCTATTTATATCTTAACATGAAAGACAAAAAAAGTGAAAATAGAGTACTAAACTTTTGATAATGAAAATAAGATAGATAAAGTAATAATTTTATCTACCTTCCTGTAATATCCATCCAATAATAATATGAGCATTATTTTTATGCCAATCTTGTTAAAACTGGTTCATTAAGCATATCTTGATTCTGAACAAGATCTTCCTCAATTTCAATCTTAATTGAATAAAAATTTTATGTCAATGAATTAAAATTCATATGAAAATATAGATATTGAAACTCATTATTTATATATGAAAAAACTGTACCTTTATAAAGTACAGTTTTTTCATCAAATTAATAACAACATCACAAATCTCTTATCAACAATACCTTTTTTGTCAAAATCCAAGATATGATATAAACAACAAGGGATACAGTTAAAACAATAAGATATGTTGATAAATGATTTCCTAAAAGAAGGAACAATCCAATGAATATACCTGCAGACACAGGATAAGAAATAATTGAGCCTAGAATACTTTTTGTTTCATCAGTAAGAAAATAGAACGGTAAAATGATTCCACCAGCAAGTAAAGCCATGGCAACACTAATACAAACAAATATCATCACTCCATCATTGTTTGAACCAATGACAGTTGAAGCAATATATCCAAAAACAATTCCAAAAACCAATCCAATTAAACTTATTCCTAAATAAGAAATATATTTACTATCAACATAAGTTCTTCTAGAAATCCTTGTTGTAAGAACTGTTTTAATCCATCTAGATGTTTTATCTAAAGTAATTGTCGTTGTTACAATCATTCCTAATAAGACTGTTGCCAGTACCGTTAATACCCATGGTGTTGAAAGATAAGATAGACTTGCTCCAATAATGATAAATACAACCGTTAAAATCAATAAACTATTTTTGACAATGTAATAATCTTTTAATAATAAGCCTTTCATTTAACAAGCCCCCTTTACATACATCAACATAATTTCATCAATATTGGCTGGTATAACCATTGCTTTTGGATATTTCTTTTCAGCTTTCTGTCTATCAGCAACCAATACCTGCCATTCATAATCTTGTTTTCTATATGCAATCATATCTTCCTTATCCAATGCATCAAATTGAGCCGCACCACATTTCATAATACCATATTTTTCTAACAGTTCATCTTTAGGTTTTGAAAAAATAATCTTACCTTCATGAATAAATACAATATAATCAGCTACTTTTTCTAAATCACTTGTAATATGAGATGAAATCAAAACAGAATGTTCTTCATCTTGAATAAAGTCTAATAACATATCCAATATCTCATCTCTCACAATTGGATCCAAACCACTTGTGGCTTCATCAAGAACCAGTAATTTTGAATGATGTGAAAAAGCTACAGATATAGAATATTTCATCTTCATTCCTTTAGAAAAATTCTTGATTTTTTTATTCATTGGCAATTGAAATTTGACTAACATTTTTTCATATGTGTTCATATCCCATGTTTTATAAATATTCGCAAAAACTTTTCCTAACTGCTTTGGATTGAGTTCATCAGGATAATTATTACCATCAAAAACAACACCAATTTCATCTTTAGAAACTTCATCAATGTTAGAACTTCCTAACATTGTGATTGTTCCACTTTCTATATTTGTCAAACCCAATATCGAATGAATCGTTGTACTTTTTCCTGCCCCATTTCACCAATTAAACCTACGATACTTCCTTCAGGCACATGAAAAGAAATATTATCTAAAGTAAAGTCCTTATAATGTTTTGTAACACCATCAAGTTTTAATGCTAATTTCTCCATAATCTTAATCCTCCTCATATAACAAAGATAATAAAGACTGTAGTTGTTCAAGTTTGATTCCACTAACTTTTGCTATTTCTATCGCTTCAGTCAAATGTTCTTCAATTCTTTTTTGTTGTTCTTCTAAATAGAAATCTTGATTTTGAGCTGACACAAAGCAACCTTTTCCAGCTGTGGTTTCAATAAAACCATCTGACTGAAGTGTATCGTATGCTTTTTGCACTGTTAAAACACTAATATGCAATGATTTAGCTAATCCTCGAATAGAAGGAAGTGCTTCACCTGCTTTTAACTCTCCACTCATGATTAAAGCTTTTATTTGTGATGAAATCTGCTCATAGATGGGAACACTTGCATGATTATTAATAAATATTTCCATTCAATCACATCCTTTTGTATTATACTGTATTACTATTACAAGTACATAATACTATCATATACAGATGTCAATATCTTTTTAAATAATCTCAAATTATTCTTTATTATTAATAGCTAATAAACAATTTTTCCAAAGGCAATACAACATGATTTATTCGAATAAAACAAAAAAAGATTTTATAAATGCATTTATATTTTAATAAAATTTCATTTATCTATAAAATCGTTATAAATAATCGTATATCATTTTCATTATCTAGAATACACATAAAAATCACTGTAAAAAAAAGAACAAAACGTTAATTCGTTTGCTCTTAATTTTATTTATTCAACACCTACGATAAATGAATATACTGGTTGTTGACCATCTACACATTCTATTTCAGCTTCAAAATGATCTTCTACATAATCTTCAATTTCTTGAACTTCATCTTCTGTAACATCTTCGCCATAGATTAATGTAATAATTTCAGAATCATCATCAACCAAATTGTTTAAAGTTTCCTTTAATGCATCCACTTTATTAGGAACACAAGCAACAATATCTTTTTCACATAATGCCATATATTGATTAGCTTTAATATCAACACCATCAATATTTGTATCTTTAATTGCAAATGTGACCTGTCCTGTTTTGACATGAGCAATCGCATCATTCATTTCAGCAAGATTATCTTCTAAAGATACTTCCGGATTAAACATAATACATGCTGATAATCCTTGTGGTATAGTTTTAGAAGGTACAACTTTGACATCTACTTCATCTTCTAATATAATCGCTGCCTGTTGTGCTGTCATCACAATATTTGAATTATTAGGTAAAATAATCACATGTTTAGCGTTGACATCTCTAATCGCTTGAACGATATCTTCGGCAGATGGATTCATTGTCTGTCCACCACTGACAACATAGTCACAATGTAATTCTAAGAACATATCTTTGATACCTTTACCAGCAGCCACACTAATAATAGAAACTTCTTTTGGTTCTTCTTTAGGTGCAGTCAAAGTTGCTTTAGCATTGGCAGCAGGTGTATTATTAGCTTCTAAGATAGAATTATGCTGTTCCTGCATATTTTCAATCTTTAACTTAACAAATTCACCATATCTTTGAGCTGTATTTAAAGCATTACCCGGTTTTAATGTATGCACATGTACTTTGACAATATCTTCATCCTGAACCACAACAATACTATTTCCAGGTAATCTTTCTAATTCATTTCTTAAGTTTTCTTCTTTAAAGACTTTAATTTTTGCAGGATCTAATCGTAAGATAAACTCTGTACAATAACCATAAGCTTCTTCACTATCTGATTCTACATCAACAAGTGCTTCTTTTGCAGCTTCTCCTTTAATATCTACTCGTTCAATTTCTTCTCCTGCAAGAGCTGCCATAAATCCTGTCATAATTAACAATAATCCAGCTCCCCCACTATCAACCACACCAACTTCTTTGAGTACAGGTAAAAGTTCTGGCGTTCTTTCCAGTGATTCTTCAGCTTCTTTAACAAAGTAAGAAAAAACATCTTCAATCTCCATTCCCGGTTTCGCATATTGAACAACAGCTTCACTTGATTCTCTAATAACTGTTAAAATTGTCCCTTCAACTGGACGCATAACAGCTTTATAAGCCACTTTAGCTCCATTTTGTAGAGCTTGTGCTAATTCTACAGCATCTACTTGTTTTTTCCCTTCAAAAGCCATAGAAATTCCTCTAAAGATTTGTGAAAGAATAACACCAGAATTTCCTCTTGCTCCCATCAATAAACCTTTAGATAACTTCTTTGAAATTTCATATATATCGTTAGAATCTAATTTTTCAATTTCACTTGCACCAGAACTAAATGTCAAAGACATATTTGTTCCTGTATCTCCATCTGGTACAGGAAAGACGTTCAATGCATCAATCTCTGGATGGTTATTATGCAAAACAGTTGCTCCAGTTATAACCATCTCTTTAAACAGTTTACCATCAATGATTCTCATGTTAACCCTCCACTAATCTGTCACACGAATGCTTTGTACAAACACATTCACTGCTTCAATATCAATATCTAAAGTTGTTTCTAATACATATTTCACTTTCTTTTGTACTTCATAAACAACTTCAGAAATTTTCACTCCATATCCAACGATAATATAAACATTTAAAATGATTCCTGTTTCCCCATCTTCTACGACAATCCCTTTAGCATAATTATCTTTACCCAAAAGACCATAAAAACCATCTTTCATAATCTTTTGACTTGCCATTCCAACAACACCATAACACTCTGTTGCAGCACCCCCAGTAATACTTGCAACAACATCTAATGAAAGATGTATATCTCCTAAATCAGTTGTTTTCGTTATCATAACTATTCCTCCGTTCTTATCATAAATTTATAAATAGTTACCTATATTATATCTCATTTTTAAATTATTGACAATTATTTCATGGCAATGCATACGCATTATAACCCACTTATATTCTCTTGTAAATAAAATTTAAAAAAATATTGAAATATTCATCTTTTTCAGATATTATAAAAACGTTCAAATACAATATTTTTTTATTTTTATATGAAAAAGTATTTGCATTTTCTTTTTATTAATGATATTATACTTAGGTATGTGAAAGACACTTTGTAAAGGATGGTGAATATAATGGCTAGAAAATGTGAAGTGAGCGGAAAAGGACCTATGTCTGGTAATTCTCGTTCTCATGCATTAAATGCAACTAAGAGAAAATGGAATGTTAACTTACAAAAAGCTACTATTTTAGTCAATGGTAAACCAAAAAAAGTAAAAATTTCAGCAAGAGAATTAAGAAGTCTTAGAAAGAGTGCTTAATGATAAAGATTGCATCCCACTGGGATGCTTTTTTTATATATTTTATCATATGTTTTTTTCTTATTTTATACAAAAAAAGAAGATAGTCCAAACTATCTTCTAAAGCCTTTTTTAAATTGATCAAAGATTGATTCTTTTTTTGTAGCTTTTTTCAATTTATGATAAAGTTCTTTTTCCTCACGAGATAATTTTGTAGGAATTTTCACATCAATCTTAACATACTGATCTCCATAATTATCACTACGTAAGTCTTTAACACCTTTACCTTTTAAACGTAATGTTGTTCCGGGTTGTGTTCCTTCTGGAACTTTTAATGTCACATCTCCATAAACTGTTGGTACATCTACGTCACAACCAAGCGTTGCATCAACTGCTGAAATTGGAATGGAAATATAAATGTTTTTTCCATCACGCTGGAAGTGTTGATGTGGTCTAACATAAATTTCAACATATAAGTCACCATTTGGTCCTCCATTTGTACCACGATGACCTTTTCCTTGAACACGTAACTGTTGATGTGTATTGATACCAGCAGGTATATTTAATTCAACTGTTATATTTTTATTAACATATCCATTCCCATGACAATGTGGACATTTTTCTTTAACAACTTTTCCTGTTCCATGACAGTCTGGACATGTTGTCTGATTAACAAATGTTCCAAATGGAGAACGTTGCTGTGTACGGATTGTTCCTGTTCCTCCACAGCGTGAACATGTCTGATAATCATTTGGTGTTTTTGCACCTGTTCCATGACAATGTGAACATTGTTCATCATAATTGATCTTAATTTCTGTTTTCTTTCCTTTAATCGCATCCATGAAGTCGATTTCCAATTGTACAAAACGATCTTCACCACGCATTGGACCACTCTTTCTTTGACGTGATCCTCCACCACCAAAGAATGAACCAAAAATATCTCCTAAGTCAACATCTTCAAAGCCACCAAAGCCACCAAAACCTCCGGCTCCACCACCGAATCCACCAGTTTGATCAAATGCAGCATGACCATAACGATCATAGGCAGCTTTTTTATTGTCATCTGACAAAACATCATAGGCTTCCTGAACTTCTTTAAATTTTTCTTCAGCTCCAGGTTCCTTATTGACATCAGGGTGATATTTTTTAGCCATTTTTCGATAAGCTCTTTTGATTTCATCAGCACTGGCATTTTTTGATACACCAAGCACTTCATAATAATCTCTCTTTTCAGCCATAATCTCACCTCTTGACTAGATAAAACCAAGGCAAAGCCTTGGCTTTATGTTAATTTTTTTCTGTAAAGTCTGCATCAACAACGTCATCATCGTTTGTTGCTGTATTTGAAGCATTACCAGTAGGGTTAGCTCCTTGTGATTGTTGTTGATATTGATATGCTGCCATTTGTTGAGCCATTTGTTCTAATTCACTCATTTTTGATTCAAGTGTAGCCATATCATTATCATCTAATGCTTTCTTCAATTCATCTCTTAAAGCAGTTGCCTGAGATTTTTGATTAGCATCGATCTTATCTCCTTGTTCAGCTAAAGCTTTATCAATTTCATTAATCATTTGTTCAGCTTTATTTCTTGTTTCAATATCTTTACGTTTCTTTTCGTCATCAGCTTTATTTGCTTCAGCTTCTTTAACCATTCTATCAATTTCTTCATCACTTAAACCAGTTGAGTTTTGAATAGTGATAGATTGTTCTTTTTGTGTTTTCATATCTTTTGCTTTAACATTAACAATACCATTAACATCAATGCTGAAAGTGACTTCAATTTGAGGAACTCCTCTAGGTGCAGGTTCAATACCATCTAATTTAAATAAACCTAATTGTTTATTATCCTTAGCCATTGTTCTTTCACCTTGTAATACGTTGATATCAACAGCTGGCTGATTATCAGCAGCAGTAGAGAAAATTTGTGATTTTGTTGTTGGGATTGTTGTATTTCTTTCGATTAAGACAGTCATGACTCCACCCATTGTTTCAATACCTAATGATAATGGTGTAACATCCAATAAGACAATGTCTTTAACATCTCCAGCAATAACTCCACCTTGGATTGCAGCACCCATAGAAACAACTTCATCAGGGTTTACTGATTTGTTAGGTTCTTTTCCAAGTAATCTCTTTACTGATTCTTGTACAGCAACAATACGAGTAGAACCACCAACTAATAAAACTTGATCAATATCATTTGGTGACATACCTGCATCACTTAATGCCTGTCTTACAGGTCCTTCTGTACGCATAACCAAATCATGTGTTAATTCATCAAATTTAGCTCTTGTTAATGTTAATTCAAGATGTAATGGACCAGCTGGACCAGCAGAAATAAATGGTAATGAGATTTGAGTCTGCATCATACCAGATACATCTTTTTTCGCTTTTTCAGCAGCTTCTTTAACACGTTGCATAGCCATTTTATCAGCGCTTAAGTCAACACCTTGTTCTTTTTTAAATTCAGCAACAATCCAGTTCATGATAGCTTGGTCAAAGTCATCCCCACCTAAATGGTTATCTCCAGCAGTAGCTAAAACTTCAAACATACCATCTGCTAAATCAAGGATAGAAACGTCAAATGTTCCTCCACCTAAGTCATATACTAATACTTTTTGTTCTTTATCTAATTTGTCAACACCAAATGCTAAAGCTGCAGCAGTTGGTTCATTAATAATACGTTCTACTTCTAGACCAGCAATTTTTCCTGCATCTTTTGTTGCTTGACGTTGTGCATCATTGAAATATGCTGGAACTGTGATAACAGCACGATTGACTGGTTCACCTAAATAAGCTTCAGCAGTTGCTTTTAAGTTTTGTAAAATCATAGCTGAAATTTCTTGAGGTGTATAGTCTTTTCCATTGACATGTTCTTTGTAACTTGTACCCATATGTCTT
This sequence comes from Massiliimicrobium timonense, assembly GCF_002160865.1. Taxonomy (GTDB): domain Bacteria; phylum Bacillota_I; class Bacilli_A; order Erysipelotrichales; family Coprobacillaceae; genus Allocoprobacillus. The sequence goes on from NZ_NFLJ01000007.1 coordinate 15,272, forward strand.
TTAATTGACATAACAGTTTCTTTGTTCGTTACAGCTTGACGTTTTGCAGCTTCACCAACAATGATTTCTCCATTTTTAAAGGCAACAACAGATGGAGTTGTTCTTGAACCTTCTGGGTTCGCAATAACTTTTGCTTCTCCATTTTCCATTACACTGACACATGAATTTGTTGTACCTAAATCAATACCAATAATTTTATTACCCATAACGATCATCCTCCTATTTTTTATTCATTTACTTTAACTAAAGATGCACGAATAACGCGATCTTTCAATTTGTAACCTTTTTGAAGCTCCTCAACAACAATATTATGACCATATTGATCATCCTGTGTTGTCATCACTGCCTGATGTAGATTAGGGTCAAATTCTTTACCCTGAGCTTCAATCACTTCTACACCATTTTTCTTTAAAATAGCCATCAATTGATCAAAGATCATTTGATATCCTTTTAAAAATGTCTGAACTTCTTCACTAGGATTTTGAACATTTAAAGAACGCTCAAAATTATCAACAACTGGAAGCAATTCTTCGATAAATGACTGCATCATAAATTTTAAAGAATTTTGATGTTCCTTTTCTAAACGTCTTTTCAAATTTTCCATATCCGCAAAAACTTTATAATAATCCGTTTTCCAAGTATTCACTTCTTCTTCCAGCTTTTTCATCTGATTTTCTAAGCTTTCTTCTTTTTGTTCTTCCTTTTCTTGAGTTTCCTCTACAACTTCCTGTTCTTCTTTAACTTCTTCCTGTGTAGTTTCCTTTTCTTTTGCCATTATTTCACCTCTATTCATCATCTTCTTGATTACTTAGAACTTCTTCCAAGCTCTTTGAAATATACTCAACTAAAGAAACGACTTTTTCATAAGGCATACGTGTAGGCCCAATGACTGAAATAGATCCTTTAGACTCATTCCCTGTTTTAAATGAAGCTGATATAACTGATACATCATTTAAATCCTGAATTGGTGAATCACTTCCAATTCTCACTGTGACACCATCTTCCAATGCGATTGGTTCCAGACTTTTCCATGATTGAGAATTTTCAAAAGCACTGACTAAACGACGTAATTTATTCACATCATTATATTCAGGCTGATACAATAAATTTTCTTTACCAGAGAAATAAACATTATTGTTTGCAAATTTCATAAACGCCTCTAAAAAAGCATTAAACAAAACTTCATGTTCTTTAATTCTTGCACTCAATATAGGTTTGACATCTCTTTCCAATCGAAAAGCCACTTGATTAATAGGTGTTCCATCTAATAACTCATTCATGACATTCACACAACTTGTCAAGTCTTCCATATAGGCATTATTTTTAATATTGAAATTACGATTTTCAACATGCCCTTTATCTGTCACAATAATTGCGGTAACCGTATGTTCTGATAATGGAACAAGTGTAATGTTCTGTAAATGTTCATAAATGGCATTAGGACCCAAAGCCACTGTTGTTAAATGGGTAAGCTGACTTAAAATTTGACAGCTTTCTTTAATAATCTCATTTAACGAACGATGACGATTTCCTAAAAGTGTGGACACTTGATTCTTGACTTCATCATCTACACTAGGCTGCATCAATGTATCGACATAAAAACGATATCCTTTGGTTGAAGGAACACGCCCCGAAGATGTATGTGTCTTTTCAAGATAACCATGTTCTTCAAGAAATGACATTTCATTTCTAATTGTCGCACTTGAATAAGGAAGCTGATACTTCGTCATCAAGGTTTTTGATCCTACTGGTTCAGCCGTTTCTACGAACTCCTCAACTATACATTTTAGAATCAGTAACTGTCTAGCTGTCAGCATATCTCAACCTCCTTTAGCACTCCTTTTACCTCTGTGCTAATTACATTATACTCATCTTTTTAGCACTGTCAACACTTTTGTGCTAATAAATAAAGAAAAACAGACTAAGTCTGTTCGTCATCCAAAAAATCTATTAATATACTATTTAAATAATTGATTCCTAATGATGTTGTTTTTAAATATCCATTCTCTATTTCCAGCAAATTCATCTTTTGATATTTTTCAATTACATGATGATATCGCTTTTGAAAATCAATTCCATATAATTGATTGATGTGTGAAATAGATATACCTTCATTCAAACGCAGTCCCATCATTATTTTTTCAAATAACCGATCACTCTCTGTCAAAATGATATCATTTTCCAAATAATGATGTTCTAAATAACGAGTCAATGATTTGGTATTTTCATATCTGTGTCCATTTTTCAAAGAATGTGCCGAAACCCCAATCCCATCATAATCTTCATAGTGCCAATACACTAGATTATGTAATGAAGGTTTATATGCATAAAAATTACTCACTTCATATTGATGATAGCCGTGCTGTTGTAATCTTTCTCTAATCAATGCATATATCTTGGCATCTTCTTCATCATTTAATGGCTGATAATGTTCATTTTTTAAAATCGTATGATCTTCCAAAATCAATGAATAATAAGACACATGTCCAACCTTTAACTTTACCAGTTCATCAATATCTTCACAAACATCTTGAATCGTCTGTTCTGGCAAACCATACATTAAATCAATATTGATATCCTGAACACCTTTATTTTGTGCCTCTAAAATAAAAGATTTCACCTGTTCACAAGTATGAACACGTCCAATCTTTTTTAATAAATGATTATGAAATGTCTGAACACCTATACTCAAACGATTCACTCCATTTTGCACACATAACTCTAATTTTTCATGATTCATTGTTTCTGGGTTAATCTCCATACTCCATTCCTGACAATGATGGGCATAAGGTTTTAAGAGTTCAAATAAATATTGTAATTGTTCATAAGTCAGTGCTGTGGGTGTTCCTCCACCAATATAAATTGTTTTATAATCATGAGATAATTGTTTTTGCTGAATTTCAAATGCTAAAGCATCTAAATACTGCCATGCCCACTTTTCATTATAAAAAACTTTACAAAAATCACAATATGTACAGATATGTTGACAAAAAGGAATATGAACATACAAAGCACTCATGATAAACCAAATTCCTTTGCTAATCCACCTAATGATGTTTCCTTATAATCACTGGATAAATCTTTTCCAGTTTCTTTCATAACTTTCACAATCGTATCAAAAGATACTTTATTTTTTCTTAAATAACCTAGCTGCTTTGCTAACATGGCCGCATCTAAGGCACGTAATGAACCATATCCATTACGTTCAATACAAGGAATTTGAACATAACCTCCTACGGGATCACATGTCAAACCTAAATTATGTTCCAGTCCCATTTCAGCTGCATATTCAATCAAAGAATTATTCAATTCATAAATCCATGCCATTGTTGCTGCTGCCATAGCACACGCTGTTCCAACCTCTGCCTGACATCCTCCATCGGCTCCCGAAATCGTTCCATTGGTTTTCACAACATTTCCAAAAAGTCCCCCAATGGCTAATGCTTTAATCAAATCTTTCTTTTCAATATGCAACTGCTTATAACAATAATACAATACAGCTGGCATAATACCACTTGCACCACAAGTTGGTGCTGTAACAATCTTTCCGCCATCCGCATTTTCTTCTGAAACAGCATAAGCATAGCTGGAAATAAATAATCTTTCTCGATCAGCTTCACGACGTGTATTTTGAGCCTGTTGAAACATTGATTTCGCTACTCTTTTTAATTTTAATTTCCCTTGAATCAGTCCTTCTTTTTTCAAGCCATTTTCAACACTTTCAAACATGGCTCCTAAAATATCTGAAAGAAAATGATCAAAATCATCTCCTTCATTTTCTAAAACATAATCATATAAAGATATTCCATGTTCATCTACATAATGTAAGATTTCTTTCATCGTATTTTGTTTATAAACTTGAACAGGTTCCTGTGCCAGATCTCCTTTAAATAAAATTGAACCCCCACCAATTGAATAAACTTCAATCTGTTTCATTTCCTGATCACCTTGAAAAACATGGACTATCATCCCATTAGGATGTTCTGGTAATTCTTCACTTTTAAAAGAAAAGTCTACAGGTTTTGGTGCAAATGTCTTTTCAATAATATAATCAGTTAAATGTCCTTTTCCAGTTAAAGCTAACGAACCATGTAAATCAACATGAAAACGTGTCGCTTCAGGGTACATTTCCTTAATTTTCAAAGCCGCTCTTTGTGGTCCCATTGTATGTGATGATGAAGGTCCAAATCCGACCTTAAATAATTCTCTCATTGATTCCATGATTCATTTCCTCCCATTCTCATTAAAAATAGTTCTAAACCTTTATATTTATCTATTTTCCCTGTCTTCACAGCAATATCCAGCTGTGATAGTTCATCAATATGTGCCAATAATTCTTTCAAATCAAAATCCTTACCATCACGTCTAATATATTTTAAACGATAGGGATTCATAGATAAAATTTGAGCAATTTCTCTATCATTATAACCTTTTCTATCTAATAATTTCACTTGATATAATAAACGCATGGCATTACCAATCAAAACAATTAATTTGACAGGTTCTTCATTATTCATAATCAAATCTTTATAAATTCGAAAACTTCTCGCTGTTTCTTTATTTAAAATCGCCTGACTTAATTCAAAAACATTTTCTTCAACCTGCTTTGTCACCAATAAATCAATCGTTTCTACAGTAATATGTTTTGTATACAGGCATAATTTGTTCACTTCCTGTGAAATTTCCAGAAGATGAGAAGGCATACGTGATAAAAACAGTCTTAATGCTTCTTCATCTATTTCACACCCTCGACTCTTAATCGCTTGATGCGTCGCTTTATATAACTGATGCTCATCCATTTTTTCAATATCATAAAAATGAGCATACTTGCGTAATGTTTTCACTACTTTTTTTCTTTCATCAAAATTTCTTTGATCATGATAAATCACAAATATTGTTGTGGGATTATCTAAAGGGAGATAATCCATAAACTTTTGAATATCTGCATCATTCATTGTTTTTTGTTTTTGAGCCGTTAAAAAAAGTGGATTTTTTAAAACAATCATCTTATATTCCGTTAAAAATGGTGGTGTTAAAGCATCCTCAATAATCGTTGACATACTGCTGTCCTGACACCAATATGTCACCATATTCATATCTTCCTCACAAATATGATACTTCTTTTTGAGTGTCTTTAATCTTTGTTCCATCAACAATTTATCTTCACCATAGATGACAAAATTCATGGTATCACCTCTATCTTTATCATTATACATGAATCAACGCAAAATGTAACGTTCTTTTCCATAAAATCTTAGATGAAACATTCCATCCTGATCGGTTCTTAAAATCGTGATACCTTTTCTTTGTAAACGTTCAATAACCTGAGGTGAAGGGTGCTTATACATATTATTCTTTTTAACTCCAATCATCGCAATATCAGGATGAATCGCTGATAAAAGTAACGCAGAAGTGGCACTGGCACTGCCATGATGTGAAACCTTTAAAACATCGACATCCAATGTCTGTAATTGTGGTAAAAGGTCAGCTTCAACTTGACTGGACATATCCCCTGTCATCAAGATATTCATTGCCGGTAAGGAAATATACATAACGAGTGACTGATCATTAGAATCAGTATAAACCTGATGACTCTTAAACATTTGAATTTGAGCACAGCCAATCTGTCTGGTCGCTTCAAATTCATCAATGACCTGCCCTATAGAAAAATGTTCCAATAAAGAAGGAAGTGCCCCACAATGATCAAAATCATCATGTGAAATATACACATAATCCAAATGTGAAATACCTACCGATTTCAAATAAGGTATAATCGTCTGGGTTGCTAAGTCATAATCCTGTGTTCCTCCCGTATCAATCAAAATATTTCCTTGATTCATAGGTAGACGTATGAGGGTACAATCACCTTGTCCTACATCAATCATTGTCACCTCACCATAGATTTTATGTTGACTCCAGAAATGGAAAACAAGCATTAACGAAAGCAAGGCACAAGCGTCTTTTCGATAAGATTGTTGGAGTTCTTTAGCAATAATGATACGAAAATAGAAAAAATAAAAAAGAATCAGACATGCTAAGGTTGGTTTAGAAAAAATAAGGAAAGCATTCATAACCGTCATAAAAGATAACATATTTTGAAAAAGAATGACGGTATATTTTAAAACAATTTCAAGAACAGGGAAAAATATAGAAAGCACACATAAGCTATAAAAGATTTCAATAAAGACATTTAAAATATCGCTGACAAAAAATGAAATAAAAGGAATTTGGGCATTTAATGTTAAAATGATGGGTAATGAGGAAAGATAAATCCAAAATGATGAAAAGCGTAAACGCTGTGTTAATAAAACGATAAAATAAATAAAATAGGAAAATACAAAGGAAATATTGTAAATGATATAGGGATTATAAAATAAGGATAATATAATCAGGAAAGCAAAGATATCTAATTTATGAAACCATTTTTTTAATAGTTCATATAATAATAAAATAAAGAAAGCACGATACAAAGACACAAGCATAGGAATAGAAAAAATATAAAAGCCAATCATCATAAACGTTAAAACCTTTGCTAGTTGACGTGGTAAAAACAAAGCCAGTACATTTTTAATTAATGCATATAAGATATGGATATGCATTCCTGATAAAGCAAACATATGAACAAGTGAAAGTTCTGTTAATAACTGATAGTCTTCGCCAATAGTCAAGCTTCTTTCACCTAAAATAAATAATCGCTGATAATCTTGAACATCCTGTTGTGAAGAAAAACGTTGTTCTAACCAGCGATAAAATGTTGGTTGTTTTTGTTGTGAAATCAGTTTTTTAACATAAGCTTTATGAAAAATCTTTTGTCCATAGAGATAATCCTTTTCACAAAAAGCATTGTCATTTGTATTTTCATAGAGTTCTAATGGCTCAATCTCTACTTCTAATAAATCCCCATATTCAATATTGGATAAATCATGATAAAGCTTTACAGTCCCTGCATTTGTTTTCAAATAACAGTTATTTTCAGCAGTTTTAACAACAACACCCTGCAAAGAAGAAGATAATGGTTGAATTTCATGAGGTTGTATCCATAGGGCCAAACAAAGTAGTATTGCAATCATGAAATGTATGATAGACAATCTTCGATATAGAAAATAACAGTATAAGATAAAGAATAAATAAAAAAGCGGATGGACAATATCCGCTATAACAAAGCATAATAAAGCCGTTGCATAATAAATAACATGATATCTTATAAGCATAGATGTTCTCGCAATCTTAAATAAGTTTTTTCACCAATCCCATTAATATCCATAATATCTTCAATCGTTTCAAAAGGTTGTTGCTGACGATAATCGATGATTTTTAAAGCTGTCTTTTCTCCTACACCTTCTAAAGTCATGAGTTCTTCCTGTGAAGCATGATTTAAAGATACAGCTCCCTCATGAAGGGATGGTAAGTACAAACGACTTTCATCTTCAACTTTTTTATCCATAACCAAAGACTGCATATTAGCCTTTGGGGATACTCCAACTTCATCCACCAGTTCTTGAATAGTTTTTTCTCCCTCAAATTCGTATTTTCCATTTTTTAAAAATTCTCCTTCTAAAATCACATAAGATAAAGACACAACATTTTTCTTTACAACCTCAGGTTTTTGAAAATCATAAACAATAGAACAAATCATTAAAACAACAAGTCCAATTATCTGATATATTTTTTTCATGTTTTTCCTCCAAACAAAAAAAGAATCCTAAGATTCTTTTGAAATATGAAAATGCTGATACGCCAATTCTGTAACAACACGCCCTCTTGGTGTTCTTTTAATTAAACCTTTTTGTAAGAGATAAGGTTCATAGACATCTTCCAATGTTAGTGGTTCTTCGCCAATACTGGCAGCAATAGCTTCTAAACCAACCGGTCCACCACGAAAACGCTGAATAATTCCTAATAGATATTTATGATCCACATCATCCAGTCCCAGCTCATCAACTTTTAAAGATTGTAACGCTTCAATTGTTCTTGATTTCGTAATCGTATCATCCCCATTGTATTGAGCAAAATCTCTGACACGACGGAACAAACGATTAGCAATACGTGGTGTCCCACGTGAACGTCTGGCTAGTTCTCTTTTGGCTTGTTCATCCATATCCATATGATAAACTTGACTCGTACGATCAATGATCGCTGTCAATTCACTTTCATTATAATATTCAAGTTTAGATACAATACCAAAACGATCCCTTAAGGGAGCAGATAAATCTCCAGCTCGTGTTGTCGCTCCAACCAATGTAAAAGGAGGTAAATCAATTCTAATGGAACGTGTAGAAGCTTCTTTACCAATCACAACATCGACATAAAAATCTTCCATCGCTGGATATAGAATTTCTTCAACAACTTTATTTAAACGATGAATTTCATCAATAAACAAAACATCACCCGGTTCCAATGATGTCAAAATAGCAACCAGATCACCAGTCTTTTCAATACTTGGTCCCGTTGTGGCTTTCAAATGTGTCCCCATTTCATTAGCTATGATCATTGACATCGTTGTTTTTCCTAAACCAGGTGGTCCATATAATAATACATGATCTAAAGTTTCATTTCTTAATTTGGCTGCTCCAACAAAAACCTTGAGATTCTTTTTTAAATCAGTCTGACCAATATATTCATCAAAGGATTGTGGTCTTAGCTGATTTTCTTCATCCTCAATATGTTCATTTGTATCTAAAATACGTTCATTCAAATCCATAGCGACCCTCCTATAATTTTACTAATAAACCTAATGCTTTTTTCACATAACCATTTGTATCCAATGTTTCATGAACAAGCGTATTCATCACACGATCCACATCCTGTTTCTTATATCCCAGTGCAATTAAAACTTCAATGGCTTCATCAAACTCTACTGATGTCATAAGCATTGGAGATATCTGTACATCAAATTTACCTTGTAAATCTAAAACAATCTGTTGTGCTGCCTTTGGTCCGATACCCGGAATCTTTCTTAAATAACTAATATTCTTAGATTCAATAGCTGATATAATGGCCTGAACATCTCCAGTTGCTAAAATACCAATGGCTGTTTTACAACCAATGCCTTTTACAAGAATCAGCTTTAAAAATAAATCTTTTTCTTCCAGTGTCAAAAAGCCAAAAAGAGCAATGCCATCTTCTTTGACCTGCTGATAAACATAGACCAATGTTTCTTTACCACGCTGAAACTGATAAGGATTGGAAACATAAATCAAATATCCGATTCCTTGATTATCAACAACAATATGATCTTGACGCATATCCACAATAATACCTTTTATATAACTATACATATTAAAACTCCCATTTCATAATATCCTCATCATTATAGCACACTTTTAAGGCAAATAAAAAATGAGAAACATTTTTTCTCATTTTTATTCATAAAATTCAAATTCAAAATCTAAAATAGATACAGTATCTCCTGCCTGAACACCAGCTACACGCAAAGCATCATCCAAACCAATATGACGCATCTTTTGAGCAAAGCGTTTGATACCGTCATCACTTCCCAGTGAAGCCATCTGAACAATTTTTTCAACACGTTCACCTGTTACGTGCCATTGACCATTACCCATATTATGAATTTCAAATCCAATTTCATCTGGTTTTTGATATGTATATAAAACAGTATTTTCTACTTCCTCGTCTTGAGAAGCAAATGATGGTGTACGGTCCAATAAATCAGCAATCGCATATAAAACCATGTCTACACCTTCTTGAATCAACGCAATCACAGGAAAAACAGGAATATCTTCACCAAGTTGCTCTTTAAAACGTTTTAAATTTTCTTCGGCTTCAGGTTCATCCATCTTATTAGCCACAATAATCTGAGGTCTTTCCAATAAACGATATTTATATTCACCTAATTCTTTATTAATAGCCAGATAATCCTCATAAGGATCACGACCTTCACTACCACCCATATCAATCACATGAACAATCACACGACATCTTTCAATATGACGTAAAAATTGATGACCTAACCCTTTTCCTTGACTGGCTCCTTCAATTAATCCCGGTAAGTCAGCCATGACAAATGAACGACCATCTTTCGACTGTGCTACACCTAAATTAGGTACAATCGTCGTAAAATGATAATCAGCAATTTCTGGTCTAGCACGTGTTACAACTGATAGAAGCGTTGATTTCCCAACTGATGGAAAACCTACTAATCCCACATCTGCAAGTAATTTTAACTCACAGATTAAATTGTATTTTTCACCTGGTTCTCCATGTTCACAAATAGTTGGAGCTGGATTACGGCTTGTCGCAAAACGGGCATTTCCACGTCCACCACGTCCACCTTTAGCGATAACAGCTCTTTGTTTATCTTGTGTTAAATCCGCCAGAACACGACCACTATCTTCATCATAAATAACTGTTCCTACAGGAACTTTTAAAATCATGTCTGCCCCATCAGCTCCATGCATCTTTTTTGCCATTCCCTGACCACCATTTTTTGCTTTATACTCACGGTGATATCTAAAATCCAATAAAGTCGATAAAGAAGTTGTGGCTTCAAAAATGATACTGCCACCTTTTCCACCATCACCACCGGCTGGACCACCTTTAGGAACATAGGCTTCTCGACGAAAAGCAACAACACCATCGCCACCTTTTCCAGCTTCAACATATATATGTACCTTATCAATAAATTTCATCTTTTCACCTTCTTTCTCTTTTTTCAAAAAAAAGAACCCCTCTATAAGGGATTCCTATTAAGCAGCTGGGTAAACAGAAACTTTCTTTCTTGATCTTCCATCTCTTTCAAATTTCACAACACCATCTACTTTTGCAAATAAAGTGTCATCTCCACCTTTTCCAACATTTACACCTGGATGAATTTTTGTTCCTCTTTGTCTGTAAATGATAGAACCAGCAGTACAGAATTGCCCATCAGATAATTTAGCTCCTAATCTTTTAGATTTAGAATCACGACCATTCTTTGTTGATCCTACCCCTTTTTTAGAAGCGAATAATTGTAAATCTAACTTAAACATCATGGTTTCATACCTCCATCTTCTCAATTTTCATGTATTTTGAATAAGATTCCTCAACCGTTTTCAGCATCACTTCAAATGTCCCTAGCACCACTTGAATCTGTTCGTTGTCTTGATGAACCTTTATATCAATCAATCCTTCTTTTAAATCTATTGTTCCTAAATGCTGTAATAAAAATTGATATTGAACCAAAGTGTTCGCTATCCCAACACAAATTGTACTCACACCAGCACATACCAAATCCTTACCATATTCAGCACTTTGTGCATGACCTGAAACAGTCACCTGCACAATCGATTGATTATGTTTTTTGATTACTGCTTTAATCATTATTCAGCAGCTTCACTAGCTTCTTGTTTTGCTTTTCTAGCTGTTTTTTTAATATCTTTGATCACTAATTTTGTATAAGGTTGTCTATGTCCTTGTTTTTTGTGATAATGTTTCTTAGGATTGTATTTATAAATTAATACTTTCTTTTCTTTTCCATGTTTTTCAACTTGAGCCGTTACAGTTGCTCCTTTAATATAAGGATTCCCAATTTTATTTGTTTTATCTCCAATAAATAAAACTTTATCTAAAACAACTTCTTCTCCTTCAGCAACATCTAATTTTTCAACAAAAATAGTATCTCCAACTTCAACTTTTAATTGTTTTCCACCAGTTTCAATAATTGCGTACATGATGTACCTCCTTCTTTTCTATAATAATCTCAGACTCGCCAATCAAGGCAGCTATGCTTTAATACCTTGCATGTGCGGTTGTAGCTAGAGGTCTACAACATGAGTATATTATCATTTTATCATCTTATCGTCAATATTTTTTTAAAACATTCTCATTTCTTTATTGATTTCTTGGATGAGAATGATCATAAACCTCTTTTAAATGCTGATTGGTAATATGAGTATAGACTTGGGTTGTTGATAAATTGGCATGTCCTAACAACTCTTGAACAACACGAATATCAAGACCCTGTTCCAATAAATGAGTTGCAAAAGAATGACGAATCGTATGTGGATGAATCTTCTTAGTTGGATCATAATTTTTCACAACCCGATCCACAATATCTTCAACACCACGATTTGTAAGTGGTTTTCCTAATTTATTAACAAATACATAATTATGATCTTGATGTGCTTTCATCATGATTTCATAACGATCATTTTCAATATAATCTTTCAGCCACTTGGCAGCCAAATCATGAAAAGGCACATAACGATCCTTCCCACCTTTTCCATGAATAAACAATAACTGTCTGGAAAAATCAATTTGTGACAACTGCATTTCAACGACTTCCAGACAACGTAGCCCTGAGGCATACATCAATTCCAACATAGCTTTATTACGACGCCCTAAAACTGTATGTGTATCAATACTATCTAATAAATCCAACATTTCATCCATATAAAGAAAGTCTGGTTGACGCTGTGGTTCTTTTAAAGACTCAACCAAAAGGAATGGATTATCATCAAGCAATTCTTCTTTTTGTAAATAACGATATAATCCTCTTAAACTGCTCATTTTATGATTAATCGTTTTAGGTGATAAACTTTTAGTATGTAAATATGCCAGATAACCTCTTAAAAAAGAATATTGAACAGCCCCAAAGCTTTCTATACCTTCACGATGACAATAGTCAATAAATTCATAAATATCTCTTTGATACCCCGTAACTGTTAAAGCAGAATACTTTTTGACATATTGTAAATAAGACAAGTAGTCATTTGCCATTTTTGCAAAATCAGACATGACTTAAAAAATCCTCCATCACTGTTATTGCACGATTTGCATAAGCTTCTTTACGTTCTTTTTTCTTCACACGTGTCAAAAGATCTGGCAAAATACCAAAATTAGCTTTCATAGGTTGAAAATTATTTTCATCCCCATGTGTAATATAATAAGCCAATGATCCCATCACTGTTTCACGAGGGAAAATAAGCAGTGGCTGTTTTTGTAAATATCTTGCCATATTCATTCCCGCAACCATACCACTTTGCGCAGACTCTACATATCCTTCTACTCCTGTCATTTGTCCAGCAAAAAACAAATCATCACGATTTATAAATTGATAAGTTTCTCGAAGATAACGTGGCGAACATATAAAGCAATTACGATGCATCACACCATAACGCACAATTTTCGCATTTTCTAAACCGGGAATCATATGAATAATACGTTCCTGTTCTCCCCATTTTAAATGTGTCTGAAAACCAACGATGTTGTATAATGAACCCACTGCATTATCCTGTCTTAACTGAACAACCGCATAGGGTCTTTGTCCGTCTTTTTCTAATCCTACTGGTTTCATTGGTCCAAAAAGCAATGTCTGTTGACCACGTCTGGCAATTTCTTCAAAAGGCATACAACCTTCAAAAAACTTTTCTTCAAAATCTTTGGGTTTGACAACTTCAGCATTGATTAAAGCATCATAAAAAGCTTCAAATTCTTCTTTGGTCATTGGACAATTAATATATTCGGCATCACCTTTATCATAACGAGATTTCATATAAGCTTTTGAAAAATCAATACTTTCTTTTTCAATGATAGGAGCTGCCGCATCATAAAAATAGAAATAATCTTGTTGTAATAAATCTTGAATCTTTTGTGACAAATGAGTACTTGTCAACGGACCTGAAGCAATGATTGTCGGTCCTGCTGGAATCTCAGTAACTTCTTCTCTTACAATCTCAATAAGAGGTTGAGATTCAATATATTCAGTAATCGCTTTTGAAAAACCCTCACGGTCAACAGCCAGCGAACCACCCGCTGGTACTTGATGTTCCCTTGCAAATTTGATAATGAGGCTGTTATTCATTTCCATCTCTTTTTTTAAGACACCCACTGCATTATTTAATCCATCCGCTCTTAATGAATTAGAACAGACCAGTTCCGCAAAATATTCTGTTTTATGAGCTCCCGTTGTCTGATGTGGACGCATTTCATAGAGGCGAACAGGAATCTGACGTAAAATCAGCTGATGTGCCGCTTCCACTCCTGCTAATCCACCACCAATAATATTGACTCTTTCCATATTTTTTCCTTTCTAAAAAGTCCCATATGGGACTTTTATTTAATAATTGTTTTGCATTTTGGATAAGCTGAACAAGCTTTAAATTCTCCAAAACGTCCTTTTTTAATGACAATAGGACTACCACAATTAGGACAAACTTCATCCGTCATAACTGGTTCAGCTTTCTTCTTTTCACTTTTAATATATTTACATTCAGGATAATTAGAACAAGCTTCAAACTTGCCATAGCGTCCTGTCTTATACACCATTGGACTACCACATTTTGGACAGTTTTCTCCTGTATATTCAATCGTTTCTGGCTCTTTTTTAATATACTTACAAGTTGGATAATTTGAACAAGCAACAAATGAACCATATTTTCCTTTACGAATAACTAAATCCCCACCACATTCTGGACACGTTTCTCCTGTTTTTTGTGGTTGAATCTGCTCCATTTTCTCATAAGCATTAGCAAGTAATGGTTCAAACTTATCTTCAAAAGTTGTTAAAGCATGTACATAATCATCATGCCCTTCCGCAATTTCATCTAACTCCTGTTCCATTTGTGCTGTATATTCAACATTAATAATACTATCAAAAAATTCAACCAGTTTATCATTCGTTAAAATACCAGATTCAGTAGGTTTAAATGCCTTATCAATGACTTCAACATATTGTCTTGTCACAATTGTATCAATAATACTTGCATAAGTACTTGGACGTCCAATTCCTAAATCTTCAAGTTCTTTAATCAATTTTGCTTCACTATAACGTGCTGGTGGTTTTGTAAAGTGTTGTGACTTTTGAATATCTTGGCTTAAAAGTTTTTCATCCACCACAACTTCTGGAAGCAATTCATCATTTTGCTTTTCATAAGCTCCATAAACTCTTAAATATCCATCAAATTGAATAACCGAACCACTCGCTCTAAATTCATAGCCATTGTTATCTAATGAAAGTGTTGTTGCATTTAACTTAGCCGGTGCCATCAAAGAAGCCATCGCTCTAGCATAAATTAAAGCATATAATTTATATTCATCATGACTTAAATATTCTTTCACACTTTCTGGTGTACGCATAATACTTGTTGGTCTAATTCCTTCATGGGCATCTTGGACATTTTCTTTTTTCTTAGAAACCTTGACATTACCTACATAATCTTTTCCGTATTTTTCACTAATATACTGCTTTGTTTCATGAATAAAACTTTCTGATAAACGAATCGAATCCGTTCTCATATACGTAATCAAACCAACTGTTTCATTTCCAATATCTACCCCTTCATAAAGCTTTTGAGCAATCATCATTGTACGTTTTGCCTTAAAGTTTAATTTAGAAGAAGCTTCCTGTTGTAAAGTTGATGTAATAAACGGTGGTTTAGATGCACGTTTCTTTTGTGATTTTTTAACATCACTAACAATAAATTCTTTATTTAAAGATTCATATACCGCATTTGTTTCTTCTTCATTATGAAGCTCAATCTTATGATGATTATGTTTAGCCAATTCAGCTTCAAACATGATATCATCTTTTTCAAAGATAGCTTTGACTTTCCAGTATTCTTCTGGAACAAACGCTTCTATTTCTTTTTCTCTTTCACAAATCAATCTCAATGCCACTGATTGAACACGTCCAGCTGATTTTGATTTAATCTTCTTTTGTAATAATTTAGAAAGTTTAAATCCAATAATACGATCTAAAACCCTTCTTGTCTCCTGAGATTTCACAAGATTCTGATCAATTGTACGAGGATTTTTTAAAGCATTAATAACAGCATCATGTGTAATCTCATTAAAAACGATACGATTCGTTAAAGTTTCATCCAAGCCTAAAACTTCAGCCAGATGCCATGAAATAGCTTCCCCTTCACGGTCAGGGTCAGTTGCCAAATAAACATAATCTGCTTCTTTGACACATTTCTTCAATTCCTTAACAACATCTTTTTTATCCTTATTAATGACATAATGTGGTTTAAAATCATTTTCCACATCAACTCCTAAACCACCTTTTCCAGTGGTTGCCAAGTCCCTAATATGTCCTTTTGATGAAGTCACTTCAAAATCAGCACCCAAATACTTTTGAATTGTTTTTGATTTTGAAGGTGATTCGACAATCACTAAATTCTTACCCATCATATTACCTCCTACGTGTTTTCTATTATTAAGTCTTTTTTCTAATTTGTCAACCATAATCTTCATCTTCCATAATATCCTGAGCACTTGAAACAAGTCTGGCTCCCTGTTTAATCAATTCATTACAACCTTCATAATCATCAAAACGTCCGGGAATACAATAAATCTCCTTTCCCTGTTCTAAAGCATAACCTGCAGTAATCATTGTTCCACTTTTCTGTTTGGCTTCGCTAATCAATAAACTATAGGACAGGCCAGCAATAATACGATTACGAAAAGGAAATAGACGCTTTTGTGGTGCCGTATAAAAAGGATATTCACTTAAAACCAATTGATGTTTTTTCAGTTCCTCATATAACAATCCATTTTCCTTAGGATAGCAATATTCAATCCCAGTTCCTAGAACAGCAATTGTTTTCCCACCATAAGCAATCGCATTCTGATGAGCTACTGTATCAATACCTCGTGCCATTCCACTGACAATGGTATACCCATTTTGAACCAAATCTTTCACAAAAAGATGCGTTGCACGTTTCCCATAATCACTCATCTGACGCATTCCTACCACACCAATCGTCTTTGTTTTCAACAAAGATAAATCACCATAGTAGTATAAAACAAATGGTGGACAGTTAATCTGTTTTAATAACTCTGGATACTCATCACTAAAGATTGTTATGTACTGACATTTCATTTGTTTTATTAACTCCACTTTTAATCTTTCATTCACTCTTTCTTTATTCATTAAAGCATTATAGATTTTTTGAAAATCTCCATCATACTTTAAAGAAAAATACAATACTAATTCTTCCATATAATTACCCTCCTATTATTTATATACGCAAAAATTTTGTATTTTTCTTTTTTTCTATGAAAATTTTTTTAAAATTAAAAACAATTCATACTTTTTGAATTGTTTTTAATCAATTATACATCTTAAAAATCATCAAACAAACTCATTTGCTGATTCAAAACATCAATAACAGGTTGAAAAGAACGTCGATGAATAGGAGTCACTCCGTATGCTTTTAAAGCTTCTTTATGTTGTTTTGTTGGATAGCCTTTATGTTTTTCAAAACCATATTCGGGATAAATCTTGGCATAATCATTCATGATATGGTCACGTGTCACTTTTGCTAAAATACTGGCAGCACCAATACTCAAAGACTTAGCATCTCCTTTGACAATCGCTTGATGTTCAATCACATCACCTAGTGGCATAGCATCTGTCAAAGCATAATCTGGTCGAATAGAAAGATGATCAATCGCATCAATCATCCCTTTTTTACTGGCTTGATAAACATTAAGGCGATCTACATCTGCAACATCAATAATTTCAATCTGATAGGCCAATGCTTCTTGAATAATAATCTGATAGAGTTCTTCACGCTTTTTTTCAGTAAGTTTTTTAGAATCGTTAATCTTATCATTATAATATCCTTGAGGGAAAATGACTGCTCCTACAACTAAAGGTCCTGCCATTGGTCCACGTCCTGCTTCATCCAGTCCTACAATATATTTCTTTCCTAAATCATAAGCCTGTTGTTCAAACTTTAAACGTTCACACATGAAAGATCCTCCCAAGTGATTTTTCCAATACTACCATCATTAATTTCACTGAAGAAAACTTCCATAACTCGATCATAATCCGTTTCACCTTTCAAAGGTTTGATTTTTCTCACTTTAGCAATATGATCAAATGCATCAACAATCCAGTTTTCATTTTCTAAATCAATTTCCAATTGATATCGGTCTTTTAATAATTGAGGATAATGCAAAGATAAATAACGCATGGCCGCAATAAATAAATCATCTAAAGGTAAAATACTTTGTTTAATTGAACCAAGTAAAGCTATGTTTTGTGCAACATGTGCATCATCTAATTTAGGCCATAGAACACCCGGTGTATCAAACAATTCAAAATCTTTCGCAACTCTAATGATTTGTTGTGCTTTTGTCACACCCGGTTTATTCCCCGTGACTGTTGCCTTTCGATTAGCCAGTCTATTAATAAAAGTAGATTTACCTACATTAGGTATTCCTAACACCATTGCTCTCATAGCACGTGGTTTTAAACCTCTGGCTTTTTCTTTTTCCATTTTATCCTTTAATACATAACGACATTTTTCAATGATTTTTTGATATTCATTAAAATTTTTCAAGTTCACACTCATAGCCTGATAACCACATTGTTCATAATATTGTACCCATTGTTTGGTATATTGATCATCAGCCATATCTTTTTTTGTTAAAATGATAAAACGAGGTTTATTTTTGATGATTTCATTAATCATTGGATTTTTAGAAGAATACGGAGCACGTGCATCTACCAGTTCAATCACAATATCAACAACTTTGATTTTTTCACTGATTTCCCTTCTGGCTTTTGCCATATGACCCGGAAACCAATGAATATTCATTTTTGTATTTTCATTAGCCATAACGACACCTCCTTAATCAATCCACTGAATATCAGAAAAAGGATAAATCACTAACCCTTTCATACCCACAATATCATCCAATCGAAAAGGTCCTAATTCTCTTGAATCGGTTGAACGCAAACGATTATCACCCATTACAAAATATTCACCATCTGCTAAAGTCACTTCAAAATCATCAGTAAATTGATCAACATTATAAGTAATTTTTGCTTTTTCAACAAAATCATCATCTAAAAAATCTTGTTCAATATGATTTCCATTAATATACAATTCATCATTCATAAACTTCACTGTTTCATTAGGTAAACCAATCACTCTTTTAATGATTTTTTCATTCAACTGTTGACTATTTAAAACAACGATATCAAAACGTTGAATATTATCTTCTTGAATACCTGTTGCATTAATCATAGCAATACTGTGATCATGGAGAGTATTCTCCATTGAAACACCTTCTATTCTCACAGGAATAACGACAAACTTAAAAATACCAATTGTCAGTGCAATCACAACAATAATTTCAATAAGAGAAATATATATTTTCTTTTTATTCACACTTATCGCTCCTTGTATCATATTCAAACACTTTTTATTATAACTTTAAATAATCAAAAAGGCTAGAAAAAAAAGTATGGGAAAATCCCATACTTCCTATTTACGAATTTCTTTAATTCTTGCAGCTTTTCCAGATAATCCACGTAAGTAATGTAATTTAGCTCTACGTACTTTACCAATTTTAGCAACTTCAATTCTATCAATAATTGGTGAATGAAGTGGGAAAACTCTTTCTACACCAACTTGGTAAGAAATTTTTCTGACTGTAAAAGTTTCAGAAATTCCTCCACCTTTTCTAGCGATACAAACACCTTCAAATAACTGAGTACGTGTTTTGTCACCTTCTTGAATTTTAACATAAACTTTTAAAGTATCTCCAGGTTTAAAATCTGGAATGTCATTTCTTAATTGTTTTTTTGTAATTTCTTGTACTAATTGCATATTCATGATATGACTTCCTCCTTCACAATATTTATCTACGAAGTTCATACGTTATGTAACCAGCGGAGCTTCTGCGTCCAAAGACTTAAAGATATTATCATTTTTCATCATGAAAATCAATCTTTTTTTGTGATTTTCTCTAATATTTTCAATTCTTCATCACTCAACACTCTATTTTTTAATAAATCTGGACGTTTGAGATAAGTTTTTCTTAAAGACTGTTCTAAACGCCATTGACGAATATTTTCATGATGACCACTCATCAAAACATCTGGAACACAATTGCCATCGTATTCATAGGGACGGGTATATTGAGGATATTCTAACAACCCTTGACTAAATGAATCATCTTCGTGTGAAGCTTCACGAATAGCACCATCTAATAAACGAATAATCGCATCACAGCATACCATACTGGCTAATTCTCCACCCGTTAAGACATAATCACCAATTGATAACTCCATATCCACATAATCACGGATACGTTCATCGAAACCTTCATAATGACCACAAATAAAGATAAGATGTTTTTCCAAAGACAACTGATAACTTAACTGCTGATGGAGAGTCTGACCTTGTGGTGACATCAAAATCACAAGACTGTCAGGAGTTGTCAATGTCTTTAAACAATCAATAATAGGTTGACACATCAAAACCATCCCCTGTCCTCCACCATAAGGATAATCATCTACTTTTTTATGTTTATTATCAGCAAATTCACGAAAATTATGAATATGAACATCCACAACCTGTGAATCAATAGCACGTTTGATAATAGAAGTCTTTAAAAAGCCATCAAACATCTCTGGAAACAATGAAAGAATATCAATCTTCATCATAGAAACCTTCAATCAAATGAACATCGATACGTTGATGTTCAATATCTTCATTTGTTATAAAAGCATCCACATAAGGAATCATGATTTTTTGTTGACCTTGTACAACTAAAATATCATGATGATCATATAATTGAACATCTTGAACTTTCCCAATATATTTTCCATCATTATAGACTTCGCATCCAATAATATCACTAATATAATATTCATTTTCATCCAACAAACTCTCATCCTTCATCGCATAAAGTAAACATCCTTTATACTTTTCAACTAAATTAATGTCACGATAACCTTCAAAAGTCACAAGAATATGTCCTTTATGAATACGATATGAAGCCACAGTCATTTCCATCTTTTGTCCCTGATAATCAATAAAAAGCTGAGCTCCTCTCGCAAATCTTTCAGCCACAAAATCCGTTGAAGATTTCACTTTTAATTCTCCTTTAATACCATGTGTATTGACAATTTTACCCACAATCACTTGATCCATAATGAGCCTCCCTGATATAAAAAATAGATGTGCCAACCACATCTATTCTCCATAAGATTCAAATTTGATGTCTAATTTTTGATGATTTAAACGTCCACTTACTGACATAAATTGACGTATAGAATTAGCCATCATACCTTTTCTACCAATAAGTCTTGCAATATCACTCTTTGAAGCATAGACATATAATACAATTGTATCTTCATCTAATGAAGGCATCTGTCTGACTTCTAATTTATCTTTTTCAACAACAAGTTCTCTTGCAAGATCCTGTAAAGTTTTGACGTAATCCACTTTTTATCACCAGCTTATTTTTTTGCTTTTAAATCAGCAAATTTTTTCATAATACCTTTTTGGCTTAATAAGTTTCTTACAGTATCAGATGGTTGAGCACCTTTGCTTAACCAAGCTAAAGTTTCTTCTTCTTTAATTGTGACAACTGCTGGATTTTGTCTAGGATCATAAGTTCCTAATTGTTCTAAGAAACGTCCATCTCTAGGCATTCTTGAATCAGCTGCTACAATTCTATAAAATGGTGATTTTTTTGCACCCATTCTTTTTAATCTAATTTTTACTGCCATTAAATTTTCCTCCATTTATTGATTTTGCTTTCCTAGTATAACACATATAAATCATCTGTCAAGTATTTTTACTTAACATCTTTTGTTTTTAGCGAAATGATATATCTTACAACTTCTTTAAATAATAGACCAATACATGTAATGATGATTGTTAAAATCATTTGAGCATATGTCAACATTGTTAAATGTAATAACTGATGGAACAAGATAATTGCCAAGATAAACCCTAAAACCATTGTCACACAGACAAACAGACGTAATTTATTCATTGGAAAACTGCTGACAATGACTGCCTGCATACTTATACATGCCAGTGCCAGATACATCATTGTTACACTTTGTTCCATTGGAATATGGAAAAGTGGACGTCCTGTATAAATTAATAGGAAACACAATAAAACACCTGAAGCATGAGGAATTGTATTTTTAAAAACTGTTGGTAAAAATTTTCCTTTGATTTTGTGTGTTTGAGGCTCTAATAATGTTAAAAATGATGGATAAGCTTCAATAGCAAAGTCAATCAAAGTGATCTGGATAGGAATAAACGGAAATGGAATATTACAGATAGCACAGGCAATCGTTAAAATAATAGAATATATGGTTTTAATAAAGAAAACACTTGCAACTCTTGTTAAGTTATTAACAACACGACGGCCTTCTAAAACAACATGAGGTAAACATGAAAATTCTGAATTCAATAAAACAATCTGTGATAACTGTTTGACTGCTTCACTTCCTTCAGCAATCGCAATACTACAGTCCGCTTCTTTTAAAGCCAACATATCATTGACACCATCACCTGTCATTGCGACAGTATGTCCCTGTCTTTTTAAAGCTTCTACCAGCCATTTCTTTTGTTGAGGTGTCACACGTCCAAAGACAGAATATTGGTTGACCAATTCATCCATATGACTTTGTCCGTTTTGATATTCACTCATATCAATATAACGATCATAATTTTTTAATCCAGCCATTTGAGCAATTTTAGAAACCGCCAAAACATGATCTCCTGAAATGATTTTAACATCAACCCCTTGACTATCAAAGTACGCTAATGTTTTTTCTACATCTTTACGAATCATATCTGTTAAAATAATCGCCAATATTGGTGTTACTTCTGGTAATGTTTTTTTAGCATCAACGACATTTTGAGTATAAGCAATAATAATAACACGTTTTCCTGATTCAATTTGTTGCATTAAAGAAGCAGGTAATTCTTTCATCAAACGTTCTGGTGCTCCCATGACAATGCTTCCAAAACCCTCAAAAGTCATAGCACTCCATTTTCTCTGTGAAGAAAAGGCAACTTTCTGACTTGGCAGATGATGGTCATTCAATGTGAAATCTTCACATATCGCCTGATATGTTGCATTATTATCATCACTATAATGCAAATAAGAACCAAAATAATCTAAAAATTGTTGAGAAGGTTGAGTAGATAAATTCTCTACTTTTTCAACTTTCATTTTTCCATTAGTAATTGTCCCTGTCTTATCCAAACATAAAGTATCGACATGAGCCAATGTTTCTAAAGAATAAATATCTTGAATCAATATTTTTTGTTTTGCCAGTTTAGTAACCCCAGCTGCTAAACTAACACTCATTAATAAGACAAGACCTTTCGGTAACATTCCTAGCAATCCTGCTGAAGAACTAATAACGGCTTCTGATAAAAGATCATGTCTTAAAAAATAAGCTTCTAAAAACAAAATAATACCTAAAGGGACAATCATAAAGCTTGTCACTTTTGTGACTTTTCGCATTGAGTTTAATAACTCTGATTGTAATTCTTTGGCTTTTTTGACTTCATTTGTTAAACGTGATGTATAATTATCATCCCCAACATGAACAACTTGAGCATAGCATTTTCCACTAATAACACTACTTCCTGAAAGCAGACTGCTTTCTATTGTTTTATGAATAGCATCAGATTCTCCTGTCAATAAAGATTCATTGGCTTCAATCTCACCATCAATCACAACACTGTCACAACAAATCTGATCTCCTGCCTCTAAAACCATCACATCATCCATAACAATTTCATTGACATCAATAGTCTGTTGTTTTTGATCTCTTAAGACTTTGACATGAGGAATCATTAATAATGATAATTCATCAACCAGTTTTTTAGCATGAATTTCCTGAATAATACCAATACAGACATTCGTAATAATAATAACAATAAAAACCAGATTTGACCATGCTCCAACAAGAGCTAAAGCAATCGCAATCAAAACATTTAATAAGTTGAATAATGTACATATATTTTCACGAAAAATCTGTGAATAACTCTTACTGATTGTTTTTTGTTGCTGATTAACAGCACCCGCTTGCTGACGTTCAAAAACCTCCTGCTGGGTTAAACCATATTCTCGCTTTTGTTCCATGATAAACATTCTCCATTTCCAAAATTCATATTTATATAAAAGACTTATTGATTATAACACCAATAAGTCTTTTTGACTATCTTTTCTTTTTCTTCTTATGTCTTTCTTTTTTACGATTAGGATTGATAGGTGCACGTTTTTGTGGCTTTTGCGTAGGTAACCCTGTTGTTGGATCAAGATTACCCATTTGTTTCATCATCTGTTTAGAAGCTTCAAACTGCTTTAAAAGACGATTGATATCTGCAACGCTTCTTCCACATCCTTTCGCAATTCTTTCTTTACGTTTGGCATTTAAAATAGAAGGATCACGTCTTTCTTCCAACGTCATCGAATAAATGATAGATTCTGTCATTTTTAACTTTTTATCAGTATCTTCATCATTGATCTGTGGCATTTTAGGCATTCCCGGAATCATCTTTAAAATACCTGATAAAGGTCCTAATTTACGAACTTGATGCATTTGTTCAAGCATATCATCCAAGCCGAATGTTCCACGTTTCATACGTTCAAAAGTTTTCATTGTTTCTTTTTCATCATAAACATCTTGAACTTTTTCAACTAATGAAACAACATCCCCCATACCTAAAATACGATCAGCCATACGATCTGGATAGAATAAATCAATCGCATCCAGTTTTTCACCTGTTCCAATAAATTTAATAGGTACATGTGTAATATGACGAATAGATAAGGCACCCCCACCACGAGAATCCCCATCTAATTTTGTTAAAACTGCCCCTGTAATTTGTAAATGATCATGGAATGATTGGGCAACATTGACAATATCCTGTCCTGTTAAAGCATCGACAACCAATAAAATTTCATTAGGATGAACAATATCTTTAATATTTTGTAATTCATTCATCAAAGGTTCATCAATATGTAAACGTCCTGCTGTATCGATCAAAATCACATCATGATGATTTTGTGAAGCATATGTCATAGCTTCACTCACGATTTGTTCAGCTTTGACATCAGTTCCTTTTTCAAACACTGAAATATCTAGCTGTTCTCCTAGTGTTTTTAACTGATCTACTGCTGCAGGACGATAAATATCCGCAGCTACCAGCAATGGATTTTTACTATATTTTTGAGCCAGTAATTTAGCGATTTTTCCAGATGTTGTTGTTTTCCCTGAGCCTTGTAAACCAACCATCATAATGACAGTAGGCTTAGAAGATAAATCCAATTCACTAACAGTAGTCCCTAATAATTCTACCAGTTCATCATGAACAATTTTAACAACAACCTGCCCCGGTTTTAATGACCCCAGTACATCTTGTCCTAAAGCCTTTTCTTTTGTATTAGCAATAAACTCTTTAACAACCTGAAAGTTAACATCTGCTTCAAGTAATGCCAAACGAATTTCTCGAAGCATTTCATCCATGTTTTCTTCTGTTAAAGTCGCCTGTCCTCTAATCTTTTTTAAGCTCTCCTGCAATCTTTCTGAAAGAGATTCAAAAGCCATAATTCATCCTCCTATATTTTCTTCAACATTTCTAAATAATCCTGCAACTCACTACCTATTTGTTGATTTTCAATCTTTTCAATCAAAGCCATACGTTGTAAATGTTTCTCCATCAAATGAAGTTTGGCTTCATATTCTTCTAAACTTTTCACTGCACGTTTTAATTGATCATAAACGGCATTACGAGAAACATGAAAATCATCGGCGATTTCCGATAAAGACAAATCTTCTTCATAATACAAAGACAAATATTGCCTTTGCTTATCCGTCAACAAATCTTCATAACAATCCATTAACAAATTCACACGTTGTGTTTTTTCTAAATCCACAGTCATCTTATTTCTCCAATAATCCTTTGCATAAACCATAAATATATTGTTCAAGATCAAATTCCTGTAAATCATCCATTTGTTCTCCAAGTCCAACAAATTTAACAGGAATATTCAAAGCATCTTTAATAGATAAAACAATACCTCCTTTGGCTGTTCCATCCATCTTTGTCAAAACAAGACCAGTAATATTCGTAATTTTAGAGAATTCCTGTGCCTGTGAAACACCATTTTGACCTGTTGTGGCATCAATAACCAATAACGTTTCCTGCGGTCCTTGAGGAACAACACGTTTAATGATACGGTTCATCTTTTCTAATTCATTCATTAAGTTGACTTTATTTTGTAAACGTCCTGCTGTATCACAAATAAGAACATCGACATTTTTTTCTTTAGCTCGTTTTAAAGCATCAAAGACAACCGAAGATGGATCACCACCCTCTTTTCCTTTGACACATTCAATTCCTAAACGTTTGGCCCAGACATCCAGCTGATCAATCGCTCCAGCTCTGAATGTATCACCAGCTGCAACCATAACCGTTTTGCCTTCATTTAACATCATATGAGCCAGTTTTGCTATCGTTGTTGTCTTTCCAGCCCCATTGACACCAATCATTAAAATCACAGTTAAATCCTCAGAGTCATAATTAATCTTTGTTGTCATATAAGAATCATTAGCATAAATGACAAACATTTTATCAATAATAATTTCATTAATCTCCTTAGGATCCCTTATATTCTGTAAACGTACTTCCTTCTTGATTTCATCAACAATTGTCATCACCATGTTGACACCAACATCACTCATAATCAAAATATTTTCAAGTTCTTCAAAATAATCATCATCAATTTCACGATAACGTGCTGCTAATTCATTGATTTTTGAAGAAAAAGATGTATTTGATTTATCTAAACCAGCAACATATTTATCATTTTGCTTGGCAGACTTTCCCACTAATGTTTCTTTAATTTTACTAAAAAAACCCATAGACATCCTCCTCAAGTTGATTGACATATCATTAAGATAACACTTCTTGATGATATGTCAATATTTTTATGATGCATTTTGTGCTAAATCAATTGCATCTTTTAATTTAACACTCACTAATTTTGTCACACCTTTTTGTTGCATTGTTGCCCCATATAAAAGATCACATTCTTCCATTGTTCCTTCACGATGAGTAACAACAATAAATTGTGTCTGTCCCGAAAATTCTCTTAAATATTTTGCAAAACGTTCTACGTTTGCAACATCCAAAGCAGCTTCCACCTCATCTAAAATACACATTGGAACCGGTCTGACACGTAAAATCGCAAACAGACAGGAAATTGCAATCAATGCCTTTTCTCCTCCTGAAAACAAGGTAATATTTTGAACAGCTTTACCCGGTGGCTGAACATCAATATCAACCCCTGTTTCTAAGATATTGTCTGGATCACTATATTTTAACTTGGCTTTTCCACCACCAAATAAATTTCTAAAAACAATGTTAAATTCATGATTGATTTTTTCAAAAGTTTCACTGAAGCGTGAAATCATAATCTCATCCATTTCATCAATAGCTTTTAAAATACTATCTTGAGCGTGAATCAAATCTAAACGCTGATGATTTAATGTTTCATAACGTGTTGAAACTTCCTGATAATCTTCTATGGCCTGTAAATTCACATGTCCCAATGATTCAATCTGATGTCTTAATAGACGAACTTCCTCTTTAGCCTTTTGCATATTGACTTCCTGTGAATATTCTTCCTTAGCAAATTCAAAAGTCATCTTATATTCTTCATTTAAACGTTGTAAATGATTGTTCAATTCTGTTTCCTGTTTAGCTTTATCCACTTGCTTTTGTGTCATATCAGCCTGTATTTCTCTTAAATGAGCGCGTGTCATCTTTAAAGCATCTTCCAGCTGATCATTTTCATTAACAAAACTCATACGCAATTCACGCTTAGCTTGAATACTTTCCGTTAAACGATCTCGTATCTTTTTTGCTTCATTTAATTCCTGTAGTAAGTGGTTATTTTCTGTTCCTTTTTCCATCTCTGACAATTCAACACTTTGATGAGTTAAACTTTCATACTCACTTTTGGCAATCTGCAGTTCACTTTTCTTGTTTGTGACAACAAGTTCCAGTTTTGCAAATGACATTTGTTTTTGAAGCAGATTATGTGAAATTTCTCTTGCCAGATTATCTAATTCATTGAGTTTAGCTTTCTTTTGAGTCATATCTTTTTCACTTTGACGAATCTTTTCTACCAGCAATTCTAATTCACGTTTACTTGTCAATAAAGACGTTGACTGTTTCAAACTTCCTCCTGTCAGTGATCCACCAACATTAATCACTTCGCCATCTAAAGTCACGACTTTATATCTGGCAAATGTTGCTTTTGACAACAGAGAAGCATGATCCAATGTATCTGCCACAATGACATGTCCTAACTGATTATCAACAATACGTTGTATCTCTTGAGGATATTTGACAAAATCACTCATAACGCCTAAAAAACCTTTTGTATTTTGACAAACCAATAAATGTTCTTCACGCAAATGTCTTTCTTTCATTGTTGTGATAGGAAGAAAAGTGGCACGACCAGATTTATTATTCTTTAAAAAACGAATCGCATTTCTGGCATCCTCATCTTGCTTAGTGACAACAAATTGAACAGCACTCCCTAAGGCAACAGATAAGGCTGTTTCATATTCTGGAGCTGTTTCTAATAAATCACCTAAAACACCGACAATGCCTTGCATAGAATCCTTTGCTTTGATGATTGAACGAACACCATAGCTATAACCCGTTTTATTTTCAATCAGATCCACAAGCTGTTCCTTACGATGACGATCATTATGTAATTGAAGATTTAAATTTTCAATACTCTGTCTTAAATTATTCATTTGGGCTCGATTTTTTTCCTGTGCTGCTTCCAATGTCATCTTTTCTTCTTTGGTTTCATTATAGCGATGAACACGGTCATTGTATTCACTAATCGCATCCTGTAAAATCGCTTTTAATTGTTCTATACGTGCCTGTAAATCTTCTTTATTCGTTGTTTCTAAAATATGTTTACGATTAGCATCAATTTCTACTTTTTGTGTTTCCAGCTGATTGACATTATTCATAGCCGTTAAAAGTTTACCCTGCAAGGCATTCACTTCCTGATCTAAATCAAACATCTTTTTCTTTAAACTCTCATTTTGTTGTTCATTGATTAAAATTTGCCCTTCAATCGTTACTTTCTCTTTATCTAATAAATCTAATGACTGATTTAAATCTTTTAATGACGTTGATAAACTTTCAATTCCCTTCACCAGCACACTGACTTCAACAGATTGTAACTGATTTTTTAAATCGACATAAATTTCTGCTTTTTCCTTTTGACGTTTTAAAGGTGAAAGCTGCTTTTCTAACTCCAGGCAGATATCCTCAACACGATCTAAATTATCCTTTGTTCTTTCCAGTTTTCTAATCGATTCCAGTTTTCTTTTTTTATACTTTGCAACTCCTGCTGCTTCCTCAAACATCCCACGTCTTTCTTCAGGCTTACTATCAGCAAAAGTTGAAATATTTCCCTGTGAAATAATCGAAAGTGAATCTCGTCCTAAACCCGTATCCATAATCAAATCAACTATATCCTTTAAACGACATGGTTCTTTATTGATTAAATATTCTGCTTCATTATTTTGACGATATAAACGTCTTGTCAACTCCACTTCATTATAATCCACATTCATGAAACGATCTTCATTATCAAAAACCAGTGTCACTTCAGCAACATTTTGAGCCTTACGATCTTCACTGCCATTAAAAATAACATCGGACATATTAGACCCACGCAGTGATTTGACTGACTGTTCACCTAAAACCCATCTTACAGCATCACTAATATTCGATTTTCCACAACCATTCGGTCCCACAATACCTGTAATACCTGGTTGAAATTCAATCACTGATTTATCTGCAAATGATTTAAAACCATGTAATTCAATTCTTTTTAAATACATAGATCAATTCCTTTCTAAGAGTGATTTTCTTTTTTCATCAATTTATCACTAATATGAAATGTTTTATTTTGTGGTAAATAAACTGTAAAACGACTGCCTCCTTCTTCACGAGAAACAACATCAATACGTCCATGATGTAAATCAACAATCCTTTTGACAATTGATAAACCTAAACCATTTCCTTCCACACTTCTTGATTTATCTTGACGATAAAAACGTTCAAAAATATGTGAAATCGCTTCTTTACTCATTCCTACACCCGTATCTTCAATCACAACTTCTACTTCTTTAGATGTTTTTTTCACATGAATCATGACCACACCATTATCCTGTGTATACTTAATCGCATTATTAATTAAATTAATCCACACCTGTTCTAGACGTGATTCATCTCCAACAATACGGATATCATTTTTAGGCACTTCAAATTCAATTTCAATATTCTTACTCAATGCAAAATTATCCTGTGTTTCAATCACACGATTTAACTGTTCAATCAAAGAAAATTCACTTGTTTCCAGTTTTACATCTTCACCTTCTAATAAAGTCAGCTGTAACATGTTCTTTGATAAAGTCGATAAACGTTTACTATGAAACAAGATAATATCAGCATATTTTTGTCGTTGTTCATCACTTAACTGTTCATTCTTTAAAATTGTTGCAAAACCTTGAATGGCTGTAAGAGGTGTCTGAAATTCATGAGAAACATCTGAAATAAATTGCTGACGTGTTTCATCCTGTTTAGCCAATTGTTGTGCCATTTGATTGAAACTGCGATTTAAACGAGCAATTTCATCTTTTCCTGTATAATTGACACGCACGCGATAATTCCCCTTAGATAACTCATTGGTAGCCTTCGTTAAACGAGAAATAGGTTTGACAATAATATCAGCAATCACTAAAAAAGTAATACTTCCAGCAATCAACATACAAAATACAGCAATCAAAGCAGAATCAAGAAAAATCATTTCTCTTTTACTCATATCTTTTTGGACATAAACAATATAATCTTGATTCTTCACACGAATAGATTTTGCAAATATACGAATAGAAGAATCTTTTAAAACAATGCTTTGACCAATATTTTCTTTTAAAAACTCAACATCCTTTAATGATAAATGCTGTTCCTTCATGTTTCCATAAATATATTTTTGTTGATTGGATTCAATATAAAAACTCACTTCTGAAGTGGCTGCATACCCCTGTAAGATTTTATCTAAATCATCTGAATCAATCAGATTCATAAAGTCTTCTATTAATTCGGTAGAATTTTGCAATTCTTCAACAGCCAACAATCCTAATTCATTCGCATTTTTACGTAATGAAAAATATCCAGCAATCGAAAAACTAAATAAAATACTGACTAAAAAACCAATAATCAATTTTCCATAAATGGATTTCATGGTTCAACCTCAATCTTATACCCCAGTCCTCTCACTGTCACGACTTTAAAACCTGGTAAATGTCCCAGATTTTCACGAATACGTTTAATATGAACATCTACTGTACGATCAAACCCATCATAATCCATTCCCCATATTTTTTCAATAAGCTGTTCTCGGGTAAAAATCTGATTAGGATTTTTCGCCAGTTCAAATGCCAATTCAAATTGTTTTAATGGTAAATGGATTGTCTGATCATGATAACGGATTTCATATTTATCACCATCAAAAACAACATCATGTAAAGTCACAATATTTTGACTATTGATACTATATCTTTTTAAGATTGTTTTGACTCTTGCCAATAATTCATCTGGATCAAAAGGCTTTGTGACATAATCATCAATTCCTAATGAAAAACCTCTTAATTTATCAGCAGACTGTGATTTTGCTGTTAACATGATAACAGGGATATCTTTCATTTCTTTCATTTCTTCAACAAGTTGAAAACCATCCATCACAGGCATCATAATATCAACAATCGCCAAATCAATATATTCATTTTCTAAAAGTTGCAATGCTTCTTGACCACTTGCTGCCTGTACAACAGAAAATCCTTCTTTATCTAAATAAAAACGTATTAACTCTCTAATATGTTCCTCATCATCCACAATTAAAATCTTTGATTTCATAATCTTTCCACCTCAATTCATTTTGTTATTATATCATAATTATCATGGAATTCCTATATTTATTGTAGATGAATATAGGAATTTACAAAAATAAAACAACACGCAATGTGTTGTTTTACGAGTTCTTAAAAGGATGAACAAAAGATTTTCTTTTAATCACTTTCATTAATTCTTTGGCCCCTTCAACCTGAGCATCCAATGCCTTTTGACACCAGTATTTGGCATCTTTTATAGACACCTTTGTCCCCTGACCATAAGTATAAGCTCTTGCCAAATTCAAATAAGCATTTTCATTATCTAATTTAGCAGCCTGTAAAAATAATGCAAAAGATTTTTCAAGATCAACAGCAACCCCATCACCTTCTTTATAGCAGACACCTAAATTATTCATTGCACCGGGATGTCCTTGATCAACTGCTTTTTGATAATAAAGAATCGCCTTGTCTTTATCCTGCCATTTTTCTCCTGCTTCAAAATCATATAAAACAGCCAGATTATAAAGTGATGAAGGATGATTTCTATTGGCTCCTTGTTTAAAAAAGGCAATGGCTTTTTGAAAATCCTGTTCAACACCTTTTCCAGCTTTATACATATTTCCTAAAAAGTAACTGGCACGAGGAGAATCCATATCTAATGCTTTTTGATAATACATCAGTGCCTGTGCGTAAGATTGCTTTAAAAGTCCATCTTCATACATTCTTCCAATTTCGATATAACCATCAGCTATACCATTTTGACCAGCAAGTTCATAATAATGCAAAGCCTGTTGTAAGTCTTGACTGACAGCTAATCCTTCTTCATAAAAGCGTCCGACATGATACATTCCACGTCCCCAATTTTCATTAGCAGCCATTAAATAGTATTCCAGTGCCTTTTGAATATTTGTTTTTGTCCCTACACCATATTCATAACAATAAGCCACATTGCAAAGAGCTGGTCCATATTTCTGTTTAGCAGCTTCTTGATACAAATGAAAAGCCTTTATTTCATCTTTTGAACAACCCAGTCCTTCTTCATAAAGAATACCTAGCTGAGATAATGCTCTTGGATAATTCTTTTGGGCTGCCAGTTCGTAATAATACTTAGCCTGCGTATAATCTTGTGTTACTCCAATACCATTAGCATAGCAGAAAGCCAAATTACATTGACAGACATCATCATTTTGATTAGCTCCCTGTTGATAATAATCTACAGCCTTTGTAAAATCAACAGGAACACCACGTCCATCTTCATACATTAATCCAAGTGAACACAAAGCTCTGACATTCCCCTGCTTTACTGCCAATTCATAATAGTGCAATGCCTGTTGATAATCCTGTTCAACATAGATTCCATCTTCATAACAGTATCCTAGTCGCCACAACGCCACATCAAAACCAGCATCAGCACCTTTTTGATAACACTCTACAGCTTTCTTCAAATCAATATCTACACCAATTCCCATTTCATAACAACACCCAAGATTTGTTAATCCACGTAAATTGCCATATTCACTAGATTGACGATAACATTCTATAGCTTTTGTTAAATCTTTTTGACAGCCCATTCCTGTTTCATAATAATAGCCTAAATTACACAAGGCAGCTCCATCATGAAGCAAAGCGGCCTGTTGATAATAATCAAAAGCTTTTTTCAAATCAACCTGTCCATCTAAAAGTCCTTCTTCATAAATATAACCCAGACAGCAAAGAGCACGTGGATATTCATAGGAAGCTGCTTTTTCATACCATTTGACAGCTTCTTGGTAATCGGCTTTACCATTGATTCCCTGTTCATATAAATAAGCCAGATTACACATAGCTCTTAAGTTGCCTTGATTGGATGCCTGTATATAATAATCACGTGATTTTTCAAAATTCTTTTCTACACCAATACCCATTTCATAGCAGTAACCAAGATTACATAGTGCCACATCATAATCTTGTTTAGCTGCTTCTTGATAAATCTCAACAGCTTTTGAGGCATTCTGTTCTGTACCAATTCCTGCTTCAAAACAATAACCTAAGTTTGTCATTCCTCGTAGACTACCCGCCTTGGCAGCCTGTTCATAATAAGCAAAGGCTTGTTTTTCATTTTTATCTACCCCAATACCCATTTCATAGTAATATCCTAGTGTACATAGTGATTGGGCATCATGTAAAGATGCACCTTTTTGGACATAGTCAAAAGCCAATTTTTCATCTTTATCAACATAGATGCCATTTTCCAGATAGTAGGCATATTTATTTATTGCATAAACATATCCTAAATCAGCACTACGTTTTAAATAATCCATTGACAACTGTGGCTGTTCTTGTTCAATCATATGACCATAAGCCATCATGGCTCTTGGATAACCCATATTCGCACTTTGTAAATAGAGTTCTTTGGCACGAGTAAGATCAACAGGAACACCTATTCCCATTTCATAACAATATCCCAAATAACAGTGAGCAGGTGCATAATTTTGATTAGATGCCTGTTGATACCAGTAAACAGCCTGTTCACTATCCTGTTCAACACCTTCCCCCACTTCATACAGATAACCCATTTGAAGTTGAGCAACTGGCAATCCATCTTTGGCGCAATCTAAATACCATGAAGCCGCTTTTGTTAAATCTTGAGATACGCCTAGTCCACACTCATAACAATAACCAATCGCATATTTGGCTTGTGTATAACCTAAATCCGCTGCCTGTTTATAATATGTCATGGCTTTGACTTCATCTTTTAATGTTCCATATCCAAAACAATAACATTCTCCTAAATAATATAAAGCACGAGGAAACTGATCTTGTGCAGATTTTTCAAAATATTCAAATGCTTGTTGTAAATCAACTTGACAGCCAATTCCTTCCAGACAACAATAAGCATAGTTACAGGCTGATAAACTATCTCCTAAATCTGCCGCCTGTTTATAATAAACAAGAGCCTGTTGTGGATTTTTTTGTGTTCCTAAACCAATCTCATTCATATAACCTAATGAACAAATCGCTTTTGCATGAAAATGATAAGCTGCTTTTTCAAACAGATGATAAGCACGATATTCATCCTGTACTTTGTCCTGTCCATTCATATATTGCAATCCTAATCGACATAATTCATCATCAGATAACAACTGTTCATTTTCTTCTTCTAAAGGATATGCAGATAATAAACAGATATCTACCCCTATGACTTGTTGATGATCTTCAATATAATAATGTTCTTCCTGTAAATAAGGAGAATGACTCAAATCAGGAAAATGAGAAATATCATATAAATTCATTAAATCATAGACAGCATTTTCAACTTCTTCTTCCGAACAAAACACAGTTTTGACTTTCATCAAAGCATCTTGACCATAATCATCTTTTAAATAAACCCACGCCATATCCTCATAAGATATTGCTACAAAATCAACTTTCCACTTACCAAAAAGAGGTTCATATAATTTCAAACGTTCCCATGTTTCCTCCATAATCTCCCCTCCTATTTCACGGTGATTGCAGAAACAGTCTGTGAAGTCGATTCATCATCAATATATTCAATCGTTACAGTATCACCAGCTTTTAAAAATGGTAATTGGGCATTTAAAGAAACAGGTGCAATAAAGATTTTTTGAGAATCCTTTAATTGAAAATAATACTGTGAATTGCCATTGACAACCACTTCATGAATCTCAGTAATCACTGAACTCAATTCACTGTTATCATAATCAACCTGTGTTTTTCCATTATCTTTTAGCAATGCATAATATGCCTTTTCAGCTTCAGCAACACTGTCCCCTACTGAAACAATCTGATAATTTTCAACACTGACGAAAGCATATTTTTTAACAAGACCAGCACTATCTTTTAAAGACATAAAGTAAGTCGGTTCACCCCCAGCATTAATCAAAATTGGGAATGTTGCCGTATATTTTAAATCTGTCACCTTTCCTTCAGCTGAAGACATAGCAGAAAATTCCTCAGCCCCACTAATAGCATAATATTTGGCTTCTTTGGTACGCATATTAATTAAGGCAAAACCAACATTTGATGCATCATTAGAAACAGATGTTAAACCTGTATATAAATAAACATCATCATTTAAAGCAATATAGTTATATCCATCCGTAGGTTTTAAAACCCCTTTTTGAGAAAAAATAGTATTAAAGAAACCATGTGTATATTTTCCCCAGTTATTTAACTGTTCTAACAATAATTCAGAAGGATAAACACGATCAATCCATGTTGGCACATCTTCAATAGCATAATATTGACATTCCCCACTCACAGCATCTACCAGCACAGCTCCGGTAATATCTTTTCCACCAAACAATCCAATTTTATAAGTATATGTTGGTGCAACCCAATAAGGATGTCCATTATCATCAATTTCAAAAGAAGGTGATTCAAACATCTTTGTTGGATAATGAATACGTAAATGACGATCAATATTTCTAAAGAATAAATCTGAATGAGAATATTTCATTCCTTCTTCTAAACGCACCACTTCACTTTCCTGTGTCACCATATCAACACGAATATAAGCAGGAAGACCTTCACGATGATTTGTAAACCATTTAATCAAATCACTATAAGAAATTGTCGTCACTCTAAAAGGTTTATCTTGATAATTGATTTGTACATAATCATTATCAACTTCAAACTGTGAAACATAATCAACAATTTCGCCCATCTTACGATCTCCTAGACGCTCAGCACTTTCTTTATCAACAACAGGAATAGACTGAAAATCTACTTTTGGATTATCTTTATAAAAATCAGCATTTTTATCAACATTTAACTGTTTTTGATAACTTGATGCAAAAAAGACTGGTGAACTTATCAATTGTCCAGCAAAAACATAAACAAGCAACAAAGCCACAATGGCACTCATGATTTTATTGGCTTTATCAAATGAAGCCAGAAATAAAAATCTTAATGCTATAAATATAACTAATTCAATACTTAAAAAGAATATAAAATCCGGTGATCTTAAATTAATTGGAATTAAAACAAAATATTCCACAACCAAAAAGACAACCATTACAATCAACAAAGCCTTAAGCGTTCCACCCTTTTGAGGATGCGATTGATGAAAAAACTGACGTTGTCTGTTTTCCGTCATTTTTGTAAAAAATTTTTCAAATAAATTATCCATTGATTTTCTCCTTTATTTTTTCAATCAGTTGATTCAATTCGTCCAAAGACTGCAATGTCGCTCCAGAAGCATAAGCATGTCCACCACCATGAAACGACGCTGCAATATCATTAATAGGTATTTGACGACTACGCATACTGACACGATAGTTATTCTCTTTTTTATTTTGAGTCACTGCTAACCATACTTGAAATTCCTCAAAGTTCGCTAAAGTATTAACATAAGATGATCCTTGTTCTCTCGTCATCTGTAAAGCCTGTAAATCATCATCACTTAAATAATACCATGCAACCCCACCATCTTCGTGGTAATGATTATAAATAAACTTGATAATTTCTAAATCTTTTTGGGTACGCATATATAAACGTTGATACAAATCCTCAATATGAATACCCATATCTAATAGATAGGATGCTGCCTCAAATGTTTTCTTTGAAGTAGAGCTATACAAAAAGCGATTGCTGTCACCGACAATACCTAAATACAACGCATTGGCTGCTTCTAATGGAATCAGTGCCTTTGCCTGTTTAAATAATAGTGTCACAATCTCACTGCATGAAGAAGCTGCTTCATCTTCAATATTAATATCACCATAAGAATCAACAACAATATGATGATCAATCTTTAAAATCTGATCACAGCATGTAATATCTCCATCTATACGTTCTCGATTGGCTGTATCTAAAACAATACCTAAGGTATACCCTTTTTGAACTTCACCACATTCAAATGAAGGATAATATTTTAATAAATCACTTTCCATT
Source organism: Massiliimicrobium timonense (assembly GCF_002160865.1). Taxonomy (GTDB): domain Bacteria; phylum Bacillota_I; class Bacilli_A; order Erysipelotrichales; family Coprobacillaceae; genus Allocoprobacillus. Next base: position 52,878 of record NZ_NFLJ01000007.1, read on the forward strand.
TGTCCTGCTAAAACAATATTTTTTTGAGGATATAAAGCTTTTAATGTCCAATACATCCCAAATTGAGAACCAAATGCATCTAAATCAGGATTAACATGTCTATATATAATAATCTGATCAAATTCTTTTCTTATTTTTAATATCTTATCCATTTTTCATCACCTTTGTTTATCATAATACCATATTATCACAAAAATATGAACTTTTAAAAAATATATTCTTTAGACAATAAAAAGAGTTGAATTCTTTCAACTCTTATAACCCAAGTAATCTCACTGTATCTCTGGCAATCATAACTTCTTCGTTTGTTGGAATAACCATAACTTTAATCTGTGAGAACTGATGTGAAATGACTCTGTTTTCATCACTTCTAATCGCATTCAGTTTTTCATCAAGGAAAACACCAAATGCCTTTGAAACATCATCAATAATTAATCTTCTTAAATATGCAGCATTTTCTCCTACACCAGCTGTAAAAGCAATCGCATCACAACCACCTAATTCAGCATAATAAGCACCAATGTATTTAGAAACAATACGTGCATATAATAAACTTGTCAACAAGGCACGATCATCACCATCATTAAACAAAGCATTTTCAATATCACGTGAATCTGAAGAAATACCAGAAATACCTAACATTCCTGATTTTTTATTGTAGATTTCCAAAACTTCATCAGGTGTTTTATTTAATTTTTTACATAAATAAGGCATAATAGATGGATCAACATCTCCACAACGTGTTCCCATCATTACACCAGCAAGAGGTGTAAATCCCATTGAAGTATCAATACACTCTCCATTTAATACTGCTGAAATACTTGCTCCATTTCCTAAGTGACAAACAATAATACGTGAATCTTTAGGATTCCCTAACATATTCATCACTTGTTCTGAAACATATTTATGACTTGTTCCATGTGCACCATAACGTCTGACTTTTAAGTCTGTATAATATTCTAAAGGTAATGGATATAAATAACGTTCTTTATCTAAAGTCTGATGGAAAGCTGTATCAAAAGTAAAGACATGTTGAACTTCAGGTAATTCAGCTTTGAAAGCACGATAACCAATTAAATGAGCCGGATTATGTAATGGTGCCAATTCACAAAGTTCTTCAACCTTTGCAACAACATCTTCATCAACAACAGCACTATCACTAAAATATTCTCCACCATGAACAATACGATGTCCAACAGCATCAATTTCTTTTAATTCTTTGACAACACCTTCATCAATCAAAGCTTCTAACAACATTTCCACAGCAACTTGATGATCAGGGATTGGGCGTGTTGTTGTTTTCTTTTCCCCATTATATTTTATTGTAAAAATACCATCATCCATTCCAATTCTTTCAACAATTCCAGAAGTAATGACTGTTTCTTCTGGCATTTCAAATAATTGAAATTTTAAAGATGAACTTCCAGCATTGACTGCCATAATTTTTGTCATAATTTTTTCCTCCTATAATACATCACATATATTTATTGTACATAAATTATGGCATAAACTCAACAAAAACTTGAAAGCGAATACACTTTTTCTTAATCATAAAAAAACCCTACTCATAATTAGAATTATGATTAGGATTTTTTATTTGAGCTTAACGATTTTGAGATTGTTTACCTGCCATCTGATTTTGACCCATTTCAACTAATCTCTTAGTGATTTCACCACCAACAGATCCATTAGCACGAGCTGTGGCATCCGGTCCAAGATTAACACCAAATTCATTAGCGATTTCGTATTTCATTTGATCAATAGCATTTTGAGCACCAGGAACAACTAATCTATTTTTACTTGAATTATTTGAGTTCATTGCTTTCACCTCCTGACACAATTAGTTTGTGTCAGGATGACAAAATTATTCATTTCTTTTCAATTTTTTTCAAATTAAAATAAATCTTCAACTTCCTTATAATGATCATCAACAATAATTGTTTCACATTGGTCAATACATGCATTCACCATAGACTGATAATCCCACGTTTCTTCCAACGCTTCTGCTTTATAGCTTTTAGGTTTTGTTGCTGGTTGTTTTGGTGTGAAGATTGTACAACAATCTTCATGAGGACGAATAGAAATGTCATATGTACCAATCTTTTGAGCAACATCAATAATTTCTAGTTTATCCATACATGCAACTGGGCGAATAACTGGCATAGAAATCACTTCATTAATGACAGACATACTTTCTAAAGTTTGTGAAGCCACCTGTCCAATGCTTTCACCATTGACTAATGCCAGACATTGATTCTTTTTCGCTACACCTTCAGCGATACGATACATCATACGACGCATAATCGTCATGGCATAACTTTCATCACAGTGATCATAAACAGCTAACTGCAAATCTGTAAATGGCACGATATGAATTGTCATTTTACCATGTGTATAATGTCTTAATACATTCACCAAATCCAAAACTTTTTCCCTAGCTAATTCATTCGTATAAGGTGGAGAGGCATAATGAATGCATTCAATATCCACTCCTCTTTTTAATGTTAAATATCCCGCTACTGGTGAATCAATACCACCTGAAAGCATCAGTAAAGCTTTACCACCAATACCAACAGGATATCCACCCGCACCTTTTATGACATTATCCATAACATATGTGACATCTTTACGCAATTCTACTTTAATCAAAATATCAGGATGATGAACATCTACTTTTAAATCTTTAGATGTATGATGGAAAATATGGCCAGCAATCGCTGTATTGATATCATGTGAGTGCATAGGATAATCTTTATCATTACGTTTTGTCTGAATTTTAAAAGTTTTTCCTTCACTCTTTTCAATAACTTCTAAACACACTTCTTTAATCTTTTCCAAATCACTTTCTACTTGATAACATAAAGAAAAAGAGTGGATTCCAAAGACTGTCTGTAATTTTTCACACACAGCCTCTGGATTTTCACCATTAAGAATAATATACAAACGGTCAAATGACATGTCATATCTTAAATGTTGAAATTCTTTCAACATCTCTTTTGTATTTTGTGTTAATTTTCGAATAAAAAGTTTACGATTTTTTCCTTTTGTTGTGAGTTCTCCAAATCTCACCAAAATATGATTACATTCCATAATAATTACCTCTGTTTCTTAATTGTCTTTAAAACTTGTTTCAAATAAAATAAAAATTCATCTATTTCATCACGTGTCGTATAATGAGAAAAACTGATACGAATAGCACTTTTAGCTATTTTTTCATCAATTCCCATCGCTTCTAATGTTCTTGAAACATCATGCTTATGTGAAGCACATGTACTTTTCGTTGATACATAGCATTCATGCATTTCTAGTGCATGCAAAATAACTTCTGGCTTATATCCTACACATGAAAAGTTTAAAATATAAGGTGTTACGTGATCTTGTGGTGTATTCATAACAATATCTGGAATCTGTTGTAACTGTTCCCTGACATATTGATTCAACATCATCACATATTGATAATGTTCATCTAAATTTTCTAAAGCCAGTCGTAATGTTTTAGCAAACATCGTATGTGTTGCTGTATTCGATGTGCCACCTCTTAATTGTTGTTCTTGTTGACCTCCATTAATTAAAGGAACAATGGATGTGGAAGATTTTTTATATAAAACACCGCTTCCTTTTAAACCATATATCTTATGAGCAGAAAAACTTGCTAAATCAACATATGACAAATCGATTGGAAGTTTTCCTAAAGCCTGAACCATATCAACATGGAATTTAACTTTAGGATTTTTCTTTTGAATGATTTGATAAACTTCTCTAATAGGGAAAACCATTCCCACTTCATTATTGACATACATCATTGTGACAAGAATTGTATCTTCTCTGATTTTATTTTCTAATTCCGCTAAGTTCAATTCTCCCTTATCGTTTACTGAAATAAAATCAACATCATAACCAAAAACATCTCTTAACTGTAGACATGACTGATACACACTAGAATGCTCTACAGCTGTTGTGATAATATGTTTTCCTCTGTTTTGATATTGAAAAGCACATCCTTTAATCGCTGTACTGTTTGATTCACTGGCACCACTTGTAAAAATAATTTCTTCGGGTAAAACACCTAACATTCGGGCAGTTAATTCTCTTGATTTTTCCATTAAAGCACTTGTTTTTAAACCTAAAGAATATAATGAATCAGCATTTGCAAAATAATCATTTAAAAGTGATTGATACATATGATTCACTTCTTGATTTAATGGTGTTGTTGATACATAATCTAAATAAATCATATCTTTCCTCCATAGTCCATTATATGTATATATACCATTTTTATTAAGAAAAAGCCACTAAAAAAGTCCAAATTAGGACTTTTTACTTGTTTTTTGAATTAAATTTTCATAAGAACCCGGTTTAATCTTTTCAATAATATCAACCGCTGTAGATAAAGCTTTCGTATATTCGCCATTTCTAAATAAAACTTCAGCTTTTGTCAGTTCCGTATTGACCTCTAAGAAACTAGAACGATAACGATTTCCAAAAACAATCGCTTCTTCTACCATTTCTGCAGTTACAATCAAATTATGAACATTATCATATAATTTATAAATAATATCTCTGGCACTGTCTACTCGCTTAGAAAGTTCTGATAATTCAACAGGACGATGCATACGATAAGCCTGTATCTGTGCTGCTTTATCATAAGAATCTTGAATATAATCTTTATAAGATTCATTAATCATTGGTAAATGCTTATTTTTAATTTCAGATTTAATCTCCAGCAAAACAATATTAATATTTTCTAATTCATCTATCGCACGTTGTTCCTGTAAGTATAAATGATCTCTAAATGCAAAGAAAGCATCTAAATCATCTTGATGACTTAACGCATCATTCTTCACTTTTTCAACTTTATCAATCATTTGTAAATAAGAGAAATTTCCCGCATTCATTTCTTCTTCTAATTCATAGGAAGTTCTTAATATTTGGTCAAAATCCTTATATTTTTCTTGGATATCAACATAATCCTCATTAATCAAATATAAATTTTCAATACGATTTTGATCAATTAAAGCCTGTTTATATTGATCATATATTTGAGTAATCTTTGTATAAGCATCTTCCCACTTATTTTTAAACACTTCATAAGATTGTTTTTCCACTTCCAAATCTTTCATTAAAGCATCGATATCATCAACAAGCTTTTGCAGTACTTCTCCAACATTTTCCAGCTGTAACTGTTGAATATGTTGAGTTGTTGTTTCTAAAGTTGATTGAATGGCTTGATAACGATCAGAAACATGTAGCTGATCCAATGCAAATTCGCCATGTGACATGTCTTGAAGTAAAGCATCTAAATGATGAATCTTTTTAGGAATATATTGTCTGACAATCGCAATATAATCAGGTAATTCCTGTAAACGTTCTGTTAACCAATCTACTTTTTTATCAATATCCTGCGTTAAAGTCTTCGCATCTTCAAATCTTTGATTGTTCATCATATCTTCCAGTTTCACAAAAGAATCATCCAAATTATTAAAAATATTTTTAATACCCTTTACAAAATCTTCAACCTTAAAACGAATAGTTTCATAATGATCAATCAATTGACGATATTTTTCTTTTACACGAATAATTTCAATTCTTTGAATATTTTCAATTTCAGTAATCTTTTCAATCTTTTCTAACAAAGCCTGTGAATCATCTTCATAAACTTTTAACATGTTCTCCAGTTCTTTCATCTTTGTAGAAATCTTTCGTAGTTTACCATAAAAAAGCTGTTCATCAACTTCGTTGACAAGAACCCCAAGTTCATTTTTCTGATAATCTGAAATACGCTCAAATTCTTTTGCATATTCTTCATACAGTTCTACAACTTCAGGCATATTTTTAGAAATACTATGAACTCTCCCCAAACGATACTGTAAAGGTAATGATTTGATTCCATTCATACGATTTTCTACATCAACAATTAATTTTCTATATTTTCTTAATCTCATTCCCCTATAAAACAACAAAAGCATCACAATAACAACAAGACCAATACCTATAAAAATGAGATTACGTAATCCAATTTGTTCTATAAACCTCATGATATTATCCATAACTTAAAATTCCTCTCTTTTCCTAAGTTATATTCTACCATAAATAGAAAGCTATTTCATCATCTTTTTCCAAAATACTACATAGAAAAAAGTATTGAACATAAGTCCAATACTTTTTGTGTCCATCTTATCCTAAACGGTTGTAGTATTCTACAATTAATGATTCGTTGATTTCTTGATTTAATTCTGATCTTTCAGGTAATCTTAATAATTTTCCTTCCATTTTATCAGCATCAACTTCAACAAATCCTGGTACATGTGTTTGAGAAGCTAAGGCGTTTTTAATCACTTCTAATGAACGAGAACGTTCTTTAACAGAAATCACATCTCCAACTTTAACTTGACAAGAAGCGATATCAGTTTTAACTCCATTTAATAAGATATGACCATGATTAACTAATTGTCTTGCTTGTCTTCTTGTTGTAGCAAAACCTAATCTATAAACAACATTGTCTAATCTAGATTCTAGTAAACAGAAGAAATTGTAACCAGTAACTCCTTCCATTTTTCCAGCTCTTTTGAATGTGTTATGGAATTGTTTTTCATTAACTCCATACATATGTCTTACTTTTTGTTTTTCAGCTAACTGTAATCCATATTCTGTTAATTTTTTTCTTTTTTGACCATGTTGACCAGGTGCATATGGTCTTCTTGCTAATTCTCTACCAGTTTCTAATGTAGAAAAACCTAAACGTCTAGATTTTTTCCATTGTGGTCCAGTATAACGTGACATTTTCTTTCCTCCTATTGTTTTATTTGGCATAAAACAATAACATGCATAGATCAGTTAGGTTGTGTTTGTATTAAGTATTTCTCTTTGCAGCAAGATACTCTACATCCCATTGTCACAAACGCATGGGCTAACCCTCTATGTGCTGCTATTATTTATTGCACTAGTATATTATAGCAATTTCTTTGATATTGTCAAACATTTTTTATTTTGATTTCCATAAATAATCCATAAAGAGTGGTATTTGCACTTGCCATGAAATCATATGATGACGACCATTCACTAATAAATACGGATATGTCTGTACACCTTTTAAATTCAATAAATGTGAAATATCAAGCTGATTCATAGAAGCATAGGCTAAAGCGCGTTTATTTCTTGATTCTTCACTGCCCCAGCTCAAAAAAAGACGTGTATCTTTTAATGAATCATGCTGGTTAATTTCATCTTTCAATGCCTCTAAACAAATACCAATAGAACTGGATAAACAAGCTGCTTTAGAAAAATATGTATGATATGAAATCACTGCATACAATGCCATTAAACCACCCATTGAAAATCCACCAATCATTGTATATTCACGTAAAGACAAAGTTCTATAATGAGTATCTATATAAGGTTTAACTGTATGAACAATAAATTCCATCAATGCCTGACCATAACCATGAATCATTTGATAGTGACTCTTCTCAACATCATACGGACAATATTCTGCTAAGCGACAAGAACTTTCATCAGGGCTATCTATACCTATCACAATAAATGATTGATCGTATTTATCTAAAAAGTTATCTAAACACATAACATGTTCAGATGTTTTAACATCATCAAATAAATATTGACCATCAAACATATAGATGACTGGATAACGTTCTTGACTTATCTGATAAGACGGTGGTAAATAAATACGAATTGTTCGATAACAATGTTTAGCTTCAAACAATAATTCTCTTTTTTCTACCATAAATCTTCATCTTGATCTTCATAAACATGTCTTAAAAACTCAAAATCTTCCATAAACATCTCATTAGCGATATCTTGATCAAACTCATTAAAAATAAAATCATCTTCATCCAATCCATAATCTTCAATTCTCATTAAAAACTCATCATAATTTTTATAATACATTTCCAGTAATTCATGTTCATCTTCCCAAATACCATAACCTTTACCAGCTATAATTTGACTATCCTCAAGGACAAACAAATCTGACTGTATCTGAATATTTAAAACTTCTATATCAAATACATAATCTTCTCCAAAATCATACCATAAAGAGAATTGATGATCTTTTTCTAAATGAAGATCACTTAAAAAGACATTGGCTGCATAATCATCTAACATCTCTTGATCGCATTGTTCACATCCAAATCTTCCGCAATTGGATTCAATTTTAAACAAATGATGACCTTCAGCTTGAAAAATAGCTAAAACAGCATAAGCCAAATCAGCTAACGTTATAAAATAAGGTAAAATAATCTCTCGATTCATTTCTTTCTCCAATCCTCTTAAAGAAACACGTAATTGAATCGTTTTTTTCATTTCCGGAATATGTCGTATCATATACTCCAGATTTTCTTGTAATAATCCTTCAAATAACTCATCTTGAAACTGCACTTGATTAAAACAAATGGTCATAGATAGCATAATTCCTTTTTTAATAACTGAAGGCGTATTATGTCCAGCTATTTTTTCTAAATCACAAATCGTTCTTTTTAATTCATCAGAGCCATGATTCACCACCTCATCATAAATATCATCTACACATTGAAAAACATGTTCCATCAACATATTTCTACACCTCCTGTTTTTATTTTACAGTATTTTTCAAATAAGGCGAGTCTTTTAGATTTTTTTCACTTATTTTTTCTTTTTTTCGTCTTTTTTTCTTGATGAATTTTGTCAATATCTTTTATTATTTGTCGTATTCTATCAAATTTCAGCTACCTTACTTTCATCTAATAAAAAACCAGACAAAATACTTTGCCTGGATATATGCTTACGAAAAGAGCTTATCATCTCAAATCGCCTTCTATTCAATTGGTGCCTGAGGTCGGACTCGAACCGACATGACATAGGTCGCAGCATTTTGAGTGCTGTGCGTATACCAGTTTCGCCACTCAGGCAAATCAAACTACTCGCATAGTATACTATATATTTTTTTAAAAATCAATAAAAATCGCAATTAATTTCATGATCATTATAGATACCTATAGCTTGTAGATAACTGTATATGATTGTTGGTCCAACAAAAGAAAAGCCATGTTTTTTTAAATCTTTTGAAATTTGTGCTGATAAATCATCAAATGAAGGAACATCTTTTGATGATTGATAATGATGTTGAATAGGTTGATTATCTACATATGACCATATAAATGTATCAAAACTCCCATACTGTTTTTGAATTTCAAGAAAAGCCTTAGCATTTTTAATAATAGCTTTCATTTTTAATTTATTCTTAATTAACCCTTCTGTTTGCATTAATGTCTGATATTTATCATCATCATATGAAGCAATCAAATGATAATCAAAATGATCTAAAGCCTGATCATATAAACCTTCCTTTTTTAAAATAATATCCCAGCTTAACCCTGCCTGTAATCCTTCTAAAATTAACATTTTATACAATTGTCTTTCATCATGTTCCGGTTTTCCCCAGACTTCGTCATGATATTTCATTAATCTTTCATTATAAGCCCATTGACATCTTTTCATATTCTCACCATTGACTATTTTAACATATGAATTTTAGTTTACACAAACATTTTTCACTTGTATAATAAAAATGGTGAAAATAATGAACGAAATATTTGAAAAAGAAATAAAAACAATTTTAAAAGATGAATACCTTGATTTTATGGGATCATTGCAGCTACCGCCAGTGAAAGCTTTTTATTTGAATCCACTTAAACAAGACCCTAACAAATATTTAAATCAGCAGTACATTCAACCTCATCCCGTGGTACAGGGAGGATATTATTTTGATTATGAAAAATATCCGTTAGGAAAATCTCCATTTTTTTCATGTGGTCTTTACTACATTCAAGAACCAAGTGCAATGTTAGTCGCTCATTTTTTAGATGTACAAGAAGACGATTATGTTTTGGATATGTGTGGTGCTCCGGGTGGCAAGAGCTGTGCAATCGCCAGTCGTTTAGGAAATCAAGGTTTAATGATTACTAATGATATCAATACTTTAAGAGCCAAAATCCTTTCTGAAAATATCGAAAGATTTGGTTTAAAAAATACTATTGTGACAAACTGTGATCCGATTCAATTGACAAAAGTCTTGCCAGAATTTTTTGATAAAATCATTTTAGATGCTCCTTGTTCTGGTGAAGGAATGTTTAGAAAAGATGATCAAGCCATTGAAACATGGTCACCACAAAAGGTACAGGAATGTGCTCATATTCAAAGACAATTAATGGATGCAGCAATGAAATTATTAAAACCAGGTGGTATATTGATGTATTCTACATGTACATACAATACCAAAGAAAATGAAGAACAGATTAATTATTTACTCAAACATTATGATTGTCAGCTCATTCCTTTAAGAAGAAGTCATGGAATGGCTCCGGGTATTCATATGGATGAAGCCATTCGTTTATACCCACATCGTTATCGTGGAGAAGGCCATTTTATCGCATGTATTCAAAAAAATGGTCAATCATCAACGAAAAAATATAAACCGATGAAAGCTTCGATTTCTAAGCAGAACCAAAAACTTGTGAATACCTTTTATCAAGAATATCTTCAGATTCCTACACCACATTATCTTTATGACAATCATAATCATATCTATGCTTTACTTCCACAATTTCCAGATTTGCAAGGTATTCGTATCTTAAGAAATGGCCTCTATTTAGGTGAATGTAAGAAAAACAGATTTGAACCTAGTCTTGCATTAGCATTAACACTCACTCAAAAAGATGTGAAACAGTTTTATCGCTTTCATGAAAATGATCCGGAAGTTAAACAGTATCTGCATGGTGAAGCGATTGCTGGAACGAATCAAAAAGGTTATGGAGTTATCTTTGTTGAAGACTATCCACTTTCATTTTATAAAGAAAGTCAAGGTTTAGCTAAAAACTTATATCCAAAGGGGTTGAGAAGATGAATCGTTATGAAACATTAAAAGATTATTTCTTTGTCCATATTGACGAACATTGTCATGGAATGTATAAACAAAAAGCTTTGCTGCATAGTATTCAAGTGTCTGTTTTATGTCAAAAATTAGCCTTAAAGCAACACTTGGATATTGAATTAGCTGGTATCATGGGCCTTTTTCACGATTATATTCAATTCACTCAACACACCTCGTTTCAACATGGCCCTAGATGTAGTGAATGGATAAGTTCTATTTTAAATGAATTTCAAGATGATGAAAAAATGATAATTCAACAAGCAATTGCCAAACATAGTGAAAAAGATAAAATGGATGATGTCTATAGTGAAATCTTAAAAGATGCTGATGTATTGGCACAATATTTTGCTGAACCAGACATGATTATGTCTGATACCAATCAAAAAAGATTAAAAAAATATCTCCCAGAAATCTAGGAGATATTTTTTATTTCAACATATTTTCTAAAGCTTCATAAGGGACAAAACCTAATTGACGATTCACTGCTTGTCCATTTTTAAAGACAATCAATGTTGGAATAGATTGCACCCCAAATTGCATAGCAAGAGAACCTTCTTGATCAACATCGACTTTTAAAACTTTTGCCTCTGGATGTTCTTGAGCTAACTTATCAATACTAGGAGCTAACATTTTGCAAGGTCCACACCAATTCGCAAAGAAATCCACAAACACCAAATCATTATGAGCAACAATATCTTGAAATTCTTGACTATTAACATGTAAAACTTGTGACATACATAACGCCTCCTTTTATATTATCGTTTTTCTTTTTGATTACATACAGAGTTTAACATATGTTTTTCACTTTTACAAATTATATGCTTGAAAAAGAAAAAGGTCTAACGACCTTAATCCATTTCAATAGCACCAGTATATAACTGATAATATTTTCCTTTTTGTTGCATTAATGTTTCATGATTACCACGTTCAATAATATGACCATGTTCAAGAACCATAATACAATCACTATTTTTAATTGTTGATAATCTATGAGCAATAACAAGGGTTGTTCTGCCTTCCATTAATCCATCCATACCTTTTTGAACAAGTGTTTCTGTTCTAGTATCAATAGAAGATGTTGCTTCATCCAAGATAAGTGCAGGTGGATTAGCAACCGCAGCACGTGCAATCGCAATTAACTGACGTTGTCCTTGTGATAAATTTGCTCCATCACCCGTTAACATTGTATTATATCCATCTGGTAAATGTTTAATAAATGCATCAGCATTAGCTAATTTTGCTGCATCAATACATTCTTCATCTGTTGCATCCAAACGTCCATAACGGATATTATCCATAACTGTTCCTGTAAATAGATGTGTATCCTGTAAAACCACACCTAAAGAACGACGTAAATCATCTTTTTTAATCAATTTAATATCAATACCATCATAAGTAATCGTTCCACTTTGAATATCATAGAAACGATTGATCAGATTAGTAATTGTTGTTTTTCCAGCACCTGTTGCACCAACAAAGGCAATCTTTTCACCAGGATTAGCAAAGACACTAATATCATGTAAAACCATATGATCATCAAAATATCCAAAGTTGACATTTTCCAGTTTTAAATCACCTTTCATTTCAACCAATTCAATTTCACCATTTGGTCGAGGATGACGCCATGCCCAATGCCCTGTACGTTTATCTGTTTCTACCATTTTTCCATCAACAAATTCTACACGACATAATGTGACAATACCTTCGTCCACTTCTTTTTCCTGATCTAATAATTCAAAAATACGTTTTGCACCCGCTTGTGCCATAGCAATTGAATTAATTTGCATTGATACTTGTCCAATTGGATTATTAAAACTTTTGTTTAAAGTCATAAAAGCAACAAGTGTCCCAATTGTTAATGATGAATCAAATCCAGATAAAGCCAAAACCGCACCAATCACAGCACATAAGATATATGACATATTTCCTGTTTGAATAGTAACAGGCATTAATACGTTAGCAAATTTATTGGCTTGATATGAACTTTCACGCAATTCTTCATTAATATTTCTAAAACCTTCAATTGCTTTTTCTTCATGGTTAAAAACTTTGACAACTTTTTGTCCAGAAATCATTTCTTCAATATATCCATTCACTTTTCCTAATGTTTCCTGTTGTTTAATGAAATATTTTGCTGAACGACTTCCAATAGAACGAGAAATAAATAAGATGACACATACCATGACCACACTGACTGCAGTCAATGTAACATTTAATGTTAACATTGATACAAGTACTGTCACAATTGTGATTGCACTTGAAGTAAACTGTGGAATAGATTGACTGATTAACTGTCTTAAAGTATCAATATCGTTTGTATAAACAGACATGATATCCCCATGTGTTGTTCTGTCAAAATAACGAATAGGTAATGATTCCATATGTTCAAACATTTCATCACGTAAATCCCTTAAAAAACCTTGTGTCACTGAAACCATAATACGGTTAAAAGTATAGGCAAAGATAATTCCGGCTAAAAAGAAACATGCCATAACAGTCAAGGCAGAAAGCAAACCAGAAAAATCAGGTGACGGTTGTCCAATCAAAGGCATAATATAATCATCAATTAATCTTTGCTGGAATAATTGCCCTTGTACAGTACATACAGCTTGTCCAACAATACATAATAATACAATCACAATGGCCAACCCATAACGTTTGAAAACCTTCTTTAAAAGGCGAATTAAAACATGTTGTTTTTTCATACTATGCTTCCTCCTTTCCTTTTGTTTGTGTTTCATAAATTGTACGATAAATTTCACTTGTCTTTAATAGATTTTCATGTGTATCAAAATCATCAATCACACCATCATTTAAAACGATGATACGGTCTGCATTTTGTACACTTGATACACGTTGAGAAATAATAATTTTTGTTGTATCTGGAATACGTTCTTCAAATGACTTTTGAATACTTGCATCAGTTGCTGTATCAACAGCACTTGTTGAATCATCCAAAATCAAAATCTTAGGTTTTTTCAACAACGCCCTAGCAATACATAAACGTTGTTTTTGTCCACCAGAAACGTTTGTTCCACCTTGTTCAATATAAGTGTTATATTTATCTGGAAAATCTTGAATAAAATCATCAGCACAAGCCAGACGACATGCTTCCTGACATTCTTCTAAAGTCGCATTTTCATTACCCCATCTTAAGTTTTGAAGAATCGTTCCACTAAATAAGACATTGTTTTGTAATACAACTGCAACTTCATTTCTTAAAACTTCCAGATCATATTTTCTGACATCTTCACCACCAACAATAACACTTCCTCTATCAACATCATATAGACGGCTGATTAGACTGACAAGTGTACTTTTGGCACTTCCAGTTCCTCCAATAATACCAATCGTTTCCCCAGAATGAATATGAATATCAATATCTCTAAGAACCGGTTCTCCTGTTCCATGTTTGTATGAGAAAGTCACATGATCAAATGTTACAGAACCACTTTTCACTGTTTTTAAAGCATGTTCTGGTGAAACAAGGTCAGATTTTTCATTTAAAACTTCAGCAATACGACGTCCAGAAGCAAATGACATTGTAATCATAACAAATGCCATAGACAACATCATTAATGACATTAAAATATTCATAATATAACTAAATAATGTTGTTAATTCTCCTGTTGTTAAAGTTCCTCCAACAACACTTTTTGCTCCTAACCATGATAAAAGTAAAATACATCCATAGACAGCAGTCATCATAGCTGGATTGTTTAAAGCCAATACAGATTCAGCTTTGACAAATAAACGATAAATATTTTTTGCAGCTCTTTTAAATTTTTCATTTTCATATTTTTCTCTTACAAAAGATTTAACAACACGAATAGCGACAACATTTTCTTGTACACTTTCATTTAAATCATCGTATTTAGGGAATACCTGATTAAAATAACGTGTTGCTGTGACCATGATAAAACCTAAAACAACAATCAAAAATCCCATTGCTCCAACAAAGATTAAACTTAATTCATGATTAATCATAAATGCCATTGTTAAAGCACAAACCAGATTCATTGGTGCACGAATACACATACGAATAATCATCTGGTAAGCTATCTGAACATTTGTCACATCTGTAGTTAAACGTGTAACAAGCCCAGCTGTACTATATTTATCAATATTAGAGAATGAGAAAGACTGAATGTTTGTATACATCCCATCTCTTAAATTGGCAGCAAACCCTGTTGATGCTTTAGCGGCATATTTTCCAGCTAAGAACCCAGTTGATAATGTTCCAATCGCAATAATAAACATAATAAATCCATATTTATAAACTGCGTTGATATCTCTCGCTTCAATTCCTAAATCAATAATTCTAGCCATTAATAAAGGAATCAAAATCTCTAAAATCACTTCGACTACAACAAAGAACATCGTTAAAAAAGAATCTTTTTTATATTGTTTAATTTGTCGCATCAATGTTTTAACAACCATCTTACCACTCCTTTTCTATTATTTATGTAACCAATTCCATATTTAATCATCAGTTGATAAATTACGAATCATCTTATCCGTAATATCCATAAAAATTTCTATTTCCTCAGATGATAAACCATTTGTTAGCTTTTCATGGAGCTGTATCATTGTCTGATTAATCCATTCATGTATTTCCAGACTCTTTTGTGTCAGAACAATCTTCTTTAAACGTCCATCATAATCCACTGGAACACGCTTAATGAGTTTTCTTTTACTCATTAATGTCAGCATTTCAGAAGTCGTTGAACGATTAATAGAAAATTCTTCTTCAATATCCTTTTGAAAAGTGTCTTTTCCCTCACTATCTCTTAATTGAACAAAGCCAATAATCCATGTCTGCATCATTGTTGCTCGATCATGTTGAGGACCAAAATGTTTATCCATATTCCTTTTCATTAAATTACTTAACGTTTTAATGCGATAACCCAAAGGATCCCTAAACACCTCATCACCTCCATAGTTCGGTTACGAACTGTATTATAATATACATTTTTTTTATTGTAAAGAGATAATGATAAAGAAAAGAAGAAAAAACAGAAGAATTTTTCTCCTGTTTTTAGATTATCATTTTTTAAACTGTCACCTTAGCAGTTTGTCCATCTGGTCCTGGTGTTTCATTCAAATATTGAGCGATTTTTTCTCTTGTTTCCTGATTGCTGACAACACAGGCAGAAACTTTTGATGCGTCTCCTTCAACCAAAGCAGTCGCAAAACCAGAACATCCAGGATAACCACAACCACCACAATTAGCACCCGGTAACATTTCTGTTACATCATTGATACGATTGTCTTCTTCTACACGTAAGTATTTATCAGCAACACCTAAGACACATCCAAGTACAGCACCAACGACAAGCAAGGCTAAAATAGCACTAATCTGCATTTTTAACTTCCTCCTTATGATGAGCACTATGATGAGAACATGCAATATTATTGCAGCCTACACATTCACTCATATCTTCACATCCCTCCGGTTTTGGAGTATGTTTATTTAATAAATATGTTCCAATAAAGATGGCGATTAAAATAACCAGCCATAAAATTGCCCAGATTGTCATTAAACAAGACCTGCAATTCCGGCAATAGCACATGCCATAATACCAGCAGTAATTAATGCAATTGGTGTTCCTTTAAAGCTTTCTGGAACGTTTGCGATTTCTAGTCTTTCACGAATTGTTGCAAAAACATAAATAACAATTGTAAAACCAATAGGAACAGCAAGTCCAGCTACCATTGCTTCAATCAATGTATATCCGGCACTGATATTATCTAATGCAACCCCTAATACAGCACAGTTTGTTGTAATTAATGGTAAATAAACACCCATTGATTTATAAATTTCTGGACTTGTTTTCTTTAAGAACATTTCAACAAATTGTACTAAAGATGCAATAACCAAGATAAATGTAATCAAATCCAAATAAGTAATTCCTAATGGAGTTAATACATGATAATACAATAAATATGTGATAATAGATGCTAAAAAGATAACAAATGTTACAGCATATCCCATATTTAACGCATTTTTAGGTTTCTTAGAAACACCTAATAATGGACAAATAGCATAAAATTTGCTTAATACAACGTTATTAACAAACGTTAATCCTATAAATAAACTCACTAATTCCATAAACTATTTGACCTCCGCTTTCTTTGCTTTATTTGCTTTTCTCACTTTTAAGAATTGAATAAATGCAAGAATTGTTCCTAAAGTCATGAATGCTCCAGCAGGTTGAGTAAACAAGC
This sequence comes from Massiliimicrobium timonense, assembly GCF_002160865.1. Lineage (GTDB taxonomy): Bacteria > Bacillota_I > Bacilli_A > Erysipelotrichales > Coprobacillaceae > Allocoprobacillus. Next base: position 70,030 of record NZ_NFLJ01000007.1, read on the forward strand.
TAATTGCATAATCACTAAAGAAACTGAACTGGAAAATAATCTGACTTGCATCAAATGGATTATATAAAGATAAACCACCAGTTCCAATCAATTCTCTAAAGAATGAAATAATCAATACAGCAAATGTATATCCTAGACCCATTCCTAAAGCATCTAAAATAGAATCTACAACACCATTTTTAGAAGCAAAGCTTTCTGCTCTCCCTAAAATAATACAGTTAACAACAATCAAAGGAATGAAAACACCCAATGATTCATATAAAGCAGGTGTATAAGCATTCATTAACATTTGCACACATTTCACAAGTGTTGCAATAATGACAATAAACACAGGAATTCTAATTTCATTAGGAATGATTTTTCTCAGTAATGAAATAATAAAGTTACTCATCAACAAAACACAAATAACAGCCATTCCCATACCAATTGCATTTGTTAATGACGTTGTAATTGCTAGGGATGAACATAGACCTAACAATAAAACAAAGATTGGATTTTCAGCAAATAATCCTTTTTTAAATACATCAAATTTTTTCATCTATGTCCCCTCCTTATTTAAAATTTTCATTATAGTGCTGTGTTGCCTGTTCAATTCCTTCAATAACAGCTGTTGAAGAAAAAGTTGCACCAGAAATTGTATCAATAGAATCACCAATATTCTTTCCAACAACACTATTAATAAATGATTCACCAGTAATCTGATCACCAATACCTGGTGTTTCACTACTACAATCAAGAATCTGTAATCCTTTATAAGTTCCATCTTTATCTAATGCAATTAAAGTTTTGACTTCGCCACCATATCCTTGAGCAGCAGTTTCATAAATATATCCTACAGGACTTCCACCTTTATCTGCTTCATAAACAGCAGATAATGCATCATAATCAGATAATGAAACATCTAAAGCCTTAAATTCTTCACCACTTGTATAAATCTTTACTAAATTTTCCTTTACACTGGCAATTTTCTGTTCTTGAATAATGGGATCAGTCATGCCATTGACAAATGATAAAGCTCCTCCAGCTAAACCAGCAACAATTGCAAGGAAAACAGTTAATTTTAAAATCTTTTTCATCTTATTTCCCTCCTATTTTGTTTGATCAATGGCTTCTTGAATCGCATTGACAATTCCAGTTGTTGTGACTGTCGCACCAGTAGATGTATCTATTCCAGACACGTCATCCCAGCTTGTTTCACCATTTAAAACATCATCATGGAATGCTTTTGCTTTATCATTCAAGCTTCCACCACTTCCAGATTCAATTAAATCTTTACCAAATCCAGCTGTTTCTCCAGGATATTCAACAACTTCAACCTTTGTCACAGTTTGTTTGGCTTTATCTACAGAAACCTTAACAGTCATTGGGTTGGCATCTCCACCAAATCCTTTTGCAGTTAAAGTATATGTATAAGTATCACCATCTACAACTGGAGCTTTTTGAGCTTGTTCAATCGCACCTTTTATAGCATTGACAATTCCTTTTGCTGTCATTGTTGCTCCTGTAGATGTATCAATTCCATCTACATCACTTGTAGAAAGGCTTCCATTTAAAACTTGATCATAGAATGTTTTCGCTTTGTCATTTAAACTTCCACCACTTCCAGATTCAATTAAATCTTTACCAAATCCAGCTGTTTCTCCAGGATATTCAAGCACTTTTACAGATTCAACTGTTTCTCCATCAATCTTAACAGCGACTTTCATTGGATTAGCTTCTCCACCAAATCCACTGACCTGCATCACATATCCATCATCAGTTGTTTCGAGATATGTCCATTGTACTTTATTGGCTTCTTCTTCAGCCTTTTTCTTTTCTTCTTCCTCTTTTGCTTTTTGAGCTTCGATGGCTTCCTGTTCAGCCGCAGCCACATCATTTTTAATACCAGTACTGATACCAAATACACATGCAATCGCAACTACTAAGCTAATACCAATAGATGCCCATTGTTTTCCAATATTTTGATCCGTTCTACCTAAAACAAATGAATCAATTAATGGTGTTAACATATTCATCATTAAGATTGAGAATAATACACCTTCAGGATAATTCGCTTTTAAACGAATAATCATTGTTAAAAATCCTAAACAGATACCATAAATAATTTTTCCAAGTGGACTCGAAGGTGATGTCACCGGATCAGTTGCCATAAAGACAGCACCAAACATAGCTCCACCTAAACAGAAATGAATCAATGGATAAGTGATTGGATCTAATCCATTTACTAATGCAAAAACTTCACTTAAAACTAAGATTGTTCCCATATATGCTACAGGAATTCTGGCATCGAAAACCTTTCTGGCAGCAAGAACAATACCTAAAACTAAAATTAAAACAATACAAGTTTCACCTAATGCTCCAGCATGATTTCCTGTAAATAAATCCATCAAAGTATAAGAGAAAGTATCTCCTCCTAACCAAGATGTTCCAGATAACATCGTAATCGGTGTTGCTTTTGTAGCCATATCAATTCCATTGACAGTGTCAGGAATATTAGCAACAAGCTGTGCTCCAAAAGCCAAATGAACAACAACACGTCCTACTAAAGCAGGGTTAAAGATATTGTGTCCAAAACCACCATATACAAGTTTTCCAAAGAAAATTGCAATAAATGAACCAATAGCTGTCACATATAATGGTGTTCCAGCAGGTAATGTTAATGTAAAGATAATTGCTGTAACCCATGCAAAACTATTTTTCAAATATGTTAAGGCATTTTCTTTATGAATCAATGCCCAGACAACTTCTGTTGCTAAAGCAACAACAATAGAAACAACATACATCAAAGCAACATGAATTAATGGATCATTTGTTGTATAGTTATAGTAATAATAATATAAAGAATAACCAACAAGCACCAATAAAGCAATCGTTAATTCTCTCATAATACGATGTGTAGAGAGTTTTTGACGATAATTTGGTGATGTTCTTTGTAAAGTAATCTTCATCCGTTTTCAGCCTCCCCCTACGCATTCTTTTTTCTTTGTGCCAGTTGCATACGACGTTTTGCCTTAGCAACCATATCTGTCACTTCAATCTTACTTGGACAGATGTATGTACACATACCGCATTCTACACAACGACCAGTATCTAATTTTTCAATCAATTCTACATTTGCTGCCTTTTCTGCCTGCATAATACGTACTGGCTGTAAATGCATTGGGCAGTGTAATGTACATTCACCACATTTTAAACATGGTAATGGTTGAATATTTTCTTTTTTCATAACAGTGATAGCATTGTTATGAGAATAAATCACAAAAGTATCATTCATAACTGATTTTCCCATCATTGGTCCACCACCAACTAAGAAACCATCACAGTCATCATCAATATATCCACCAATTTTTTCAACAATATAATTGACAGGTGTTCCAATCGCAACATCTACATTCTGTGGATTCTTTAATCCATTACCAGAAAATGTCACAACACGGCGAGTAATCGCTTCACCATTACGAATTCCTTTAGAAAGAGCAATGGCTGTTGATGAGTTATTGACAATGACACCAATTTCAGCTGGTAAACGATCATATTCTTTTTTAAAGACAGTACGTACCAGAACTCTTTCCCATCCCATTGGATAACGATCAGGCACTTCACGTGGTTCGATGTTATCATAATTCTTAGCTTCTTCAACTAACAATTCCATCAAATCAGGTTTGTGTTCTTTAATCGCAATAATTGCTTTTTTAGCACCAGCTGCTTTGATCATATAATGTGCTCCATCAAACAAAGCTTTAATATCTCTTTTCATCGCCACATGGTCACTTGTTAAGAATGGTTCACATTCTACACCATTAATCAAAATTGTTTCAATATTCTGAACATTTTCATATTTCATATATGTTGGAAATCCTGAACCACCTAATCCAACGATTCCCAATTCCTTAATGGCTTTAATCACATCTTCCTGACTCATATGATCAGGATCAGCAACTTCATATGCTTTTACTCTTTCATCTTTATGATCATTTTCAATCACAATATGATTTTGTAAACGCTTTGAAGCATGCATACGTTTTTCTATTCCCTTCACTGTTCCAGAAACTGGAGAATAAATTGGAACATACATACTCTTACGAGTCGCTAATTTTGTTCCAATACAGACATGATCTCCTTCTTTGACATGAACATCAAAATCTGTTGCAACTCCTAAAACAAGGGGAACATAAATAACGTCAGGTGTATCGATAGTCAAAATAGGTTTATCTTTAGTTAAGCCTTTTTGTCCATCTAATTTGACTTTTCCTTTTCCAGATAAAATAGACATTATATCCCTCCATATCTTTAAAATACTCATATAGTATAGCATTTTTTTATACGTTTGAAAATAGAATTGTCGTTGATGTTCACAAAATGTTCACAAAAAAAGTTCCTCTTTTGAGAAACTATTTTCGAACTAAACTCACAATTGTATCAAATTTGGCAGAATATGGATATGTATCTAATGGAACCATCTTGTCAATTCGATAATATTTATCCAATTCCTCTAAATCTTTTGCTAAAGCAGAAGGATGATCGCTGACATAGATAATATGTTTAACTTTCGATAATATAAAACTTTGCTTCATCGCATCACTTAATTGAGAAGTTCTTACAATGACTTCATCAAAATGTTGTTTTTTACATTGATGAATAACAGCTTCATGAACATCTTGACAAATCCATTGAACATGTGTCCTTCCTAAAAACTTCGCATTATCTTTTGCATCTTTGATGTGATAATTCTTTTCATCCACAGCAACAATATTCTGTTTTAATGAAAGTTCTAATAAACCTATCCCACAATTTAAAGATAAAATCTTTGAATCATCATCCAATAAGGAACGTATCAACTCCAGTTTTCTTTTCTCCATTTCTGGGTAAACTGGAAATTCAGATTTAACAGAATAAAGATATTTTTGACCAAAACATTCAAAAGGTAAATAAGATTGACCATAAACCTTTTTATAACCCTGCATTTCAAATTGTTGATAACGTGTTGTATTGATTGTATACCAGACACTTTTGACTTGTGGTATTTGACTAACAGCTTCAATCACTTCTGGTTTCAAACCATCCTGCCCCGTCACAAATAAAACTTGTAATTGTCCATCAATATGACGGATACGCATAAAACGCAATCCCTTTTTCACTTTATCATTGTAATCTCTCACTTGATGAAGATGTAAAATATCTTCAATTTGTTGAATACTTGTATTGATTGTCTGATCTTGCATGGCACATTCATTCATTAAAGTTAAATACTTTGTTTCACGTTGAAAAATACCAGCATAAATTTTTCCTTTAAAGTAAGTCATAGGCAATGATACAACTTGACGATAATGTTGTGTCAAGGGTGCTTTTATAGTCTTTTGAATAGGTAAGTGCTCAACATCAAAATGAGTATATTTTTTTAAAGCATCTTTTAATAAACCTTTTTTAAAATTCAAATGTTGACTATAGTCTAATGTTGTTAAAGCACAACCTTGACAATTTTTATATTCCTTACAAAAGGATGGTTGACGATACTTTGATTTTTCAATGTATTTCTTAACTACACCTTTTAAAAATTGACGTGTTTCCTGTACAATCTCCACATCAACAATTTCACCTGGCAAAGCATCTTGAATAAAACATATTTTCTTATGTATATATCCAATTCCTTCCCCATTAATTCCCAATTTCTTTATTTCTACTCTTTCTTTTCTCATCAGAGATCCTCCTGAAATATAATATATTTGTGATATACATGCCAACATAGAAAAACTCGGCAGTCCAGTTAAAAACAAACAAAACAATGACAATGGAAGCTAAAGGTCCATATACAGATTGATAATCCGCAATCTGAAGATAAAAACTTAACGCATAGTACAAAATCAATAATAAGACACTAGCAATCAATGCTCCTTGAAAAGCATCACTATAATGAATTTTCATTCTGGGTACAATCATATAAATGCCAGTTAAACAAAAACAGATTAAAACATACAACAAAATATGACGGATTCCTGCATAGGAATATAAAAAGTTAAAAATATAAGCTAACGGTCCAATCGCAGTAATCGCAATAACTCCAATCAACAACAATAATAAATAAATAGTGATCTTAATCGTATAAACATAAAACCCTAAGATACTTTCTTCAGTTTCAGGTTGATACATACGTTTACTGATTTCATAAATATTGCCAATACCTCTTGAAACTGTATATATAGATACCAGAATTGTCACTAAGGCAACTGTATTAAAAGAACGTGATTCCAATATTTCAATCAACATCTGTGCATATTCCTTAACAACAAACTGCTCTATAATATTTTGGAGTACAGTCATATCAATATTAAAAAGTGATGTTCCTATCGCAATTAATGTAAAAGCCGGAATTAACAACAACAATAAATAAAATGATAATGCGGCAGCAGCATATGGTGGTATAGCAGTGCGATAGTCATCATATATAATTGTACAGCGCTCATAGAATTCTCTCATTTGATCCTCCACCAATAAGAAAGGAAAAACATTAATCCTGCTTTTCCTCTCCTTTCTTTTCCTCATCTTCTAAAATCTTTTTTAAATGCAACAATACAATCCTATTTTTATCAATTTCTTTAATTGTCATTTCAACATTATCAATTATAATCGTCTGATTCATTTCAGGACTTCCATTACATTCTCCCAAAACCAGTCCACCTATTGATTCAAAATCTTCTGAATCAAAATTTGTTTCACAGACATCATTAACTTCATCAATATTTAAACTTCCATCAATCAAAAATTCACCATGACCTAAATTTACAATAGACTGTTCAAACTCATCATATTCATCATCAATTTCTCCAACAATTTCTTCTACAATATCTTCTAAAGTCACAATACCACTCATCACTCCATATTCATCTAAAACAACAGCCAGAGAAATATGATCTTTACGCATAGCTTCAAAAACATCTGAAATTTGATTAAATTCATAAACAAAATATGTATCACGCATGATTTTTGTTACATCGAAATCAATGCGATTAATATCATATAAAAATAAATCTTTAATATAAAGAACCCCTATAATTTCATCATATGAATCATTATGAACCGGCATTCTGGAAAATTGTGATTCTCTGAATGCTGCAATCACTTCATCATAAGTTGTATCTGAAGAAATACTTTCCACATGAATTCTTGGAGTCATAACTTCCTTAATTTCAGTATCACCAAATTCAAAAACATTATGAATCATTTCTTTTTCTTCATCTTCCAATACCCCTTCTTCATGTGATACTGTCACAATCGTTTTTAAATCTTCTTCTGTCATGGTTGGACCTTTATTGGCATCGCCCCCAAACAAACGAACAAAAAAGCCAGAAACAACATTTAAAACAGCGACTACAGGAGTAAAAATAATAATAATCAACTTAATAAAACGACATACTCCAAATGCAATAGATTCTGCATTTTGCGTTGCTAAAGATTTAGGTGTAATTTCACCAAAAATCAAAATAACCAATGTGACAACCCCAGTTGCTATAGCAACACCGGTTCCATCATTTCCCAGTAAACTAATCACAAAAGACGTTGTCAATGAAGAAGCCGCAATATTAACCAGATTATTTCCAACCAGTACTGAACTTAATAAACGTGTCTGATTTTCTAATAATGATTGAATAAGAATGGCTTTCTTATTATTTTCTTCTGCCAATGTTTTTACTCTTATTTTATTAATAGACATAAATGCTGTTTCACTCATTGAAAAAAGAGCAGATAAAGATATAAGCACAATAAAAGCAAAAATCATAGCTATCTGACTCGAGTCCATTTTCTAACATATCTCCTTTTTATCACATAAATTTCCTAAATATTACTATAAAATAATCAAATTGTCAAACTTCCCTTTTGTCCCTATCAATCTTTATTATTTTTCTTTTGCATGAAGTTCATCCATTCTTGATGTTGTTTTTTTCTTTGCACAAGAAACAAAATAGGAAAAACAATACTACTACTTGCAATAATCCCTAAAAATGACATAATCAATGTCTGATTAATGATTTCCATATGCACATTCACACTCCACGTTTTTTATTATAACAAAAAAAGTACACCTATGATAGATGTACTGAATAATTTATTATAATAATGATTGATATAAAGCTTTGATTTCTTCAACACTTGTATCACGAGGATTTCCTGGACAACATGCATCAGCCAATGCACTTTCGCTTAAGAAATCCAAATCTTCAGCTTTCACAATATCTTTTAAATCAGCTGGAATACCAACATCTTTAGATAATTGTTTGACTGCATCAATTGCAGCTTGACGATATTCATCTTGATTCATACCTGTTGTATCAACACCCATAGCCTGAGCAATATCTTTATATTTTTCTCCAGTATATGGTGCATTGTATTCCATAACTGTAGGTAAAATAATCGCATTAGCCACACCATGAGGTGTATCATATAATGCTCCTAGAGGATGAGCCATACTGTGAACCAAACCTAAACCAACATTAGAGAATCCCATACCAGCAATATATTGACCTAAAGCCATACCTTCTCTACCTTCTGGTGTATTTTCAACAGCCCCTCTTAAGTTTTTCGCAATGATTTCAATTGCTTTTAAATGGAACATATCACTCATTTCCCATGCCCCTTTAGTGATATATCCTTCAATCGCATGAGTTAAAGCATCCATACCTGTTGCAGCAGTTAAACCTTTAGGCATTGAAGCCATCATATCTGGATCAACAAATGCAACAACTGGGATATCATGAACATCGACACATACCATTTTTCTATCTTTTTGTGCATCAGTAATAACATAGTTGATAGTGACTTCAGCAGCTGTACCAGCAGTTGTAGGAACGGCAAAGATTGGTGTACAAGGATTTTTCGTATCAGCCACACCTTCCAAACTTCTGACATCTGAAAATTCTGGATTACGATCAATAATACCAATCGCTTTTGCTGTATCCATTGATGATCCACCACCAATAGCAATAATATAATCAGCTTTTGCATTATGCAATGCTTCTACACCATGTTGTACATTTTCAATTGTTGGATTGGCTTTAATATCTGAATAGATTTCATAAACTAATCCTGCTTCATCTAATAAATCCGTTACTTTTTTTGTCACTCCAAATTGAATTAAGTCTGGATCAGAACAAACCAATGCTTTTTGAAAACCTCTTGCTTTTGCTTCAGTAACAATTTCATTGATTGCTCCTTTTCCATGATAACTTGTTTCATTTAATACAAATCTGTTTGCCATTTTTATTACATCTCCTTTTTGAACTGTCTTTATTTTAGCATTCTTGTGAAAATAAAAACAAGTGACAAATTCCCCTATCTGTCACATTTTATATCTTTCTCATTTTATCATTCATAAAAGCAAATGGAAAGTTAGCTTGACATACAAGATTACTCTGCTATAATAAAAGTATGGAAAGTTTGCTTTCCATAGAAAAGAGGAATATTTTGAAAAACAGATTAGAAGAATTACGAAAACAAAAAGGTATCAAGCAAGAAGATTTAGCTGCAGCACTAGAAGTATCTCGTCAGACAATAGGCTCGTTAGAAAACGGACGATACAACCCCTCTATTCTCTTAGCTTTTAAAATTGCAAGATATTTCAACATGCATATTGAAGATATCTTTATCTATGAGGAGGAACAAAAATGAAATATGAAGAACTGTTATCTCAAGAAGAAAGAAATGAACTCAAAAATATAACAATAGAGAAAAAAAGGCGAAAGAAACATATGGTTAGATCATTTAGCTAAAGCCAGAGCTTACGAATTGATGATGTGGCTTTATACTATATCTATCACTTTACTTGCTTTCTTTCATATTATAAGTTTAATAGCCTTTTTATCTTGCTTGGTTTTTTTATTGTTTGTCAAATATATTTTATCCTAAGACTATGGCTATACCATAAACACTTTTGAATAGTATAAATATTCTATAAATATTTTTAAAAAGGAAAGAAGATACAAATGAAAAATAAATATCAAATTTGGTACATTGGTTATATCATTTCAATATTATTAATTCTTATTATTCTATTAACGGATTTTCCTCAAATGGTTGACATTGGACTCGCTGTATTGTTTAGTGTTATTTTTAGCGTTTCTCATGTTCAAATATTACACAACAAGATGATGAAAAATGATAATGATTATAAAATCAATGTCATGGACGAACGTCATATCATGATCAAAGAAAAAACAGGAAATATCACAAATATGGTTAATACCACATTATTAGCTTTCGCAACCATTATATTTATTTGTCTTGATTACATCATTCCAGCCATTATAACTGGTCTAATCATCACAATTCAGCCCTTTATACTCATTACTATCAGCACAATGCTTGAAAAAAAGTTATAGGAATCATATAAAAAAGAAAGCTCATCCAAACAATCTGTTTGATGTGAGCTTTTTTCAATATCTCATTAAAGATCAGATAAAAGTTGTTCTAATTGAGGTGGCAAAGCCGCAATTAATAAATCTGCCATGTCTTCCGGTGTCTTCTTCATTCCAGATACTGCCCATTGCACTGTCATTGTAATAGAACCATGACAATACATTTCTAATAAGAACATGATGTCATCAGGAATTGGTCCTATTTTTTTACGAATAATATTTTGATAAAACTCTAAAATACATTGATAATCATAATTTTCAATATTATTATAATCTTTTGATTGAAAAGCTTGTATAAAAAAGATTTTATCATTCAATAAAAAAGTAAATTTCTTGATTAATCCTTCCCGTAAAGTTGAAGAATTACCAATCTGACGAAATGACTTATCTGCCAGTTTTTCAAAATACCAGTTAACCAGATCATATTTATCTTTAAAATAACGATAGAAAGTCTGCCTTGTCATGCCACTATGTTTCACAATATCAGTGACTGTCATTTTATCTAATGATTGTTTCGCCATTAAATCTTTAATACTTTGTGCAAACAAATAACGTGTTGAATCGTGTTCATTCATGTATTCCACCTCTATTTTTATTATAAAAGAAACAGTTCGTCTAAACAAGCCCAAACATTCACACAATATTCTTATTGTCATATGACTTGAAATTTGTTAGAATATGTGCATTAGGAGGCATCAAAATATGAATTTTATTAAAAAGTTTGCTAAAGAAATCAGTGTCTTTGGACTCGTACTGTTGATATTCTTAGGACTCTTTATATACCGTCAGGCAACATTTAAAGATTATAAAACCATATCTGAAAGTCGATTAACTCAAATGATGAAAGATCAAGAAGATTTTGTTGTTGTTTTAGGTGATTCTACTGACTCAACAATGATGAGCTATCAGGAAATCATGACAACTTATACAACAAAAAATCGTTCAACACCTTTCTATTATTTAGATACATCTGAAATTAAAGATATTGATAGTTATGTAGAAAAAACATTTGATACAAATGTCAGTTATCCTGCAACTTTTGTCATTAAAGATGGAAAAGTAGTTGCTAAAAAAGAAGGTTATAATCAATATTATTCTTTATATGATTTCATCAAAGAAAATTTCAAATAAAAAATCCCAACTTGGGATTTTTTTACTTTTGATAAATTCTTTCTACACGTTCACTAACTAAACAAACAATTTCATAAGGAATCGTTGATAATTCCTTAGCCATACGTGCTAATGATATATGTTCACCAAAGATTTCCACACGATCATGCAGATGAACATTTTCATCAACTTTAACCATCATCTGATCCATACAGATTCTTCCAACAATTGGATAATAATGCCCTGCAATATAGACTTGTCTACCTTGATTCGCACGAATCAATCCATCAGCATATCCAATTGGCAATGTCGCAATATATTCATCTTCTAAAGCAGTATAAGTATGTCCATAACCAATACGTTCACCTTTTTTGACTTTTTTAATCATGGCTACACGAGTATATAAAGACATCACCTGTTTTAATTCGTCACATTCTTCACCTGATGGATCAATCCCATACATCGCAATACCAATGCGTCCTAAATTAGAGCGTTCGTCATGATGATACATCATGGCAGCTGAATTTTGACAATGAATATATCGAAATGTATGATTGCCAATCACATCATAGAACATCTCGATTTGACGATGATAAGCTTCTTTTTGTAAAGGATCATCAGCTGTCGCAAAATGTGTAAAAACACCATCTACCTGAAAAATAGAATTTTGACAATGAGATAAAATATCTTCAAATTCCTTTTTTGATTTAATACCTATACGATTCATTCCCGTATCAATCTTAATATGCACTTTCACTGGTTGATGGTGATGATATAATCTTTGAATTTCATCCATATAATCTTTTGAAAACAAAGATAATGTAATATCATAACGAATAACCAAATCCAAATCTTCAATAGGAATCGCTCCTAAAACAAGGATATCTTGTTGAATCCCAATATTTCTTAAATCAATAGCTTCTTTCAATGTAGCTACACCAAACATTGAAATATGTGGATTATCTTTTAAAACATTCGCAACCTGTTGATAACCATGTCCATAAGCATTGGCTTTAATAATAGCCATGAATGGTTTATGAACTTTTTGATATAATGTTTCAACATTATCTTGTATATAATCTAAACGAATACAGGCATAAGTATCACGATAATGTGTCACATTTCCACCCCTTTTCAATGCTTTAGTATAATCCATCATCTCTTTTTTTTCAAGAAAAAATAGGGTTTTCCCCTATTTCACCTGTGATGACTGCATACTTGATAAAACAGCCAATTTTTCTTGTGTTGTTAAATCATTGGAATAAAGTGAACAAACAACCCCCGAAGAAATGTATGTCATCTGTTGATCATTTTCAAAAGCCACACCATCAATCATATCAATCATATGTCCATCAATCGTTTCAGTTTGAAAATCGTCATTATCTTTTGAGGTTTTTTCAATAATCGTAAAAGATTTATCACCTGTAAATTTTAAGATATGATTGATTTCATCATCAATTGTTGAAACTTTTTCATTTTCTAGTGTAGACCCCATCAAAGAAACCGGATAAAGTGGTAAAGAAGCTGCTACACTATCAGGATATTGTGTTTTAGCCGTTTTCATAATATTCTGTTGTAAAAAATCATCCTTTTTCATCTCTTGATTCATTTCAAATGAAGTTACTTCTACCTTAATCACTTCAACCCCATCCTGATCAAAGACACTAATATAAACAGGTTTCAAATCTTTATCAAATTTAACTTCCTGACTTTTTACACGCCCATCATTTTCATAAGTCATTGCCCCTTGTACCAAATAACCGTCTTTCACTTTTTCTGATGAATTATCTTTTAAAAATGTAATTAAAGACTGATAGATGTAAGGCTTTGGTGAATTATCAGGCCATTCACTTTGAAATTGAAAAGCTTGATTTAATGAGGGTGTTAAAACAAAAACACCTTCATCATTTCTGACAATGACTTGTGACTGATTTAAGGATTTATCATAAAGTTCAACCTTATAATAATGTTTTTCATCAATGTGTGCATAAGTAGATGTGACTTGATATGATTTTAATTCATCATTTTCTAACATTTCCATATTTCCAATCAATTGATAGCTTTGACACTTACTGGCTTCTTTAATTAAATCATCAAGTGATGATGACTTAAAGAAAAATATCCCAGTACCTACAACAATCACCGCAACAACAATGATGATTGTTAAAATGACTTTTTTATTCATAATTCTTCCTCCTCATCACATTTTATGATGTGACTATTTTTTTATGAATAAAGTTGAAAGTCTTGGTTATAATATCATTAGGAGGATAGATAAATGAATATGATACAGAAAATTGCTTTAGTTTTTACCATTATTGGTGCAATCAACTGGGGACTCATAGGCCTCTTTAATTTTAATTTAGTGGAAGCTATTTTTGGCGATGCCCTTTTAAGTGCCATTATTTATATGATTGTTGGTATTGCTGGTATTATTAATATTATGTTATTATTTACTGATTTAGATCAGTAAAAAAAGACTGTAACGAACAAATAGCCTTATGACTTTTTATTCGTTCAGTCTTTTTTATTGAAAATCACTCACTTGTCCAGTTTTTAAAGCAATTCTTTTACGATTTTTGACTAACGATAACATCGGTAAATCTGATGTGGAATCAGAATAAGCAATAGAATGTTCAAAATCTATTTCCATGTTCTTTGATTTTAAATAATTGAGGATACGTGGAACTTTTTCTTGACCTTTACAGTTTAAACCAACTATCTGACTTGTGCCATGTTTTGTTTTTGTGCCTAACAAAACATCACAAGGTAATTGCTGATATTGCATATAAGCTTCACATGAAGCTGTACATATAATCACAACATATCCTTGATGTTTTTCCTGCTCCATTTGTTTAACTATATGTGAATAATAACTAGGAATAACTTCCTGTTGATAGAATGTTTTTAGCTGTGCATCCGTCATATAATCTAAAGGAAATAATAGAGCTGATTTGGCTTTTTCAAAACTGACCACATGAAGTAAATATAATCCATAGTAGAAAGCAACCTTAAAGAAATAAAAACAATGGATGGGATGCTTTTTTAAATCATATTTTAACAAACGGACAATCGAATCACCAGAAGCAATCGTATTATCAAAATCATACAGAGCAACACGCTGCAGCATTAAGCAATCTCCAATGCGATTTCCATCATTGTTGTAAAAGTTTGTTCTCTTTCTTTAGCTGTTGTTTCTTCTTGTGTCACTAAAGAATCAGAAACAGTCAGCAATGTAAGAGCTTTTTTTCCTAAATAAGCTGCTGTCGCAAATAAAGCATAAGATTCCATTTCGACACCTAGACATCCCATAGATGCCCATTTCTTACCAGAATCTTGATCTGCATGATAGAAAATATCTGAAGCAATCACATTTCCAACATGATATGTCGCATTTTTCAACTTAGCCTGTTCAACAGCTTTTTCTAATAAATCATAGGAACTAATCGCTGAATAAGTTCCAGGCAGTTCAAACTGATGAGCAAAATTACTATCCGTACAAGAACCCTGTACAATAATAATATCTCTTAAATGAACATCTTTTTGTAAAGAACCACATGAACCAATACGAATAATGGCTTCTACATCATATTGTGTAAAAAGTTCATGTGAATAAATACCGATAGATGGCTGTCCCATTCCTGAACCCATAATAGATACTTGTTTACCATGATAATATCCTGTATATCCAAACATATTTCTCACAGCATTAAATTGATGAACATCTTCCAAATAATGTTCTGCTAAAAATTTTGCACGTAAAGGATCTCCAGGCATTAAGACTGTTTTTGCAATTTCTCCTTTTTGTGCTTGATTATGTGGTGTTGACATCAAAATCATCCTCCTTCGTGAAATGTCTGACCTTCTTTAAAAAAATATACTTCATGATTACCAACTGATAATTCTTCACCTGCTAAAGCTTGTTGAACCATTGTTAAAAACATCTGATCTTCTCCCATTTGATAGCCAACCAAAGCAAAATAACCATCTAAAACAATAAATGGAACACTTCCCGATTGATCATTAACAACATAATCTTCTAATAAATGACATGTTTTCGCATAAGCCTCTAATGAAGATTCTTCATCAATATCCATTTGAATAATATCCATTCGATTTCCATATGCTGCTTCTAATTCAGGAATCACAACTTGTATAAATGAACGACAATGTGGACATGTTTTCGCATAATAAACATACAGATAATATTGTGGATGTCTTTGACAGCCACTGAGAAAAATAAAAAATACAAGTAATAACTTTTTCATTAATGATTGAAATAAGAAAAACGTAATCCACTTAACTCATCACTTAAAGCCTTTCCTTCAACAGCCTTTTGAATATCGTCAACAATATATGTTTCATCGCCTGAAGTATATCCTACTTTTGCAAAATATCCTTCTATCGCATACATCGGTCCCATTCCATAAAGGGACTGATCAAATTGATATAACTGATCAATCACATCTTCATAAACAGCTTGTGTTGTGTCATCATCTAAATCATATTGTTGAATTGTCAAAGAATCACCAAATGTTTCTTCAAGATAAGGAATGGCTGTTTCCTTAAATGATTGACATTCTGAGCATGTTTCAATATAAAAATAAAGCATTGTGACAGGTTGAGATAATGTTATTTTTTGAATGGAAGGTCTGTCATTTTGACACCCCCATAATAACATCATTGATAATATAAATAATATTTTCTTCTTCATTCTTTTCTCCTTCATCTTGTATTATAAACTATTCCTTAAAGATTGTATACTATCGAATAAAAACTTTTCTTTAATTTTGTTGCAAAAAAATAATTTTAATAATATAATAATGTTAAGGAGGAGGATATGAATGAACTTTGAATGGTCAACAAATGATATAGCAACTATGACTGTTACCATTTATGAAACAAACTTAACTTTAAATAAAGCAGCATGTGTTCATTTTGAAGACGTCAATTATGTGCTTTTAGGGATTGATAGAGAAGCAAGGCAAATTGGTATTAAGCCTGTAACAAAGCAGGAAATTGATGAAAATATTTACCCAAAGAGTCAATTGCATCGTATTTCACTTGGAAAAAGTTATGGAAGAATTTCTAACAAATCATTTGTATTAGACCTCAGTGAAGAATTTGGTTTAGATTTTTCAAAACAACAGTGTTATAAGTTAAAGGCAACTTATGATATTGTTCATACTATGATGATTATTCAATTATAATTGAAAGGAGAATGCGAACCATGTCAACAACACTTATTTGGACAATTGTTCTTGTCATTGCAGTGATTGTAGAAGCCATAACAATTGATCTGGTCAGTATCTGGTTTGGAATTGGGGCTATCGGTGCTTTGATTTGTGATTTTTTAGGCATTCATGAAGTAGTTCAGGTCATTGTATTTGCAGCTATTTCCATCATCTGTATTCTCGTTACCAGACCTCTGGCTAAAAAATATTTAAGAGGAAACACAGTCAAAACAAATTTGGATAGAATAATTGGAAAACACTGTCTTGTGACAGAAGTCATTACGGCCGATCAAAAAGGTGAAGTCAAAGTGATGGGAAATCTTTGGGCAGCTACAAGCCTCAATAATGTGACAATTCCAGCAGGTGAATATGCTGAAGTTGTGTCTATTGAAGGTTCTCATGTCGTTGTGAAAAAATTAGATAAAGGAGAGGATATTTCATGTTAGATAGTATTTTTAATTATTTATGGATTATTTTACTATTAATATTGATTGTTGTAATTATTGCCAAAACAATTCGTATCATACCTCAATCTTATGCTTACGTTGTAGAAAGAATTGGGGCTTATAATCGTACTTGTACAGTAGGATTGCATATTATGATTCCATTATTAGATCGTATTGCTAATAAAGTGTCTTTAAAAGAACAGGTTCTGGATTTTGCACCACAACCTGTTATTACAAAAGACAATGTCACAATGCAAATTGATACTGTTGTCTATTTTCAAATTACTGATCCTAAACTATTTACTTATGGTGTTGTCAGACCATTAAATGCTATTGAAACACTGACTGCTACAACTTTACGTAATATTATTGGTGATCTAGAACTTGATGAAACATTAACTTCAAGAGATATCATTAATTCAAGAATGCGTTCTATCTTAGATGAAGCGACTGATCCTTGGGGTATTAAAATTCATCGTGTTGAAGTGAAAAACATCATTCCACCACGTGATATTCAAGAAGCTATGGAAAAACAAATGCGTGCTGAACGTGAAAGACGTGAAGCTATCTTACAGGCCGAAGGTAAAAAGACAGCGGCTATCTTGACTGCTGAAGGTAAAAAGGAATCTATGATTCTTGAAGCAACAGCTGAAAAAGAAGCACAAATTGCACGTGCTGAAGGGGAAGCTGAAGCCTTAAGACTTGTTTATGAAGCACAGGCAAAAGGTATTGAATATATTAATAGTTCTCAACCTCAACAGGCATATATTACATTAGAAGGATTTAAAGCATTAGAAAACTTAGCAAAAGGTGAATCAACAAAGATTATTATTCCAACTGATTTACAAGGAATGGCAGGAGCTGTCACATCAATTGCTGAAATTGTAAAAGATCCTAAAAATAGAGTAGAGGGAAGAAATTAATCTTCGCCCCTCTCATTGCACCGTACGTACGGGTCTCGTATACGGCGCTACATTTATATGTTAATACAACCTATCTTAGATAGTATGCGAGGGGATTGACCAAACCAGGTCTTTCCTCTTTTCTTATGGCTAGAATATCCGCATTAAGTAAGAAGTTAACTACATTCCCATTTGCTTGTCTATATAGTCC
>NZ_NFLJ01000070.1 GCF_002160865.1 Massiliimicrobium timonense
CATTTTCATCAATGACAGGTGTAATCTTTCTTGGACTGGCATGGCTACCTACAGTCATAATATCTGATACATTGATACCTTTGCCACCATCACGCCATCCACCTTCAACTTGATGGGCGGCAACTGCACCGCCCCATAAAAAACTAGCTTTCATCTTTATTCACCTTCACCAGCTTGTTCTGCCTTAACAGCTGCTCTTGTACTTGCCATAACAAATGGTAAATAAATGACTGTACTAATAGCTACACAGACAAATCCAATGACGAGTGCCATAATACTTGTTGCTCCCGAACCTAAAAATGGAATCAAGAATCCCGGTGTTGTCCAAGCTACACTATAAGCAACCGGTGGAATGATTTGAATCACTTCAACACAGAACCACCCAAAAATATTACATACAACTGGTGCTAAAATAAATGGAACCATATACATAGGATTCATAACAAGTGGGAAACCAAAAATAATTGGCTCATTGATGTTAAATAATCCCGGTGCTAAAGACATCTTCGCAATTTGATATTGTGCTTTATTTTTACGTCCAGCAATAAACATCGCAATAATCAAACCTAGAGTTGCTCCTGAGCCACCTGTATTACCAAATGCATCATTGATTGATCCCCAGTTGACTGGATAAGGGGCACCCCATGCCGTTCCATTGGCAGCAACATAAGCTAAGTTGGCATTGGCTTGTTCTGTGAAAATAACAGAACGCAATGCATTTAATGTATTTGGTCCATGAATACCTAATACCCATAAGAATTGTTGTACCACAACAAATGTTAATATTGTTCCCATTGAACTTCCTAAAGATGTTAATGGTGCCTGAATTGCATTATAAATAAGCACTTGAATACCATCAGCTGTAATTTTACCAAAAATAAAGTTAATCACACCAGTTAATCCAAGTACAATCATAATAGGAATTAATAAGTTAAATGATTTAGAAACAGCTGGTGGAACCATTGCTGGCATAGAAATTCTTAATTTAGAATTACGTCCTAAACGTGTCAAAATTTCAGCAACAAATAAACCAACAAATAAAGCAACGAATAGACCTTGTGCTCCTAAATAAGTTGTTGTTAAACCTGCACCAGATTCATCAGCAAAAGCTCTTGAAGCAGGATACAAAATGAAATATGCAGAAAGAGATGTTACACCACATAAAACTTTATCTCCTTCCATTTCTTCAGCTAATTGATAGGCTGTTAAAAAAGCAATTAAAACAGCTAAGATATTTGTTGTCCCGTTAATAACTGAATTGAGGACTGCTTGATATTCAGCTAAATTAGGAATCAAATCTCCTAAATGAAGCAAACTAGCAATGAATCCATTTGGATCTAATAAAACATTGTTAATCAATAAAACCATTGACCCTGCCATTGTCAGTGGGAATGATAATGTAAATGCATCACGCACTGCAGCGACATGTCTTTGACCATTGATTTTAGCAGCAAATGGAACAAAGAACTTTTCCATTGTTGCCTGTAACTTGTCCATAATTTTTCCTGCCTTATCTCAATTTTGACAGATAATTTGAAACCGGTTTCTTATCTACGTCAGCATTATAACAAACCCCTCTAAGCAAAAAAAGGGGTTTTCCCCATTCATCATTTTCATTCATTTTTAACAAAAAATAACATTTTTGTAACAAAACGTTACACTTCCATTGTCATTCCTGCCAACTTTTCAATAATACACATTGCCGGTATTTGAGATGTTAATTCTCTATCATTAATACGATGTCGATTGATATAATAAGGAATCATAAGATGACTTAGTCTTGATAATGTATTATTTTCCGTAGCACTAATGCCTATAATATGACATCCACTTTCTTTACAGCCATGTAACATGCTGATTGTTTCCACCGTTTCTCCTGATACTGACAAAACAATCACCACACATTTTTCACCAGAAAATGTCATATTCGTATAAGGATCATGTATCGCAACAGATAATTTCCCATAGTTTGTAAAACATCTTGCTCCATAATCAGCCATAATTCCCGAATCACCAATACCAATAAACAACAATATATCTGCATTACCAATCATTGTCGTGGCTTCACTAAATTTTTCTCGATAAAAAGGACTATCCAACTTTTCGATACAATGAATGATTTCAGCAAAATCATATTTTTTTAAAAGTGTTTTTTCTCTTAATTCATTTTTAAAGACATATTTCAATTCTTTAAAGCCATCATATCCAAGCTTTTTACAAAAACGTAAAATAGATGCTGTAGATGTTGAAACACCATCTGCTAACTCACGAATACTCATATATGGGAATTCTAATTCATGGGTAATGATATACTCATAAATCTTCATTTCTAATGGATTAAACTGTTGAATCTGTTCCTTTGTAAACATTCTTATCACCTTTTTTATCATATCAAAATTCAAACTTTTCCAAAAGAAAAACATTACCTTTTCTATCATTTTATATTGTATTTATTATGCTTTTTGAATAAAATATTCTTATAAATATAAACAGGAGGCATATGATGCAGGTAGAAAGACTTAATTTAGAAACAAATGAAAAAGAAAAAGTGGATTGTATAGGTATTGTTCAATTTATTGGACATGATAAAAATGCTGATTTAACAGATGGAAAGAATTATTATGTGATTGGATTTCATCAACAATTATTAAAAGTTATTGATGATACACAAGATTATTATTACTATATTCCCTTTGATGCAAATGATATTGGTCAAAAAGAAGGCATTGTGAGTGGTTTTCATATTATTGAAGATCCTACTGGTAAAATTCATGAATTGTTTGCTTCTTATAAAAAGGATTTTGACTTAAAACAAAAGAAACGTTCTCAAAAACTTTCTCAACGTCTTATTCAATGGAAATTAAAAAAACTAGATGAAAAGGAATCAAAATAAACATTCTTTAAGAGGTCTATCATGTCATTATTTCAAAAATTAAAAGAAAGTCAAAAATTTACTCACAATGAACAAGCTGTCATGGATTTTATACTCAATAATCCTCAAGAAGTTATTAATTTAAGTGTTGATGAATTAGCTAAAGTCACTTATACATCTCCTTCGTGTATTGTCAGATTAACTAAAAAGTTGGGTGTGAAAGGTTATTCTGATTTTAAAATCAAATTCGCTTCAGAACTCAATTCTTTAATTCTCAATGAAAAACGCATTGAAATCAATATGCCTTTTGAACAAAATATCAAAGAAGAAGATATTCCTAAAAGATTTTATCAAATGTATCATCAAGTTATTGATGATGTTTATCATTCATTAGATATTCAACAATTAAAAAATATTGCTCATTTATTGTATCATTCTGATGCTATTACAGTATATGGTGTAGGTTCTTCATTATTAATTGCTCAGGATTTTGTTATGAAATGTCAAAAACTTAGGCTACCAATCTACTGCAATACTCAAATAGGTTTTGAAAATGTCCATCGTTTTAAAACATCTAAAAATCCTATTGCTTTTATTATCAGTAATAACGCTACGAGTACAAGAGTTAAAAATTGGGTATTTGAAAATATTCATTTGAATATTCCTGTTATTTTAGTGACTTCTAATGAAAATTCACCTTTAATCAAGCTTTGTAAATATGCTGTGATTTTAAAACATGGTGAAAATAACATTATCAAACAAGGGGCTTTTGCGTCTAAAATATCTATGACATTTTTATTAGATAATATCTATATGCTCATCTTTATGAAAGATTATGAAAACAATATTCATTATATTTATCACTTTGAAAACTCTGTTATCAAAGATCGACAAAATAGACGTCAATATGAATATAACCATCAAAAAGATCATCATAAGTGATCTTTTTATTTTTCATCTGGTTGTTGTCCATCATGTGCCAGCCATTGACATTCTCCCATCATCATATGAGTAAATGTCGCTTTGAATGATGAATTTTCTGGACTTGCTGCATATATACCAAATTGAATTTCATCTATAGCTTGATTCATATGACAAATACGCATTTGTTGAAAGACTTGACCATCATTTGAACACTCTATACAAAAATCATCTTCTCGTCTGCTTAAACGATACCACATAGACTTTATAGAAGCTGGAATAGATATCGTTGCCCAATCAGAATATCCATTATTTGTTACAACACTACCTAATCTTTGAAATGCTTCATTTTCATATTCAATAGAAGCCTTTAACCAATTTTCACTATCCAAATACATCACAATGCCACATTGATCAAAACGCTGATGACTCTCAAATTCAGTTTTGACTACAAATGAAAAATATTTTTCTTTTGTTTTCATCTGTAAAACAGGAGCATTATCATTTCTAAAATGATAATAAGTCCTTTGCCATAAATCTGTATATGGCTTTGTAATCATTTCAATTTTATCCTCTTTTATATCATAGCTTTGAGGTTCTCTTGTCCACTTTAACTGACTTATATCAAATTCCATAATTTTCTCCTTACTTAATCTATCATTGATTTATTGTTTTGATCACTCTCGCTGGAACTCCTGCAACAACTGAATTGTCTGGTATATCATTAACAACGATACTTCCAGCTCCTATCACGCAACCACTTCCAATCGTAACACCCGGCATGACACTGACATTCGCACCAAACCAGCAGTTATCCCCAACGACAATCGGTAATGCCTGTTCAAGACCATCATTACGTCTTTGATAATCAAGTGGATGTTTTGCAGTATAGAAACCACATGAAGGTCCAATAAAAACGTGATTGCCTATAGTTATCTTAGCTCCATCCATAAAATAACAATTATAATTGACAAAAACATACTCACCAAATTGTATATGCTTTCCATAATCACATTGAAAAGGTGCAACAATCTCTAAGCTCTTTGGTAAATAACCTAAAATCTGTTCCATAATCTTATTCTTTTGTTCAAAACAACTTGGTTTTGTTAAATTATATTCATGACATAAATCAAAGCACTGATACCTTTTTTTAACGAGTTCTTCATCATAGTTTGCATCATACCATAACCCCTGTTTCATCTTTTCTAATTCTGTCATATCTTTCATTCTTCCTTTCTGTATTTGCTAATATAAGTATTATAACGATTATCACATTATTATACAATACAATAGAGTAGAGGGAAGAAATTAATCTTCGCCCCTCTCATTGCACCGTACGTACGGGTCTCGTATACGGCGCTACATTTATATGTTAATACAACTTATCTTAGATAGTATGCGAGGGGATTGACCAAACCAGGTCTTTCCTCTTTTCTTATGGCTAGAATATCCGCATTAAGTAAGAAGTTAACTACATTCCCATTTGCTTGTCTATATAGTCC
>NZ_NFLJ01000071.1 GCF_002160865.1 Massiliimicrobium timonense
AAGAGTCAAGAAGACATGAAATTGTCTGAAGATAGAAAAGGACAATGGAGAGTTTGATCCTGGCTCAGGATGAACGCTGGCGGCGTGCCTAATACATGCAAGTCGGACGCAATGCTTCGGCATTGAGTGGCGAACGGGTGAGTAAGACATAAGCAACCTGCCCCTGTGAGGGGGATAACTGCTGGAAACGGCAGCTAAGACCGCATAGGCATAGAGGACGCATGTCGACTATGTTAAATATCCCACGGGATAGCACAGGGATGGGCTTATGACGCATTAGCCAGCTGGTGAGGTAACGGCTCACCAGGGCGACGATGCGTAGCCGGCCTGAGAGGGTGGACGGCCACACTGGGACTGAGACACGGCCCAGACTCCTACGGGAGGCAGCAGTAGGGAATTTTCGGCAATGGGCGAAAGCCTGACCGAGCAACGCCGCGTGAAGGAAGAAGTCATTCGTGATGTAAACTTCTGTTATGAAGGAAGAACGGCAGATGGAGGGAATGCCATGTGCGTGACGGTACTTCATGAGGAAGCCACGGCTAACTACGTGCCAGCAGCCGCGGTAATACGTAGGTGGCGAGCGTTATCCGGAATCATTGGGCGTAAAGAGGGAGCAGGCGGCAGTGCAGGTCTGCGGTGAAAGACCGGAGCTAAACTTCGGTAAGCCGTGGAAACCGCACAGCTAGAGAGCATCAGAGGATCGCGGAATTCCATGTGTAGCGGTGAAATGCGTAGATATATGGAGGAACACCAGTGGCGAAGGCGGCGGTCTGGGGTGCAGCTGACGCTCAGTCCCGAAAGCGTGGGGAGCAAATAGGATTAGATACCCTAGTAGTCCACGCCGTAAACGATGAGTGCTAAGTGTTGGGGGTCAGACCTCAGTGCTGGAGTTAACGCAATAAGCACTCCGCCTGAGTAGTACGTTCGCAAGAATGAAACTCAAAGGAATTGACGGGGGCCCGCACAAGCGGTGGAGCATGTGGTTTAATTCGAAGCAACGCGAAGAACCTTACCAGGTCTTGACATGGAGATAAAGGCCCTGGAGACAGGGAGATAGATATATCTCACACAGGTGGTGCATGGTTGTCGTCAGCTCGTGTCGTGAGATGTTGGGTTAAGTCCCGCAACGAGCGCAACCCCTGTTGCCAGTTGCCAGCATTAGGTTGGGGACTCTGGCGAGACTGCCTCTGCAAGGAGGAGGAAGGCGGGGATGACGTCAAATCATCATGCCCCTTATGACCTGGGCTACACACGTGCTACAATGGACGGATCAGAGGGAGGCGAAGCCGCGAGGTGGAGCGAAACCCAGAAACCCGTTCACAGTTCGGACTGCAGTCTGCAACTCGACTGCACGAAGCTGGAATCGCTAGTAATCGCGAATCAGCATGTCGCGGTGAATACGTTCTCGGGCCTTGTACACACCGCCCGTCACACCATGAGAGTTGGTAACACCCGAAGCCGGTGGCCCAACCGCAAGGAGGGAGCTGTCTAAGGTGGGACTGATGATTGGGGTGAAGTCGTAACAAGGTATCCCTACGGGAACGTGGGGATGGATCACCTCCTTTCTAGGGAGAAGAGAAGATGTGGATACTGTTTGGTTTTGAGTGTATCTGTAGAGATGCATTCAAGGCAGGAACATTGAAAACTGAACAGCAAACTTTCTACAAGAAAGCGAAGAAACGAAAGATGAAAGAGATCAGGAAGAAGGTCGAAATCATCTAGTTGCAAACTAAGAAAGCACGAAAAGAGAACACTTTAGGTTAAGCGAAGAAGAGCGTATGGCGGATGCCTGGCCACCAGGAGGCGAAGAAGGACGCAGCAAACGGCGAAACGCGACGGCGAGCAGTAAGCATGCAAGGACCCGTCGATGTCCGAATGGGGGAACCCGTCATCCATGAGGATGACATCGATGAAGAATCGAGGCGATACGCAGGGAACTGAAACATCTCAGTACCTGCAGGAAAGGAAAGTAAGAACGATTCCGTAAGTAGTGGCGAGCGAAAGCGGAGGAGCCCAAACCATCGTATGATGGGGTTATAGGGGTGCCGATAAAGCCTATTTGACATGACAGGAGAAGCGCAGGGGAAGGCGCAGCGAAGAGGGTGAAACTCCCGTATCCGAAGTCGTGGAGGAAGGCGAGGCAGGCCCTGAGTACGTCGGGACACGAGGAATCCTGACGGAAGGATCGAGGACCATCTCGAAAGGCTAAATACTCCCTGGTGAGCGATAGTGGACCAGTACCGTGAGGGAAAGGTGAAAAGAACCCCGGGAGGGGAGTGAAAGAGAACCTGAAACCATATGCTTACAAGAAGTCAGAGCCCGTTAATGGGTGATGGCGTGCCTTTTGTAGAATGAGCCGGCGAGTTATGATGTGGAGCGAGGTTAAGCAGGGGATGCGGAGCCGAAGCGAAAGCGAGTCTGAAGAGGGCGAAAGTTGCATGTCATAGACCCGAAACCGGGTGATCTAGCCATGATCAGGTTGAAGTCGGGGTAAGACCCGATGGAGGACCGAACCGACCCCCGTTGAAACGTTGGCGGATGAATTGTGGCTAGGGGTGAAATTCCAAACGAACCCGGAGATAGCTGGTTCTCCCCGAAATAGCTTTAGGGCTAGCGTCGTCAGGAAGTCGCATGAAGGTAGAGCACTGAATATGTGATGGCCTCATCTCGAGGTACTGAGCATAATCAAACTCCGAATGTCATGAAGACATGGACGGCAGTCAGACCATGGGTGATAAGGTCCATGGTCAAGAGGGAAACAGCCCAGACCATCAGCTAAGGTCCCCAAATACATGCTAAGTGGAAAAGGATGTGGAGATGTACAGACAACCAGGAGGTTGGCTCAGAAGCAGCCATCCTTGAAAGAGTGCGTAACAGCTCACTGGTCGAATGACTCTGCGCCGAAAATTTACCGGGGCTAAGCATGATACCGAAGCTATGGATTTACGATGTAAATGGTAGGGGAGCGTTCCAGACAGCGAAGAAGCGATACCGTAAGGAGTCGTGGAGCGTGTGGAAGAGAGAATGCCGGTGTGAGTAGCGGCACGTGGGTGAGAATCCCACGCACCGGAGACCCAAGGATTCCAGAGGAAGGTTCGTCCGCTCTGGGTAAGTCGGGACCTAAGGCGAGGCCGAAAGGCGTAGTCGATGGACAACGGGTGGAGAATCCCGTACCGGAGTGCAGGCGAGGGAGTGACGGAGAAGGCTAGGACAACCAGCTGACGGAATAGCTGGAGCAAGCGAGGTAGGGGTCATCCAGGCAAATCCGGATGGCATAACCCGAAGGCGTGAAGCGGATGGAACATTGCGATAAGTACAGAAGAGTCTGAAGCCAGCTTCCAAGAAAAGCTTCTAGCATAACTGCATTCTGCCCGTACCGAAAATGGACACACATGGGTAAGGAGAGAATCCTAAGGTGAGCGAGAGAACTATAGCTAAGGAACTCTGCAAAATGACTCCGTAACTTAGGGAGAAGGAGTGCTCAGTGGAAGCTGAGCCGCAGTGAAACGGCCCAAGCGACTGTTTACCAAAAACACAGCTCTCTGCGAAGACGCAAGTCGAAGTATAGGGGGTGACGCCTGCCCGGTGCTGGAAGGTTAAGGGGAGTGGTCAGCGAAAGCGAAGCCATGAACCGAAGCCCCAGTAAACGGCGGCCGTAACTATAACGGTCCTAAGGTAGCGAAATTCCTTGTCAGGTAAGTTCTGACCCGCACGAAAGGCGTAACGATTTGGGCGCTGTCTCGGCTGTAGACTCGGTGAAGTCTTAGTACCTGTGAAGATGCAGGTTACCCGCGACTAGACGGAAAGACCCCATGGAGCTTTACTGTAGCCTGATATTGGACTCTGATGCATGATGTACAGGATAGGTAGGAGGCTGAGATACGGATACGCCAGTATTCGAGGAGCCGACGTTGGGATACTACCCTTGATGCATTGGAGTTCTAACCGGGCCTCATGGAACTGAGGACGGGACAGTGTCAGGTGGGCAGTTTGACTGGGGCGGTCGCCTCCCAAAGAGTAACGGAGGCGCCCAAAGATACCCTCAGCATGGATGGAAACCATGCGCAGAGTGCAAAGGCAGAAGGGTGTTTGACTGCGAGACAGACGAGTCGAGCAGGGACGAAAGTCGGGCTTAGTGATCCGGCGGCACCGCATGGAAGGGCCGTCGCTCAACGGATAAAAGCTACCCTGGGGATAACAGGCTGATCTCCCCCAAGAGTTCACATCGACGGGGAGGTTTGGCACCTCGATGTCGGCTCATCGCATCCTGGAGCTGAAGTCGGTTCCAAGGGTTGGGCTGTTCGCCCATTAAAGCGGTACGCGAGCTGGGTTCAGAACGTCGTGAGACAGTTCGGTCCCTATCTGTCGTGGGCGCAGGAAGTTTGAGGAGAGCTGCCCTCAGTACGAGAGGACCGGGGTGGACGGACCGATGGTGCACCAGTTGTCACGCCAGTGGCACAGCTGGGTAGCCAAGTCCGGAAGGGATAAACGCTGAAGGCATCTAAGCGTGAAGCCCCCTCCAAGATGAGACTTCCCATTCTTCGGAAGGAAGGTCCCTCCAAGACGAGGAGGTAGATAGGTCATGGGTGCAAGCATGGCGACATGCTGAGCTGAATGATACTAATAGACCGAGAGCTTAGCCATAAGAAGTGGGAGGAAGGAAGCTGTTCAGTTTTGAGCGTTCGTGCTCAGATGATCTGGTGGCGAAGGCATGATGGACACACCTGTAACCATGCCGAACACAGAAGTTAAGCATCATAGCGGCGAAGATAGTGGGCAACTGCGACAATAGCACGCTGCCAGT
>NZ_NFLJ01000072.1 GCF_002160865.1 Massiliimicrobium timonense
TGCAGAAACAATGATTGAATATTCTATTGAACAAGCCGATGTGATTTTAGTGACGCCACAACTTAAGAGTTCTGTATCAAAGTTTGAAGACCTTGCGAAAGCTGGAACACCTGTGATTTTAATCAGTGATGACGACTTTGTTCAATTCAATGCCAAAAAGGTACTTGAAGAAGCTTTAGCTCAAGTTTAGAGCCATTTCTATTATATCATATTATAAAAATAACTACCTTATGATGGTAGCTATTTTTATAATATATGATCAGCAGGAAAGATGATTCCTGCTTTTTGTCTTGCGCTAGTGAGGATACGATTTACTATTAAACTTTGTTCTAACATTTTATAACATTGTTTTAAATCATGATTTTGACATATTTTTATAAAGCTTTGCCATTCTTCATACATCACATGCTGATGACCAGCATAGATAATATCAGATGTGCCATCATTTTTGATAAGCTTGACTTCTTGAATAAGACTCACAGGACTTTCAATGCATAGACTTCCTTTTGTCCCTTGTATGATATTAAAAGAAGGAGTCTGTTTATCCTTTGCTGCCATACAAATACATTGAAAATGTGGATAATGTAAGATGAAAACACCTGATGTATCAATATGTTGTTCAATATGAGGATAATATTGTATATCTATAGGTTCTCCAAATAATCCCACAATAAAATGGATATGATAAACCTGTAGATCCATCAAAGCTCCTCCAGATTTTTTATAATCAAAAACAGGTAAAATATGCCCTTTCATAAATTCATCATAGCGAGAGGAATATTGACAAAATTGGAGGGATACTAATTTTATATCTCCTAAATCATGAAGATGATTTTTAATATAAGTATACTGAGATAAATACTGATTTGTAATCGCCTCAAAAATAAATAATTGATTTTTAACAGCCAAATCTTTTAATTCTTTAGCTTCTTGATAGTTTGATGTCATTGGTTTTTCAATAATCACATGTTTATGATGTTCTAATGCTTTTTTAGCAAATTCATAATGTAAATGATTAGGAACAGCAATATAAATCACTTCTACTTCATGATCATTTAATAAATCATCATAATTTGTAGAATAATGTTTAAATTTATGTTCTTGAACTAGTCTTTTTAATTTGTCTTGACTCCTTAACGTTCCTGAAATATGGATACATTGTATATCATCCAACTCATGAATAAAAGAAAGTAATTCATCGACAATCTTCCCACTTCCAATGATACCTAGTTTCATTATATGTTCACCATCCTTTAGTCTTATCATAACATAAGTCTATTGACCTACAAATAAAAAAGAGAGCATAAAAATGTTCCCTAGAATATCATTTGAATAAAATAAACTATTTATTCATATTATTTTCTTTTCTTCCTTTTAATATAGCATAAATCAGATTAATAACATATTCTGCTGAAAAAACCTCTATTAATCCATCCATATCTTGATTTTCTGGTGTATAAAACAATAGAGAATCTTGATTCATATTTAATAACTGTTGATGATGACTTCCCATAAGTGAAACTGTATAAATATGGTTTTGTAATAAATATTCTGTAATTTCATATATCTGTAATTGAGAAGCATTTAAACAAATAACAATAGAAACATTATTCTTAGAAATATTTTTAACATATTTTTGATTAAATGTATCATGTAAAGTTGTGAGTAATCCTAAAGATTGAAGTCTATAAACCAATTGCTTTCCAATAATATCATCTATTCCAATAGCATATACATCTATATATGTTGCATTTAATAAACGATTACAAATTCTTGTAATGACATTTTTATCTAATAAAACATTTGTTTTTGTCATAGATAAATCATAAATCTGATAAAGTGTTGTTTGTACATTTTCAAAGCTTGTAAAATATTGACTAAAATTTTGTGTAGAGATATCTTGTATTTTAAAAAGCTCATTTCTTTCAATATTTAAAGTAGATATAAATTCACGATATGTCCTAAACCCAAGTTTTTATAAAATCTCATAACTGAAGCTTGTGAAGTATAACTTCTTTTTCCTAATTCAATACTTGTCATTGCTGATATATCATTATTTTGATCAAGAATAAATTTTTTGATTTGTTTTTCTGATTCTGTCAAATTATGCGTATCCATTAGTTTTTCAATAATCATTTTACATCACCTACTGTCTTTTAAAACACTTATATACAACACTATAGAACACTCATTATCAAATATCATGAGTGTCGACTTTGACTTTAATTGACCCATAAATTCTGATATAGAATATTTTGGTGGAATTTCCAGCAGCATATGTATATGATCGGGACATGCCTGTTCCTCTATAAGTTCTACATCTTTGAATCTGTTAATCAGCAGTATCAATATCTCTATAATGTCTCTTCTTAATTTATTGTATATGATCAGTCTTCTATATTTCGGTACAATAACTATATGATATTTACATCTATATGATGTATGTGATAAACTATTCGTGTCTTTCATAGACAAACCTCCTTTGATTCTTTTGTTCCTTAGCTGCCAGGCTAAGTTCATTGTATCATTGGAGGCTTTTTACTTTCAACGCTCTAAGCTTGATTCTTTTACCACGCGTATAACACGTGGTATTTTTCTACAATTAAAAATGTTCATAGGTTTCACCTCATGAACATTATAATCAATATTTTATGAATGCACAATTTATTTTATTTCTGGCATATATTTATAAATAGCTGCTGCAATACCATCTTCATCATGAGATAAAGTCACATCATCAGCAATAGCTTTTAAATCATCTACAGCATTTGCCATAGCTATTCCAATCCCTGCATATTGAACCATAGAAGCATCGTTATGTCCATCTCCAAAAGCCATCATTTCTTCTTGTTTGTATCCCATTGGTTTTAAAACAGTGTCTAATGCTTTGGCTTTATCAATGCCTTGTGCTGTAAATTCAAAATAAAATGGTCCAGTAAACATACAACTTAATGTATCTTTAAATGGTGCTTCCATTTCTTGATAGTGTGCCTGTAAATATTCTGGATCTGAAGTTGTTAAAATTTTATTTAATGGAAAATCTACAAACTCTGCTAAATCATCAACTTCACATAATTTAAACTTTCCACCACGTGATTCATATTCCATCACATTGAAAGGTTTGCCATTAAACTGAATATAATTATCATAGACATTTGTTACATACATATAATCATCTTTATCAATCATTGGACGTACACGATCAAATTTTTTCATATGTTCTAAAACGGCCTTTGCTTCTTCAACAGTTAAAGCCTGATTAAATAAAACTTCTTCTGTTTGACAATCTACGACCTTTGATCCATTATAACAAACCAATAAACCATTATGTTTATCCATTTCTAACTCTTTTGCTAAATCTCTTAATCCAGATGTTGGTCTACCTGAAGCTAAAATTAAAATGACTCCCTTTTCTTGTACCTTTAACAAAGCTTCTTTTGTTTTTGGTGTCACTATTTTCTGACTATTTGTGAGTGTCCCATCAACATCCATTATGATTACTTTTATTGACATAAATTCTTCCTCCTTCATTACGGGTTCATTTTATCATTCTTCTCATATCCCTCTCAACAAAACGAACAAAAGATGAAAAAAATGTCAAAAAATAATCAAATTATTTTGATTGATGCGAAAAGTCTATCAAAGAATTAACCTTCAATGCTCTCATGACTTTTTTTGATAAGTCCATATTCTATCAACTTCATTATGAAACCTCATGACATATAACCAATGAAATAAAAACATATTCAAAAATATATTCACAAAAGCAACCAACCAGGCACTTTCATAGACATAGAAAACAAGAAAATAGATAAACCCTGATAAAGCAATGATAATAGGTATAAAAATCATATTATATATTATAAGATTAATAGCTATTGTTTCTTGCATATATTGAAAATGCGTCTTAAGATGTTTTAGCAGCAATAAAAGCATCACAATCACAAAAATTATTATAATAGGATCAAAGAAAAATGATTTTCCAAATTCTAAAAGGATATGCAAGAAATCTTCAGTAACTTGACCATACCACCCCTGATTATAAGCAATGATAATCATCAAAATACTGACAATATTAAAAACAAAATTCACAACATGATAATTCATGTTATTCATGATTGCATATTTATTTTTCAAAAATCTGGATTTTTGTTGAGTGACTTGCCTTTCACCATTTAAAATTTCATCAACATTCACTTGAAAATATTTTGCCATATCAATAATGACATCATAATCAGGCATATTCTTGCCATTTTGAATTCCGATATCGGAATTCAAAAAGATATCCCGACTTTCTAAAGATTCCGATAAATAAAAACATAAGACCAACTATCTTTGATGATAATTGGTCTTTTTTGATATGAACCGATTAAAATGTCGGAATCTTTTTTTGTTAAAAT
>NZ_NFLJ01000073.1 GCF_002160865.1 Massiliimicrobium timonense
ATATGAAGCCAAACGAAGAGGAATCCTAATATTAAGAAGTATTCCTAGTTATATTGAACAGGAACATAATTGTACATCATAAATGATCATTTTTGTACAAAATTATATTGACATTTATATATATCAAGCAGATCTTTATTATATATACACTATTAATAGTTTGTATTCTTATAGAATATATATATCTAAGAAAGCTGTGGTTTTCTATAGCAACACTATATTTGCTAGGTGTATTTCTACCAATTTATATATCATATAAAAGGGTGGACTTGAAGAAATAGGCATAAGAAAATATAAGAAGAAAGAAATTATATATATGGCTATTGTGATCTGTTTCTTTGTAGCATATCAGTTTTTTAGAAGATACTATATTTACAATAACAGTATGCCATTGGATTCTATTCCAAGTTTATTGTATCAAATATTTGCTGTGGGGTTATCGGAAGAAATATTGTTTAGAGGTTTTATAGGCAAGAAGTTTCCTATTAAAAACACTTTTATGAGATATTTAGTTGTAGGTTTACTATTTGCTGTTTTGCATCTGCCAATGTATTGCTATAACTATGGACTTCATGCTATAAAAGCATTCTTTTTATTTGAAGTTCAAGCTCAATGGATGTCTCATATAATCAATCAGCTTATGTATGATTCATTTGGAAGTTTTATTCCGGTTTCTATTCTACATGGTATGAATAATTGGCTTAATAAATAAAATGGTGGCATACATTTTGGCATACAAAATAAGATAAATATGTATAAAAGCTACAAATTATATATGGATAAAAATGGATCTAGATTATGTAGAAGCATTGGAATACGAATTACCACCAACAGGTGGAATGGGTATGGGTATTGATAGACTTGTGATGTTATTAACTGGACAAGAATCTATCCAAGAAATTATCTTGTTCCCACAGATGAAACCAAGAAATAAATAGTGATAAAATCAATATAATTTGAATTTGATAAAAAAATATAACTAAGTTTAGCAATATTTAAATAAACTTCATAATGATAATTCTACTTATCAAAAAAACTTTTCCATTTAATATATTATAAATAATTATTGCAAAAGTGAATGCATTACAATATTTTTGTATAAAATTGTTAAAAATAATCATACTTGAAATTAGGCAGGTTACATGTTATAATCTGCTTGTAAATCAGATAGCATTGTACCAAATGCAAAAAGGTAAGGAACGCGACTCCTTACCTTTTCTAGTTTTTATAGTGAACTTAACACTAGGCTAGTTACCGTTAAAAGTGACTGTCTAACCATTTGCATATGTAATATACCATTAATCCTGCCACGACAGCAACTATTAAATCAGATAACATTGAACCATCTCCTTTCAAGAGGAGGAACGATAACAATCATATTATATCAAATACAAGATATTTCACAATTAAAAACATCCTTATGCAACTATTTTCAATGCAATTTATAACAAAAAACATTATAATTTTTTTTAGTACTTTTAATGAAAGAAAAGGATAGTTATTTAATGAATGAATTTTTTGATAAAAGAAAAGCTTTGCAGATCATACTAGACAAATCATATAAAAAAGGAATATCTCAATCTCAATTGATTGAAGGAATTTACGACTATTCCCATTTCAATAGAATGTGTAATGGTAAAGAAAACATAAAAATAGATATACTTGTTTTATGTTGTATAAAATTAAATATTAGCTTTGATCAAGTTATACAATTAAGTAAAGAAAAAGATTGATAGAATTAGATACTTATTATGAATAATTTGAAATCATAAGACTAAAAAGGGACTTCAATGAATTACCAGAATTATATCAATTAATCATTTCTAATGAAAAAATAAAAGAATTAAATAAATATAAACAATTATCTACTCACATCCTTGTCATTATTGAAGCTCAAAACAATCATAATTTTAATACCGCAAAATATTTATTAGAACAAACATTTGAACTATCAAGACATTCCATAAAAAAGTATGCTCAATTTTATTTATCAAAGGAACAAATAGAAATTTTAATTGATTATGCTTTATGTTGTTTTTCTTTACATGATTCAAGATGGCAAGACATATTATTGTTTTTGAACGATAAAAGAAATCATTATATTGATGAAGATACTTTTAACTATATATATCCAAAAATTTCATATAATATAAGTACAATATTTCTCATTAATCAAGATTATTCAAAATCTTTAATTTATAGTGAAGAATCCATACAATTTTGTAGAAATAAAAACAATTTCATTTATTTACCCTACCTATACTATAATTCAGCCTGTAGCCTTTCTATGTTGAAGAATTATGATAAAGCTAAGGAATACTTAGATAACAGCAAAAACATATTTAAACTTCAAAATCATTTAGAAGAATTTCAAAAAACATATCAAGATGACTCTCAAATATATTTCAACCATAGCGATTTTGCTATTTAAAAGCTATCAAAATCTGATAAGATGAATAGCACAATACTTTTGTATTAAAATCAGATGAAGGTAGTGGATTAATGTGAAAAAAAGTATAGCTTATTTAAAACTTATTGATTTATTAAATGGTCTTGTTTTTTATGCTCCTGTAGCTCTTTTGTTAAGGACATCAAGAGGCATAACGATTCCTCAATTTTTTTCGTTACAAATTATTCTATATTTAACAACTTGTTTAGCAGAGATTCCTTGTGGATTTATTACTGATAAAATAAGATATAAAAATACAATTATTTTATCATTGGGACTTATGACACTAGCCAGGATTCAATTTATTTTTGCTGATTCATTTTATATTTTTGTTATAGAAGCAATATTAGAAGGTATCGCAATATCCTTTATGAGTGGAACAATGAATGCCTATATCTATCAACTACTAGGAGAAGAAGATTTTGAAAAAAATATGTCTAGTATTGATAATTATGGCACTGTTGGATTTATTTCAAGCACTATTTTATTTTCATTCATTTATAAAATCGGAGGCATGAATACACTCGTTATTTTGACTATTATTTCTACATTAATAGCTTTTATTATCTCATTTTTTCTTCTAGAATCCCATTATCAAGAAAATACAAAGAACAGTCTAAAAGAAACAGAATTATTCAAAAGAACTAGTTTTTGGAAAATTTCAACATATTCTAGTTTATTTTCATTAGGAATGATTGTCATTAATTATTTTTATGTTGTCAAACTAGAAGTTTTGGGTATTGATGAAACATATATGAGCGGAGTCATTCTCTTGTACTCTTTTGTTCAACTAATCATACCAAAGATTTTAGATAAATTAAACAAAAATAAAACTCAGTATCATGTTAAAGCCTTTTTATGCCTGGCTGGAATATGTTTTCTCATTCTCTATTTCTCAAACAATATTATTGTCACATTATTCATGATGTCTATAATATCTACAATTATTATGATTCCTTATTATATCTTTTCAGGAATACAAAACAATTATATTGATCAGTTGAATTTGCATGATAATCGAGCAACAATACTATCAATATTTAACATGGGTAATAATATTGTTTCTATTGCATCTTTTATTTTCTTTAGTATGAATGTCAATATTGATGGATTAAATATATTTTTAATGGTAGGCATTCTTTATATTATCATAGCCATATTATACAAGAATATTTACATTGAAAATAAATAATATTATCTTTATAACAGATATTGAATATATCGTTAAAAATGTTTCATACTTGAAATTGAATAGATTCAATGCTATAATCTATTCGTAAATCGAACATTGTTATATCACAATGCAAAAAGGTAAGGATCGTGACTCCTTACCTTTTCTGGTTTTTATAGTGAACTTAACACTAGGCTAGTTATCGTTATAAATGTCTGTCTAACCATTTGCATATGTAATAAACAATGACACTTGCCATTACAGAGATTATCAAATCGAAAATTATTATGTCACCTCCTCTCCAAACAGGAGGGACGATAACAAATGCATTATATCAAATACTAATTTCTTTAACAATTTAATATTAAAAAATATTCAGATGAATACGATTCAAATATGATAATGTCTTAATATATTCAAAAATCTATGTTATGATATAGCCTCACTTTTATTGGGAGGTTGTTGTATGAGAAAGGTTGAATTAAGAATGAATGAAGAAAATAAATATTTGATTATTAAAAAACTGGTTGA
>NZ_NFLJ01000074.1 GCF_002160865.1 Massiliimicrobium timonense
CATGACCCATCATCAGATCATGATTCTCCTATACAGTTTTAAAATTGTGGGAAGAACAGCCTTCCCACAATTTCTTATAATCCAAAACCCCACAACCCCGTGTTATTTTAGATTACCTTTTTAAATATTGTAATTTTACTAAAATTAATTGAAAGAAAATTGGTTTAATCAATATTTTTTGATATGACAATCTCCCTAATTTTTTCAATATGTTGTACATCATAACCTCTGCTGAGATCAAAGCATAATCATCTATAATATTAAAAATCATTTGTTTGTAACGCTTTGATCTACAAACAATAAATTCTTGTATAGTACAAAATAATCGAATATTTATCTTAATATTATAGATAAACTTTATCTATCAAAAAATACATAAGATTAACTCATATAGACTTTAATTCATTCTGTTTGTATTTTTATATTTCAATTTATTAAATAAACATTTGCTTTTTTAATATTAATACTGAATAGAATTTCTCAATTCACTAAATCATAAACATTATTCATTAATCAAGAAAGATTCTGAATATTTACTAATTATATTTTTATTAAAGAAGTATTTATTAACTAATTCCAAAAGAAACGACTCATCTTCAGGGTGATTATTTACTTCTTTACAAAATAAACCAACATTTTCAACCAATTCTTGCAATTTTATTGGTGTAATAATTTTCATCAATTCATTAGGATTTGCATCTTTAGCAAATATTTTTGAATGATGTATTAAAACAGGTAATCCTTTTATTTCTGGATTATTTACTTTTGTCTCAAACCATTGCATAGAAGAGAGTAATTGACCACAATCATTTTTTGAAATTAATTCAGTTTTTGTTCCACTTTTACATTCGATAATAATAGATAAACAAGAATTGATATTCCACAAATTATCTGGTCCACCATCACCTATTTCTCTTTCTGGTCTTGAAGACCCGAATCCTAATAACAACCCCAATTCTTTTATCGCTTCTTCAAATTTATTAGGAGCGTTATGATCAATGGAATCAGGAATAAATCTTAAATCGTATAAAATTGATTGAACTTTTATTATATACGCATTGTTATCCGCAAATTGTCTTCGATATTGTATAATATTATTTATTTGATTTATATTTTTATTTGTTCTAGGAGTTAACTCTATTCCAGAAATAGGAAATAATAACTGTTTATTCAAATTTTTAGCTTTTAACTGTATCTTCTGTGCGTCCGATGGACTTTGAAAATTTATATATTCAGCTTTTTCTTGAGATAACCAACCATAAAAATCATTTTGTTCCATTCCATTTAATAATTCATTAAAAATAGATTGTAAACTTGTATAATCACGTACTAAACACATATTAAATGCATTTCTTAATGCTATTGATTCACTAGAGATATGTAAATTAGAATCACTAAACACTGAGCTTATATTCCTTTTGCTTAACTCTACCCATCTTGCATCTTGTGTTAAACAATAATCAAAATTTGATACAATATTTTCTAATGATTCATTTATTAATTGCTCACTTATTTGATTAGATAATTCAATTTGTTTTTTAGTAGCATTACTGAAATAGGATGTTCCTCCTTGATTATATAAAACATCTATTAATTTTTTCCCCATCAATAAAATTCCACAATAATCAACATTAGATCTAACTCCTCTACCCATTCCTTGCTCAATAATTTGAATTTTCTCTTTTATGATGAATTTAGAATTACTAATACATGAAGATTTAATAGTTTGATATAAACTTTGATATTCAGGCAAACCATCAATTACCAATAACCTACAAGCATCATTAGCCAAATCAATACCATCATATCTATTAACTAAAACATCTAATCCTCTCTTTTTATCCCTTATTGTATCTATTGTTTCTCCAGTGTATGTATTATCTGAAACATCACTCCAAAATGATGCTCTTTGAAATGAGGGAACAAGTATCATCACTCTTATTTCTTTTGATTTTGTCACTAAATACTTTTTGATTTCTTCATCAGTAATATTTGGATTTAACCCTTGTGGGAATAAAATCATTCTATCACCTATATCATTTGACTTTTTTGGAGAAATCACAGTTTTAATATTTTCCATATTTATATCAAAATTTGTGACAAGAACACTATCATCATTTAATGTTGCTGACATATATATACGTCTTTTTGCATGATAAAACTTAGTAATCTTATGAATTGGTAAACATTTTGCTGTTATCTGTATTTTGTTATAAGTTATACTACAATAACACAAAGTTAGTATATTTTCTATTAAGGGTAAATTAAACTTAAAATTATCATGATATTTATATAAAAGTTCTAAAATCGCGTTAGAATTTTTTTGCCAACTCCAATATGGAATAAGCATTGGATTAGCTGTATAATCGTTTTCGCGTATTTTTACTAAATTAGCATGATTTTGATTTTTTAAGTCTTCATAAAATAGATGAAGAATGCTATTAAACAACTCAGAATTCTCATCTCTTGAAATATTTATTGTAGATTGCTCTATACCTTTGTTCACACAAGAATGGACATCATCAATTAAAAATGTACCTACATCAATACTGCTAGGACTAATTCCAAATTTTGATAACCCATTTATTAAACTATAAATAGTAGTCACAAGAATTGCTTTTTTTTGAGAAAAATTATAATCGTTAATATTGCTGGTTGCTTTTATACCTAAGTTATTTGCTTCTTCTATTACTTGACTAACCAAATATTTATCTGGTACAACATAAACACACCTTTCATCTAATTCATTTTGACAACTTTGAAGTATTAAAAGTGCCACTACAGTCTTTCCGCTTCCTGTATTCATCTTTATTATATTATCTAAATTATCCCTATTTAAGAACCAAGAATCAAGAACCTCAGATTGTACATCTCTCAAATATCCATATTTAGATTTCTTATGTGGTAAATTGTTAAATATAGTCCTAGGATCAATATCCTTTGACTCATCAACTCTTATTTTAGATAAATCTAACATAATAAACCTCCTTTTCATCAAAAATAATTATAACATTTTTTATTGTAATAGTATATATCCTGTAAAGAAGCTAATTTCTATCCTTTTTTTATATTCCCTTTAAAAATTCAATATAAGTTTTTGTCAATTATACACTTTTATCAATATTATCCACAAATAAGTTTAGTATCCTTTCAAAATCAGCTTTTGACATACCTTTCAATGATAACATTTTATCATAATCTTCACATGAAAATTCATAGCAAGCTTTTTGTCTAACCGTATCATAAATAAATCTATAAAGTGCATTAGGCTTTTTTGGTTCACAACCCTTTATTTTTTCAAATTTTGTAATCAACTTTCCTTTTATCTCACTTCCTGGATCTTTCAAATTCATATCTATGTGAATAAAAAATACTGCTGATAAATTCACTTCATCTAATTTAAGCTCAGTTTGAATTAAATCTTTAATTTTCGTTTTACTTTTTTCACTTAAATCATTAAGTTCTATTTCTTTAAACTCTTCTTTTATAATACTATTATCTCGTAAATATCCATTTGAAACTATAGCAAGTTTTACATTCATTTCATTATCTTTTTCTAATATAAATAATTTACCTAATATTGAATTTTTCTTTTTACCAGGGTTCGCCAAATCGTTAATTATGTACTTTTTGATTCCCATATGTGACTTCAATTGATAAAATTCAAGCTTATCTTTACAGTGAATTTCAATATCACAAAAGTAATCAAAAACAATAGTAAAATCATCTTCATCATAAATATCTAATATTTTGCTAATTCCCCATAATAGTTCAATACAAAATCTATTCTTACTTCTAGCACCTGATAAATCATATGGTAATGTCATATAAAAATCTGATATTTCCAATTGAAAATACCTCCAATTTACTTATATAATTGATTTTATCATATTGATTCTATCAGTTCTACTCTATGCCAAAAAATTTCTTTTAATCTCTATAAACAGTTCTTTCATATCTTCTACTAATTACATAACATCCTATAATTTAAAAAGAAAGATTAAATTCTATTAATTAAATAGATAGTCTAAGAAGTCACGGGGTTTCCCAAAACGAATAAGTTTTACGGGAAATCTCTTTTTTTGTTTTCTCTTATGCTGGTTTAAAATCACGGGAAATTCTATAATGGTATTATCAGG
>NZ_NFLJ01000075.1 GCF_002160865.1 Massiliimicrobium timonense
TCAAATCCAAAGGACTGTGAAGGATGTCCATTTTTAGAGAAATGTACACAGAGCAAAAATCATCAGAAGGTCATCACAAGACATGTATGGGAGGAATATAGAGAAATAGCAGATGAGAATAGATATACACCAGAATGGAAAGATATCTATCCACTAAGAAAAGAGACGATAGAAAGAGTCTATGCAGATTGCAAAGAAAAGCATGGACTAAGATTCACAAGATTAAAAGGACTGAAGAAAAATCAACAGGAATCGTTGATTATTTTTGGCTGCCATAATTTAGGCAAATTAGCGAGAATGAAGAAAAGGAAAGGACTCATAAATATTCCCTCACCCAATAAAAAAGAAGGAAATATAAGGAAAACAATACAAATTTATCAATTTTCATAAAAAATAAAAGAAGTGGTAGATTTAATAAAAAATTCTACCACTTTGTCAACAGTCTGTGGAATCATATATATGATTCCTTTATGATATATCTTAAAACAAATTGCGATTATAAAAAATCGACCATAAAGCATAAGGAATTATCGGTTCGTAAAATGATGAATATTATTATAGAATTGAAAATATCTTCAATAGACAAAATTGATAGAGGTGTTATCGAAACTATTGTTTCTTCATTTATTCATGAAACGCCTAAATCCGTTACGCATAATCTAGGAGATCTTAAGCAGTTTTTTCAGTTCTGTTTTGATAGTTCATTAAGTAGAACCAACATTGTCTCTTATTTCCCAATCATAAGAACACCACACGAAACAAGAATCCCGCATTCGCTTTCAGTAGAAGAAGCTAAACAATTGTTGGCATCAATTGATAGAAGCGATTCCAAAGGGAAAAGAGATTATGCCATTTTAATGATTGCCTCTCATTTGGGATTGAGAGCAATTGATATCATCAATCTTAAGCTTTCAAGTTTTAATTGGGAACTAAAGACAATAACAATTAAACAAGAAAAGACCAATCATACAATCATACTTCCACTTTTGAATGATGTAGGCTGGTCCATCATTGATTATATCAAAAATGGACGCCCTAATGTAGAATCTGAATATTTATTTATAGAACATCGTGCGCCATATGATAGATTTAGCAGTAGTAGCGCTATTTCCAGTATCTTTACCAGAAGAATGCATGATGCAAAATTGAATATCGGAAGAAATAGACGTTGTGGAATTCACTCGCTGAGACACACTCTGGGAACAGCTTTATTAGAAAAAGAAACACCATTACCTGTCATTTCACAAATACTAGGTCATCAGTCTATAAAATCGACAGAAACCTATATGAGAATAAATTTAAGAGGGTTAAGTGAATGTCCGATTGATCCAGAGAGAGTGTTTGATGATGAAGTATAAATATCAAAGCATCTTTAAAGACGTTTTCAATTCATTTGTCGAAGAAAAACATAATCTGGGATTTGATTACAAGACTGAGGAATATAAATTAAAGCAATTGGACGAACTCATAATCAAAGAAAAAA
The DNA here is from genome assembly GCF_002160865.1 of Massiliimicrobium timonense. Lineage (GTDB taxonomy): Bacteria > Bacillota_I > Bacilli_A > Erysipelotrichales > Coprobacillaceae > Allocoprobacillus. The sequence goes on from NZ_NFLJ01000075.1 coordinate 1,484, forward strand.
TCCTTGAAATAAAGCTGACAAAAGATTTGATTGAAAAATATATCGCAAAAAGATCCTTCGAAAAGAAAATCAATTCCATAAATAGAATCGGAGTTGCCCGTGAATTAGCCAAATTCATGATTCGAAAAGGATATAAGGCTTATGTACTGCCACCATTGCCAAGAGGCTCATACAATCGAGAATTTGTACCCTATATATTTAGTGATGATGAACTTAGAAGGCTGTTTCTATCAATTGATGAATGGGTAAAGACCCCGTCGCTAGATGGACAATATTATAATCAAAGAAAGAAATATCCTATTATTTTAAGAATTTTATATTCTACAGGTATGAGACTCAATGAGGTTTTATCTCTTAGAGTCAAAGACATAGATTTCGATAAGGGTACTTTCACCATCCTAAAAGCTAAAAATCAATCAGAAAGAATTATTCCAATTCATGAAAATGTTTTAAAGATTTTGAAAAATTATATAAACGAAGAAAAAATCTATTTAAATGATGAATATATCTTCAAAGGGCATTCCAGACATTCACATCTCAGCAAAAGTACAGTTGATCAATATTTTCAAAAATTTCTGAGGATGGCAGATATCCCTCACCCTAAAGACGGACCAAGAATTCATTCGTTTAGGCATACCTTTTGTGTTCATAGGCTAAAAATTTGGGTAACGGAAGGCAGAGACATCAATTCACTATTTCCATATTTATGTGCCTATATGGGTCATGCAGATACAAGAAGCACAGAGTACTATCTTCGACTTACTGCAGATCTATATCCTGATATCGTCGTAAAAGCAGAAAAACACTTCTTTGGAGAAAATGACGATGAATAATAAAAATTTTCAATATTATTTGTCTCATTTCTTAACGAAAGAAATGCCAGTCAACAGAAATAATAGTACAAATACAATTTCCTCATATGCAACCACTTTTAAGTTATATTTAGAATATATGAATGAAGAAAAAGGAATAAAGCCCAACAATGTGAATCTGTCTGATATTACAAAAGATAATGTGATTGGCTATCTTAACTGGCTGGAATATAAACATCAAATCCAAGTCAATTCAAGAAATGTACGACTGGCAGCAATCAGAAGCTTTGTAAGCTATTTACAAATCGAAGATATTGAACATATATTTGAATATCAAAAAATATTATCTATCAAAAAGAAAAAAAGTTCAGATAATGAAGTGTTGTGGATTTCTAAAGATCAGATGAAATTATTATTGAATTCTCCAAGTTCTCATATAAAAGATGGATTCAAGGATAAAGTCATGCTTACTGTATTATATGATACTGGCGCACGTGTAGACGAATTGATTCATATGAAATTAATGGATATTCATTTAGATAAGCCTTCATCTATCAAAATCAAAGGAAAAGGAAATAAGGTACGAGTCGTTCCAATTATGGGAAACACTGTAAAACTTCTAAAAAAATATATCGATGAAAACAATCTCAAAAAAAGGCAATTTGAAGATCATCCATATTTATTTCAAAATAGAAGTGGAAAACCATATACAAGGGCAGGAATTTCATATATTATCAATAAGTATGTAGATATAGCCAATTCAAAATATAACGCAAGAATAACTGTCAAGATGCATCCACATGTATTTCGTCATTCAAAAGCTGTACATCTTCTTGAAGCAGGAATTGAATTAATTTATATTCGTGATTTTTTAGGTCACAGTAGTGTCAAAACAACAGAGATTTACGCGAAAATATGTTCACAAAATAAGATTGATGCGTTAGAAAAGGTGTATGAAAACTTATCGCAAACATCAGAAAATGATTGGACGAATGACCAAGATTTAATGGATTGGTTAACAAAATTATCAAAGAAATAAAAAAATAATGTAAAGTAATTTCAGTTAATTTCCTTATAAACACTAGGTTTTTAGCTTCTACTTTACATTATTTCTAACTTTACATTATTACCAACTTGACGAGCTCCTTTAATAATGAGCGGTTTTTTCACTTTTTTGTTTTTCCATTCTATTAAATCATTATAGATTATTCTTTTCATAACTATCACCATCCATACATAGTATATCATTTGAATAGAGAAAAATACATAAAACAGATATAAAAAGTTATAAAAAAATGCAAAATAATTTTTATTTTATATTAAAAAAATGCAAAATGTATAATTTATTATATTAAAAACTTACTAAATTTCTGATTATCTTTTCATAAGCTGGTAAATGTCGGTATAGCCTGTATTTTAGGGCTTTATCGGCATTTTCCGTTTGGAAGATACATTGCAAAAGCTGGCATT
>NZ_NFLJ01000076.1 GCF_002160865.1 Massiliimicrobium timonense
AGCATATCCCCAGCGGGACGAACTAATTTTACATTGAGGTCGTCGTAAAAGTCCTTGACCTCATCACAGCGTCGTTTCAGCTCGTCAAGGTCGGGAGCTGATACCCTTATCACATAGGAAAGTTTATACATACTTTCCTTGCTCTGGTCTAAATCGGTTTCCAGCTCGTCCACGCTGTCTAATGCGTCCACCACATTTGAGCTTGTTTCGCTTCCAGACTGATAGGCGTGATTGTCCAAGTCTTTCAGCTCTTTCTTCTTGTTACGGACAGTCGATAACGCTTTTCTGTTTCCCACGATTTCCACATTCATAGAAGTGTCCACGGGAAAGGTGAACTGCTGTTGCTGGAAATAGAAGATTTCCGACGACGGAAAATCCAGCTCGCCCACAATGGCATTGACGGTAAAGTAGGACACAAAGCTCTCGCTGTCCTCATGTTCCAGTCGCAAATATCGCTGGCTTTCTTCTATCAGACAGCGGGTCGGACGGATAAGGTCGTACTGCTTGATAAGCGTTGTCTTTTTCAGCTTCTTCTTTGGAAGCGAATACTCATAGTCCTCATACGCCACGCCGTCCCTGCCGTAGATATGCTCGATAAGATAGCCGAAGTCGTTCTTGTCCAAGCGTCGGAACTTGAAACGGCGGGAGATTTTATTTTCCAGCAATTTCTCCATTTTCATGTAGCGGTTGATTTCATCATCTGGCATGGAGATAAAGTCATTCATCAGCGTATGGTTGACCTCGTTCAAGAACTCTTTGAATGTCATAAAAGCTGACTTCTTCATGCTGTCCAGACTGACTTTTTCCTCGGTCACAATGAGCTTGAAGCCGATAAAAAAGCAGTAGTCCACTTGATTGTCGCCAATCATGGAAACAAGGGCTTCCGTCTGTTCATCTATCTTCTGTATCGCCACATCACGAAGTCGCCCCGTCACCAATCTTTTTGACTGCTCCTGTATGCTTCTTACGGAGCTTTCCGTCGCTATCTGCAAGGCGTGTATCTTCCCCTCACGGGACTGTGCGATAAGCTGACGGAAGCTGTCATGGACGATAAATTTCTGTTCCGCTGACAGAAAAGAATAGTTATACGGTATCAGCTCATAGTAGGCGAATACCTCATTGTCCTTGTTCCAGACAAGGTTGTTGTCGATATACTTAATCGGGAACATACATCACACTCCTAACCGCCGTGACAGGTTCGCTGAACACTTCTTTTTCCAGCTTCACGGCTTTTCCTGCATAGGTCACTTTTGGTCGCAGGGCAAATGTAATCTGCGATTTCAAGAAGCTGTAAGGCTTCTTGCCGTCAAAGGTTTTTTGGCTCATGAACCATGTGAGGGCAACGGGAATACCGAAGTATTTTAAAAATGCCCCCTCGATAAGCGATAACGGCGGTAAGTCCCCTAAGAGAATGACGACAAACTCCGTGATGACAAACCACGTTATCTGGGTAAAGGTAACGGGAAACGGGAGAGTAAAATCATTGATTGCGTATAAGACTTTCTCCACGTTCCAGATACCCGTGTAGCTCTTAATCTTCTTCAATTCGTTTCAGCTCCTTTCGTTGTAATGGAAAAGGACAGCCGTTTTTCAGACTGTCCTTGATAGAAAAAGCTGTCAGTAGCAACACTTCCTGTTGCTGATCTGCCAGCTCTAATATGGTATCTCGCATATCCCACGGCTTGTTTCAATGAACGTCCCCTCTATGGACAAGTCCCTGCCGTATGCTTCATAGTCGATATAGTTCTGCAACGGTAGCGGTATCTCGCCCAGCACTTGTAACTCGTCAATGAAGTAATAGGCAATGTCTGTCATGTCGTCACAGTCTGGATAGAAATAAATGTCGTCCTTGTGTTCGTAGACTTCTTCCAGACTTCCATAGTGGGAAACAAACTCGTCCAGAGCGTCTGTGATATAGTCGGGAAGCTCACAAATCATCTCGTACATCTCATTGAGTTCTTGAATGGAGATATACTCCCCGATTTCAATAGGGAAGTTGTCGGTATCATGGACAGCGTATTCCTCATAATAGCTGTTCAGCCCGATACGCTCCGCAACATCTTCCTCGTCGATAGGGAAAGAGAACCAATCCCCGACAAGTTCGCCCTCGTTGTACTTGCCAAGATTAGCGATATACACCCTCATGTCGTCAACCATAGGCACACACCTCTTTTCTACGGAAGTTCATAGATACCGTGGTCGGTTTCCACAAAGCGTCCGTTGTCGTCAAGGTACTGCCCGTAGGCTTCAAAATCGAAATAGCGGGTGACGTTCTCACTTAGGGAAGTAAAGTCTGGGTCATTGTTCAGAATGTGGCGGGCAACGTCCGTCATGTTCTTGCACCAAGAATAATGAATAATGTCGTTTCTGTATCGGTGCAGTTCGTCAAGGTCAGTGAAATAGCACATCAGCTCCGTATAGTCCTCTTTCAAATCAGAGGGTAGATTTTCGTAGGTATGGTACAGGTCATTGAGCTTTTCGACGGTGGTATCTTCCTGCACTTCATCAGCAAAGGGAAGCTCCTTGCCCGTGATATAGTAATAGTCTGTATCTACATCAATCCCCAGCAGTTCTTCCACCTGTTCCGTGTCGATAGGCAGGGTGAACCAAAAGGCTCGTATCTCGTCGTCTGTCGGTTCTCGTGCTTCAATCTGCACACGCATTTCTTCCATGTTTCATCACGTCCTCTCTTGTCAACGCTTCCTGTATGACGGCGTAAGGCACACCGAATACATAGCGTGAAAAATCTTCTAACTGTTTCTTAGGGTAGTCAGACAGGCAAAGGCGTTTCATCTCAAACCAGACCGTACGCTTGTAATAGGGCAGGTCGGAGAGATACGGACACCCGATTTTTGCCTGCATATCGGTAAAAATATCTTTCAATCAATCACTCCAATCTTAAATTTGAGTATAGAAAAAGCGGTTGATCTCCAATGGAGTAACCGCTTTGTGTGTGGGATATGAAATTGTAAAATTAGGATTTCGTATACGCCAACGTGATAATTATTACTTTTTATTTGGCTTTCTCTTAATTCCTAGTAATTTAATAAAATCTTGAAACATTGATGTATCGGTGGGTTCAAACATTACCCATTTACCATCTCGATAGGTTTTAGCTTCATCATAGATTTTTTGGACTTGTTGAGAATAATCATTGCGTTCTGCTTCAAATTTTGCTCTTTCGTCTTTTCCAAAGATAATCATAAATCCTATACAATTTTCTCTGGCATATAACGCACAGAGCGTTTTACCACCTCGGCGATATTTGTACTCATAAGTCCATGCCTTTCCACCTTTATTCCACAGACTATAAATGTCAATATAATTTTGTACAAAAATGATCATTTATGATGTACAATTATGTTCCTGTTCAATATAACTAGGAATACTTCTTAATATTAGGATTCCTCTTCGTTTGGCTTCATAT
>NZ_NFLJ01000077.1 GCF_002160865.1 Massiliimicrobium timonense
TGGCGGGACAGGTTCGGACGTTATGCAGAGTTCCGAGAGCATGGGCTTACCGCCTAACTCCTTAGATACAGAAAGCTCAATCAAGCAGGGGTGCAAGTATTTTGCGTCCCTGCTTTCTTGTTGAATGCCAAATTAAATAAAAAGAAAAATAAAGAAAATAGTCAAAATAAAAGAAAAAGTCTTATCAAAGTGAATGAATAAGAAATAATCACTTTAAATGATAAGACTATTTTAGTATGATAATAGCTGGAAAGGAAAAGGATAAAGCCTCTCACACCAATGCTAGCCTTTATCCTCTGTTCATAGAACACTTATATGATAACCTATTACTCAGACACATTCAATCAAAACTTTTCTAGAATGCAAACATTTTATAATGAATGTCTTGAAGATCTTAATATCGCTTCTCTAGAATGTCCATGTCATCATAAAGGACATCTTATCAGGCATGGCTTTTATACGCGCAAAATCAAAACACCAGATGGCATCATTCCCCTTAAAATCCAAAGATTCAAATGTAAGCATTGTCATCATACACATGCATTTTTACTATCTGTCATTATTCCTTATAGTCAAATTCTATTTCATGACACTCTATCCATTATTCGCTCAAATTCTATGCAGGATTTGAATCAGCTTATGATTGAAAATCCAAATATAGATGAATCCAATATTTCCTACATAAAGAAACAGTATACGATGCATTGGAAACAAAGACTACTATCTGAAAATATTCAATTAGATAGTTCTTTGGTTTTTCAGTGCTTTTTTCATTTTAAAAGACAGTTTATGCAAATTAAATGCACACCAAATATTCTATATAATCTTACCCACATAGCCTGACTTTCGAATACCTTAAACTTCATATACAATGGCAGCTGTATAAGGAGGAACAAGACAAATGAACGCAAAAAAATCAACAGATATCGCTTTATTTCGATATGGAATCATAGCCCCGCTGGTCACTGGGACAATTGATGATAATTTATCCAAGTCAGCATTTTTTACTCAGGCAGCTTCCAGGGTATATGAGCATCCAAATGGTGAGGACTATAAGATAAGTGCATATACGATTGCAAGATGGTATCGAGCATATATGAAAAATGGCTTTGATGGATTGAAGCCACAGTCAAGAAGTGACAAGGCGACATATAGAAAGGTAGATGAGGATATCATGACTCAAATATCCTATTTAATTAAGGAATATCCTAGGCTACCCGCAACACTCGTCTATCAAAAGCTAAAAGATAATGGTACCATCAGGGCAAAAGAAATATCCTTATCCACTGTCAACAGGGTCGTCAATCGACTCAAAAAAGAAGATACACCTACAAGAAACAGGGATATGCGAAGATATGAAAGAAAACATATCAATGAAGTCTGGTGTGGGGATTCGAGTGTAGGACCATACCTCAAAATTGATGGAAAAAAAGAGCGAACATATATTATCGCATTAATAGATGATGCCTCAAGATATATCGTTGGCATAGATATATTCCTGAATGATAATTACATAAATCTGATGAGTGTCATTAAAAGTGCGGTAAAAAAGCATGGAAAACCAAAGATATTTAACTTCGACAATGGTGCAAATTACAGATGCAATCAAATGACATTATTAGCAGCACGAATGGGAACAGTTATCAATTACTGTGCCGTAAGGACACCTACATCAAAAGCCAAGATAGAAAGATGGTTTAAAACGATGAAGGAACAATGGATGTCAGGACTTCATATGAATGATTATAAGAGTCTTGATGAATTGAGGGAGTCATTAATGCAGTATGTACAACGATATAATCAAACCATCCACAGGTCCTTGAACAAAAAGACACCGCAGGATAGATTCTTTGAAGAGTCATCACTCATCCAAAGATATGATGATGAAAAGATAGACAAAATATTCCTTATAGAAAAAGAGAGAAAAGTATCTAACGATAACGTCATCATGATAGATCAAAAAGAATATGAGGTCAATTACAGATATGCAGGACAGAAACTGCTTTTAAGATATTCACCAGATTTATCTAAAATTTATATCGTCGATAAGGAATCAGGTGAACTGGAAGAAATACATCTGCTTGACAAACAGGCAAATGCAACTGTTAAACGAAATAAAATAAAATTTACGGAGGAAAAATAACATGAACTATACCAGCAGATATGGACTGGAATTCAATCCATTCATCAAGAATTCAAAAGATGTCCTAGTAGAAACAAATGATTATAAGGAACTGATATTCAGATTGAACTATCTTGTACAGACAAAAGGATTTGGTGTCTTAACTGGAGGGCCAGGTCGAGGCAAAACAACCATGATAAGGCATTGGGTCAAGAGTCTTAATCAATCAGCATATAAAGTTATCTATATACCCATGTCAACATTAACAGTGATGGAATTCTATAGACAGCTGGCAGAAGCATTGGGACTGGAAGCATATCATCGAAAAAGCGATAATTTCAAGGCCATTCAAAAAGCCATAGAAAGATATACCATCGAAAAAAGAATGACACTGATTATCATTCTCGATGAAGCAAACTATTTAAGAAATGGAATACTTAACGATCTAAAAATACTCTTTAATTTTGAAATGGATTCAAGTGATCAGGCAGTCGTTCTGTTAGCAGGACTGCCGCAGCTCAATAATACGTTTAATCTGGCGATACACGAGCCATTAAAACAGAGAATAGTCATGAACTATCATATAGAAAATCTTAACAAAGAGGAATCACGAAAATATATTCAGGAGAAGCTTAAAGGAGCTGGATGCCATCAACAGGTATTTGAAGCAAGTGCCATAGAGGCCATTATAAATGTATCAAATGGTGTACCACGATTGATTAATCAATTGTGCAATAAAAGTCTATTGGCAGGCAATAATAGAAATCAGAATATCATAGATACAGATACTGTCATGATGGCCTTTAATGATAATGAGTTGGGATAAGAAAATGGATTATATATATAAAAATAAAGATGAGGTCAAATGTGTTGGTACAATCAGGAGCATAGAAACATTCGCTTATTATTCATTTGATATTGTCATTAATAATCGAAGTGAATGGTGTCGTTTAATAGAGAATGAACTTGACTGGGAAATATGTTTCGTTATGAGAAATATGACAATAGGGCTTGCCCACCCAACGGATATATTCTGGAATACAGAGGCAATATACGAGGTGTTCGAAGATTTAGATATAAGTCTTAGAATTGCATATGGAATTAAATCGGTGTTTGAAAACTATAACAAAAAAAGTGCATCTTAGATGCATTTTTTAGTTATCTCACGTAGCAAATAATATAAATAGCTCGGACAATTTAATTTGAATATTATAGTTATCTCACCTTGTATCCTAACCAAATAAATTGAAGAACTATTTATCATTTAATTTGGCATTCAACAC
>NZ_NFLJ01000078.1 GCF_002160865.1 Massiliimicrobium timonense
ATTTAGTATTAATTGAAGCTTTAATTATATATTTTAATATTAATTCAAATATAAAAATAAGGAGGAAAAAATATGGACATCAAAAAAATTATATGTGTATTACTTGATAAATTAGCAAGAATTTCATGTAATTCATATTCATTTATTGGTTGTTACGAACCAGAAAAACCCAAAGATCTAAAATAAACATTTCTTTCGAAATGTTTATTTTGATTTTATATGCTATACTTACTATAAAGAGGAGATGAATTGTTATGAAAATCGCAATATTTGATGATGATATTATATTTTCCCAAAATTTATCAAAGGAATTCAATGAATATTATAAAAAATTAATTAGCCCAATAGAAATTGAAATAATAACCAAGAATTTTTCATTAGATTCATTTGATGATTTAGATATCGCTTTTATTGATATAGATTTAAATGGAAAAAATGGCATTGCTTTAGCTAAATATATGACTGATATTTCACCAAAAATTTTAATAATCTTTATATCTTCAAGAGATGAGTTAGTTTTTAATGCATTATCAGTGCCAACCTTTCAATTTATAAGGAAATCAAAGTTTAAAGAAGATTGTGCAAAAGTATTTAACCAATTATATAAACACATTCAAATTTATAACAAAAAAATCATTTTAGAAATAAATGGTAGAAAAACTGTTTTAAATTTAAATGAAATTCAGTATCTCTTATCTTTTGGTCGAGATTTATTAATCAAAACTATTACAAATGATTATATCATTGTTTCAACAATGAAAGAAATTATGCACAAAATAGAAGAAAAATCATATAACGATTTAATACAGATAAGTAGAAATCAAATAGTAAATTTAAATTATGTTAATAATATAAAATCCTCAAACGTTATCCTAAATGATGGAAGCAAATATTCAATTGGTAGAAAATATAAATCTACTTTTATAAAAAAATATGAGGAATTTCTTTTAAGATGATTATATTTGATATTTTAATGACTCTTTTTGAGGATTTCATAATTAGTTATTTTTTGGTTAATATATTTTCTGACACAAAAAAATTCAACACAATTTTCATTATAACATTGATTACCTTAATCGAAACTTTTATTTTAAATAATTATTTTATGAACAATGAATTGTTATTCTTTTCATTAGTAACAACTTGGACAATTTCATTATGTTTTATAACAAAAAAAATTAATATACTTTACTTACTATTACCATGTCTAATGATGGGTTTATTGCTTATTTCCAATATTAGTTCGTTTTATTTTATATCATTAATTTTTGGCATAAAAATTAATCAAATTAACTTTCATCAAGAACTACTAATAACCACAATTATTCTCTCTCGTGTTATTTTTTTCTTATGTATTATTTGGTTAACAAAAATAATTAAAAAACTAAAAATAATAAAAACAGAAAATAAATTATTTGAATTTAATTCATTCTCAATATTTATCATTTGTTTACTATCAATTTTAACAACTATAGGTGAAAGTATAGTATATGGTATTTTTGACTATAAAATCTATGTCCTTTTGTCTTTAGAATTTGTAATTATGTGCACAGCATCAATAAAATTATTTATAGATATAGTAAAAAGCTATAATCAAAAATTAGAAATTCAATCTAAACTATTACAGTCTAACTATACTCGCAAAATGTATTCAGAAACTAGTAAATTAGCTTATAGACTTTCTGAAGAAAAACATAATATATATTATATTTTAAGAAAAATAGAAAACATTGCTAAATCACAAGATAACTTTGAAATAGTAAGTTCTATTCACAATGCATTAGATAAAATATATAAAACAGACATTCCATATACTTCTAAAAATCCAGTATTAGATTATATTATGACTAGAAAAATAATTCAACTAAGATTGAATAAATTTGATGTTATATATATAGCCAATATTGATGAAGACAAAATATTAAATGATTATCTTTTAATAAAAAATTTAGAAAAATATATTGATATATGTACCTTAAATAATTTGAATAAAGAAGGCATAAGTCTAGTAATTAAAATATATAAAAAGGCTGAATACATTATCTTTAAAATAGAAATTGATGTATCTTTAGATATCTCAACTTCGTTATTTATGTTTGATGAAAAATCCACACATATAAAAAAGGAAATTATAGACCACCAAAGTCCAGACAAAACAATCATTAAAATTTTGATTCAATAAAAAATAAATATCATAGACCATCAGACACACTTGCTTTATTGTAGTAATCTTTAAGCATCTTTCTAGTCATTACAATTGAGTAACTGATAATTCTCATCATGGAAAACATAAGCTTGAAACCTCTATATCTATGATTGAATCTCCAGGCATGTTCCTGTATATATCCATTGATATATTTTTTCGCTATGCCATGATAGATTCCATCTATATTACTTTTTATATTTGATATCTGTATATTTATCCAATACATAAGATGATCTGATTCTTTGTAATCTATAACGCGATTGATAAGATGTACTCTATCCTTTAAATAGTGATATGCCGGGTCACCATCAGTGCATATTGTTGTATCCTTATCGTAATAGATATGTTTCATGAGCCTTTTTACTTCTTCCTTGTTTTCGCTTTTTACTTGAAGCAGTTTTATTCTATTGGGATAGTTGTTAAGCTGATCTGT
>NZ_NFLJ01000079.1 GCF_002160865.1 Massiliimicrobium timonense
ATTATCAATGTCATTATACATTAATCAAAAAAATGATGACTTCTAAACCAGAGGATAGACTCCGAAAAAAAGGAGTTAAAACAAGAAAGTATTACAAGTGGCTCAGATGGTCTATGAAAGATGATTTTATCAAAAATATTCTTTTAAAGAAAAATGTATATCAATAAGAGTATTGATGTGTCATTATAACTATCTCAAATGAAAAACATAATGCTTATATAGACAAAACGAAAGAAATGAATTAAGATAATAAAAAACAGGAGGTCATGATGGAATATAAGTTAATTGCATTAGATTTGGATGGAACTTTAAAAGATTCAAATAATCAGATTACACCTAAAACTAGAGAAGCTTTGATTCAAGTACAAAAACAAGGTGTGAAAATTGTTTTAGCTTCTGGTAGACCAACAGCTGGACTTAGACATGAAGCTAAAGAATTGATGTTAGATCAATTTGGTGGTTATCTACTATCGTTTAATGGGGCAAGAGTTGCCAGTGCAAAAACGAATGAAACAATTTATGAACAGACTTTGACAGTAGAAGACGCTCAAAAGACTTATCAAAGGGCAAAACAATTTGATTTAGCATGTATGACATATAAAAATGATATGATTTATACTGAAGATATAGATGATGAATATGTTTGTTTAGAAGCTAAAATTAATGATATTCATAAAAATAAAGTTTCATCTTTTATAGATATACTCGAAAATCCTATACATAAAGTTTTATTAACTGGAAAACCGGATTATGTTGCTTCTATTGAAGCAGAATTTAAAAAGCCTTTTGGTGATAGTTTGAGTATTTATCGAAGTGCTCCATTCTTTTTAGAAGTCATGTCAAAAGGAATTGATAAAGCTACATCGCTTGATCGTCTAGCAAAGAGCTTAAATATAAAACAAGAAGAAGTGATGGCATTTGGAGATGGCTACAATGATCTAAGTATGATTGAATATGCTGGGCTTGGTGTCGCAATGGAAAATGCAGTTGATGGCGTCAAACAACGTGCCAATATGATCACAAAATCAAATAACGAAGATGGTATAGCCTATGTATTATCTCAGATATATAAAGGAGTTGAATATTAATGTTACCAAAAGATCCTGCCATGCTTTTAAGTTTTATTAATATGAAATTAAGAGATCAATATGATTCATTAGAAAGTTTATGTGATGATTTGGATGTTTCTAAACAGGATATTATAGAAACATTGAAAAAGATTGATTATATTTATGATGAAATGAATAATCAGTTTAAATAAGGAGAACATTTATGGAATATAAAAGATTTGATCAGACTATTTTAGTGAGAATTGATAAAGATGAAGAAATATTGGAACAAGTTCAAAAAGTTGCTTTAAAAGAAAATGTAACACTTGCAAGTATTCAAGCATTAGGTGCTGTTAAAGATATCACAATTGGTGTCTTTCAAACGGATACAAAACACTATTTATCAAATTCATTTCAAGGAAGTTTTGAAATTGTTTCATTAACAGGAACAATTGATACGATGAATGATCAGTTTTATTGTCATTTACATATGAGTGTGGGAAATGAAAAAGGTGAAGTCTTTGGTGGACATTTAAATAAAGCTATTGTGAGTGCAACATGTGAAATGGTTATAACAATCATTGATGGCAAAATAGATCGAGAGTTGAATAAGGATATTGGTTTGAATTTATGGAAGTTTGCTTAGAAGGCAAACTTTTTTTAGTTTTATTAAAAAAAGTTTGAAATAAAAAAAGAAAAATGAAATATTTTTGCGTATATAAATAATAGAGGGGTTAGAAATATTATATGGTGTTTACTATAAGCAATGATTTGTGTATAATATGTTTAGCCTCTCCTCTATAGGAGGGATTCGTTGATGAAAAAAGATCATGTGTTAAAGGATTTCTTCTCTTATCCTATGCGTTTTGCTGACTTCATGAATGCTCTTTTCTTTGATGGTCATGCTATCATCCATCCCAGTGACCTTCACCCTCTTGATTCCAGAGAGATATTTATTGGTGACTTTCTTTCTAAGGAACGCACTCATGATGTCATCATGATGTGGGAAAGAAAGGATTTTCAAGCTATCTTGATTCTTGAAGCTCAAAGCTGTGTTGACTTTACAATGGCATCAAGAACATTGCTTTATGATGCACTGGTCTACAACATGCAGGATAAGCGATTCAAGAATCATATGCTGATGCCAGTGATGAGCGTCGTATTGTTTCATGGCGAAGGGAAATGGAATGCCGTGACATCATTGCTGGAAAGAGTCAAAGGACCAGAGGAAATCAAGAGAAAACAGAATGACTGGAAGATGAGGGTTGTAGACAT
>NZ_NFLJ01000008.1 GCF_002160865.1 Massiliimicrobium timonense
TGGAGCCTCAAAATTTGCATATTTGGAACGAAGTCATCCACGACAATAGATATAATACCATATATTTTTCTATTTGAAAACTAAAAGCTGTTGACTTTTTACTTTGTCAACAGCCTGAAGTAAGAAAATCATTTCTTACTTGTTTAATCAAATTCAATATTATCAACTTCAATATTAATGTGTTGAACATCAACATCAGTCATCTGTTTAACAGCTACAGCTATTTTTTCCTGAATTTCTTTTGTTATTGATGAAATATTGACACCATATTTAATACGTACATGGATACAGATATAAACCTCATTATCCTTAATTGTACAATTCACAACTTTCTTTGTACCCGGAATTTGAATTCCCTTAGATGTATCTAAAGAAACATTTTTCATTTCATTAACAGTTCTTTTTGTAATTTCATCAAACACTTGAACATTCATAAGAATTTTTCCATTAACGCGTCCTTGTGTATAAGTATAATATTCATTATGTGCCATAACATTACCTCTTTTCTATCTACTATTGTATATAAAAAGTGACAAAAATACAAGTTTTATTCTTCAATAAATTTAACTTCCACCTGATAAGAATCACCGACTAAATTCAATACTTCTTTGATAACCTTTGACGCATCTGAATGTGAGGCATCTTTTTTTAGAATCGTTACTTTAATTGTCTGCTGATCAATTTCAACATAACTTTCCGCATAGCCCATTTCTTTAAGTTTTGATACAATTGTTTTTTCTTTTTCAGTCACATTCTTTGTTTCACTGATTGTTTCTAGAGCCTCATTAATAGATTCAGATGTACTTGATTCTTTTGCAATAATTTCATTGTTCTTTGTAATAATATCTTCTCTTTTTTGATCTAATTGATTCTGTAATTGTTCAATGGTAGATATATCATTTTGTACAACCTCATTTTCAGATGTCGGTGGCAACATAATATAATAGATGGATAACACAAGAATAAGACTAAATAATGTTAAAAATGTAAAAGCCTGTTTATTCATATTCATTCTCCTTTTTCTATATACTATATGAACAAACAGACTTAATTATGAAAAAAAGAGCTTACGCTCTTCCTTGATATTTTCCATCTACAGTATTGACAAGAACCATTTCACCTTCATTAATAAATAAAGGAACTTTGATTTGATATCCTGTTTCAATAGTTGCATTTTTTGTTGCCCCTGTTGCTGTATCACCTTTCACTGCTGGTTCTGTTTCAGTTATCTGGAAAGCCACATTGACTGGTAATTGGACACCCAAAACTTCACTTTGATAACTTGTAACTTCAACTTCATCAGATGGTTTTAAAAAGTTCTTTTCCCATTCCAGACGACTACCAGGAATTTCAATTTGTTCAAAAGTTTCATTATCCATGAAAACAAGCATATCTCCTGAATCATAAAGATATTGCATTTTTCTTTTTTCAATCATCGCTAAATCAACTTTGGCAGTAGGATTATAAGAAACTTCTGTAATTGCACTTGTTCTCAAGTTTTTTCTTTTTACCATATATTTTCCTGATAAACGTCCTTGTTTATTCTGTTCATTAGAAATACATAAAAATAAATCATTATTTTCTGTATATGCATTTCCTGCTTTTAATTCTTTGATATTAACAGCCATAATTTTCTCTCCTTTGCTATTATTCTTTAGAATTATAGCAAATTTCTATCATGTTGTAAATAAATCATATGGGAATATCATCTTTTAACAGAATAAGACAATCATAAAATCAAAAGCCAATAGACAATAAACAAGTATTTTCAGCTTTTGTTTCTTATGATCATCAATAGGTGCTTTTTCACGATAACAGGTTAATAAAAAGCATAAAATCAATAAACCAAAAACAATATAATAAATCATATGTAACCTCCCTCAATATATTCAAAATTCAAGACAGTGCCTGTTTCTACTTCAATTTCTGTTAAAAATTGATACTGATAATCTATTGTTTCAATAGTAGTAACCACTTCATAATGATCACCCAAATCATCTACCGTTGTTTCAATTTGATAATTTTGAAAAGAATAATCGTCACTTAATAAAATATCATTTTGAACACTGTCACTATAATATTTCACAAGAAATATCTCTAGATTTTTTTGTTTCATAAGTGTATCAATAGATTTCAAATTACGACCTGATTGCAAAATAGAAAATGCTGTTATAGATAATGCGAATGTCAACATCATAAAAACAATTAAAACAATCTGCAAAACAGATCCTCTATGATTCTGAAGTAATCTCTGATATATTTTCATCTGTTTCCTCTGCTTCTTGATGCATATTGGCATATGTTAGTAAAAATGTGTAATTTTGACGATCTCTTGTCATATGTATATAAACGAAATCATTTTCTACAGAAAAAGAAACATCATCAATATCAAACAATAATATTTCAAATCCAGGTTTTTTAACCAGTCTTTTTTGATCCAACTGTAAAGATGTTTCTTCTTCTTCAAAATTCATATAACGAAAAGTATCACCAGCTTCTAAATATGCACACCCTAGTGTATATTGACTACATTGTTTTGCAGCTATGTAAATATCTTCATTATTTTGCGTATGATGTGTATAGGCATATCGTATAAGCTGAAAAAGACTTGTTAATGATAAAAGAATAATAAGCGTAATAGACAGTGATAATAATACCTCTACTAACGTAAAACCATTTCTATGATGCTGATGTAATCTTGAGAATATGTGTACTCACTCTCCTTTTCTAAAATCGTTTGATAATTTTCTTGAATATGGCTTTCTTTTTGATATAAAACAGAAAATAATCCCACAAAAATGATAATCACAGTGATAAAAATTTCAAATGCCAGTAAACTCTCAATTAATGTTGCTCCATGATTATCGGACATAAAAAGTTCCACTTCCAATCTGATAAACAAATTCATAACGCTGACTTCCACAGTGGTAAATCAATGTTTTTGCACCTTGAATATTTCCATTTTCATTAAAACTCAATTGATGTGATTCAAATGAATCATTATCATCAAGCTGTAATGTTTCTTTTGACTGATTCCATCTATAAACAATATTTTGCTTTGAAAATAAAACATCAACCTGTGTTTTTTGTGTCATGGCTGTGAGTTTTGCCTGATAAAGAAATTGAATCATTTCATTGATTTTAACAGTATCACTTTTTTGTGGAACATGAATACGCATTGAAATACAAAACATCATATAGATAATAACAAGTACAAAAAGTGTTTCAATCATTGTAAAACCACCTTTATTTAACATAGGCTTGACCATTTTTAATAGCGATTTTTTTGCCATTTGGACAGACACCTTGTTTTTCTGTCAGATAGGGTTGACTGCCACTTGTTAAATCAGAGATGTTTCTAGGTAATTTACCATTTTCAATTTCATAAAGTAAAATTTGTGAATTGACAACTTCAATTTGAGCATCACATCCTTTATTTTTGACAACTGTATTTTTAGATGTCACATTAGGAATAACAAGTAATAAAATAATAAGTATAACACTAATACAAAAAATCATCTCAATTAAAGTAAACCCTTTTTTATTCAACATATGAATTGTCCTTTCTGTTATAGATTTGATATTGAATTCATCATTGGAATAATAATCGCGATATAAATTGTAATAACAAAGATAGCTACAAAACAATAAACTGCCGGTATCAGATATTTTAAAAATCTTTTGATCCAGTAATCTAAATATTCATAGGTAGCTTGGATATAATAAGATAAAGCATTTTTTTGTTGAGGATTTTTCATATACATTTGAAAAAAAGAAATAAACAATTGATCAAAGTATTCAAAATCCTCCAGTATTTCTTCTAAATTCTCACCTCCATATAAACGATTATTCATTTCATATAAGACTATTTTTAAATCACTATCCGTCATTTGTTCATTTAAGACTTGAATAATTCTTGTACTATCCATATCCTCATTTAATAATTCATGAAAATACAAAGCAAACTTCAAAGAAAAATATTTTTGTAAAATTGTCTTAAATACTGGCCATTTTAAATAAAGTTCAATGACCTTATATAATTTATGCTTAAGTCCATAAACAAGCCTGAAAATAAGATATAAGCTTAAAAATACAGCTAATATAATCAAACAAGGCATAATGTAAAAGAAAGCAAATAAGATTTGAATCACAATTGATTTTTCAATCTGAAATGATAAAAATAACTGATTGACATTAGGCAATAAAACCAAAACAACAAATAACGAGAAAAGAAATAAAAATGTCATTAATATAGAGGGATAAGTTAATTGAGATTTTAATTGATTTTGATAATCCTCTTTCATCATGCATATATCCAGACTTTTTTTAATTGCTTCTGATAAACAATTCTTATTTTGAAAAAAACGAAAATATTCTTGAAATAAATGAGGTAATGAAGACTGCAATAATACAGTTTCAATAGATTCACCATGATCCAGTTGTTTTAACATCTCATGAATTGCTGGATGATGAAGCATCTGCTGACATAAACTCAACGTTTCTTCAATACTGTAACCAGCATCTAACAAGCTATACATATTCTTCAATAAAAGATAATCTTTATTCATTAGTGAGTTCCTCTTTAAACAAGGCCTGATTAAAACCAAGATTGACAAGTTCTAAAGCTGCCTTTTGAAATGATAAATAAGAACATGTATGCTCTTTGAGATATTGTTCAATATCCTTTTTCTTCATCAATTCTGATAAAACAATAGCCTGTTTATTTTGAATATCATATTTCATACGTTGTGAAATCACACCAATGACCACATCAAGAATATCAGCTTCATGAATTCCTAAATTCATTAATCTTTTCATTGATAAAGGTGCATTACTGGCATGAATTGTTGTTAAAACAAGATGTCCAGTCAAAGCACATGTTAAAGCAATCTTCGCTGTTTTTTCATCACGAATTTCTCCTATCATAATCACATCGGGATCATGTCTTAAAATCTGTTTTAATGTATCATGATATGTAATTCCAATTTTTTCATTTAATTCAATTTGAAGACAACCATCTAAATGAATTTCAATAGGATCTTCAATCGTAATAATGTTTTTACGTGCTCCTGATAAAATTTGTTTTAATAAGGTATAAAGCGTGGTTGACTTACCAGAACCTGTAGCACCACTAATAAAAAACAAACCACTATTTTGTAAAGAAAGCCAATAGAGATAATCTTGAATTTCCTTTTGGTATGTTAATTCTTCAATCGAACGTAATTCATGATTATTCAAAATTCTAATCACAATACTTTCAAATTCAAGAGAAGGTAAATAAGATACCCTTAAAAAATAAGTCTTTTGATTCATATTTATAGAAATATTACCTGTTTGAGGCATCAAACGATAATTCGTATGAATCATAGAACGATATTTAATAAAATTCATCAGCTTATACCCTCTTTCATTTTCCATCACCTCATATTTCTTTAATTCTCCAAAAATACGAAACTGAATCTTCAAATCCTTTTTCAATAACAAATGAATATCAGTAGCATTTTGGTTTAATGCACGATAAATCATCTTCTCAAATAGTTCATTCATAATAACCCTCCTATTATATATATACGCATTATTTTTGCATTTTTCTTTTTTTTCAATAAAAAAAGATCATATTTTTTATGATCTTAAAAAAGGGTTATGCATTTGTTCATATTTTATAGAGCTTTCTTCACCATGTCCCGGTAATAAACGAGCATCAAACTGTAATGTTTTTATCTTTTCCAAACTCTGTTTTGTTGTTAAATGTGAAGACGTTGGAAAATCATAACGTCCTATTGATCCAGCAAATAAAACATCCCCACTGAATAATGCATTTTCCTGAGGAACATAAATCATGCTGCTTCCTTCACAATGCCCCTCTAACAGTAACCATTGAACAGTCATATTGGCTATATTCATTGTTGGTGTTGCTTCTAATATAGGAGCTTTTAATGTCATTGGTTCCCCCATCATACTTGAAAGATTATATTCAGGTTTCGCAATTATTTCTAGTGATTCTTTCTGGGTATAGATAGGACAATGATATTGATTATAAAGATAATCAACAGCTCCAATATGATCAAAATGACCATGTGTTAATAAAATAGCTTTGATATCAAGTTCATTTTCTGTTAGAAAACGAGCAACTTTTTGTCCCTGTGCACCTGGATCAATCACAAAACATTCATGTTTCTCATTATAAACCACATAACAATTTGTCTGCATTGTTCCTAAGATTAATTTTTTTATCATATATTTCTTCCTTTCCTATAAAGAAAAAAAGCCAAAAAGGCTTATTTCTTTTCTTTATGAGTAGTTTGTTTATTACATCTAGGACAGTATTTTTTTACTTCCATTCTTTCTGGATGATTTCTTTTATTTTTTGTATTAATGTAGTTTTCTTCTCCACATTCAGTACATTTTAAAATGATGTTTTCTCTCATTTTTACACCTCCATCACGACTTTGCCATAATATAATAGCATAAACAATAATAAAATGCTATAAATTTTTTACTTTTTATCCATATTTTTCAAAATACTTCTCAAATGCATATTTTGATAATGTCTGACATGTGCTTCCTGCTCCATTTGGTAATGCTTCTGCAATACATGCCACAGCAATTTCAGGATCATCATATGGTGCATACCCAACAAAGGCACGGTTTGCCCAGATATCATATGTTCCTTCATGTAATACTTGGGCTGTTCCGGTTTTCCCAGCAGCTTCATAATCACCATTGACACTTTTTGCTAATCCAGAAACACACCCCATACGGAATCCTGTCTGAATGGTTTCAAATGCCATTTTATAGCTTGATACATCATCAAGAACTTTGACTTGATGCTGTAATAAAGAAATTTTTGTGCCATTTTCATCTTCAGTAAAAGATTCCATAAACAGATGTGGTTGAATTCTCTTGCCTCCATTGGCAAGTGTAGAAATATATTGTGCAAGTTGAATAGGAGTATAAGTGTCATATTGTCCAATCGCAAAATCCAGGAAGTTACCGGGTTGACGTTGTGTCACTTTTCCACGATAACCTAAGGCTTCACTTGGCAGGTCAATACCTGTTTTCACACCTAATCCCAGTTCACCTACATCTAAACGCATCTGATCAAAAGCTGAATCTTTAATAGATAATGGCTGATCATATTCATATGTGCCCCCACCTAATAAAGTTGCGACATAAAACATATATATATTTGAAGATTGCGATAAAGCTTCAGCAGCGTTCAAGCGTCCTAATCCACCTGGATCCCACGAATATTTAGGTAATGTCCCGGCAATTTTAAATCCACGACTCGTATCATCAAATTCTGTATACTGGTTTATCACGTTATGCTTCATTCCCGCATAAATTGTACCACCTTTAAATGCTGAACCAGGAGCAAAAGCATTTTGTACAGCACCTCCAGCTAATTCGTAGACATCCCCTTTACTGTCTTTTTGAACACCACACATGGCATAAATAGCCCCCGTATTAGGATCAATCAAAACCAGATAAATATTATGATTATATTTATAAAGAGAGCCAGTAAAACCTTTCATCGTCTTTTCCATTTGTTCAGTAATAGATGACTGTAAATCCCAATCAATTGTCAAACGAATGTTATCTCCTTTGGTTCCACTGGAAACAGTATTGACAACAGGATTTCCATCACTATCATAGCTTAATGAATAAGTTGCAGGTGTTCCAGCCAATATATCTTCATATTGCATCTCCAAACCACTGATTCCCACACGAGAGTCATTATTATAATCTTTAGCTAAAAGAATATCTTTTGTACTCGCAGGTAATCCTGCTTTTTTCGTTGTCACTTTACCTAAAACGGATTTAAAATTAGCTCCATAAGTTGTTTCTCTAGACCAGTCATTCGTCACCTTAACACCACGTAAAATATCAGAATTTTCACCAATCAGACTGGCTTCTTTAATCGTTAAACCTTCTAATAAAACAACTGAGCCACTGCTACAATTTTGAATCTTAGCATAAAGCATATAAAATTTAATATCATCTTCAGATAGGTTTTCCTTAAGCATTGCACTTGTTATACGACTAAGCTGTAATTGATAAAGTTCATCACTTGTATAAGTCGATTTTTCTTCTTTAGTCAACAAACTATCTACCAGTTTTTCATTTTTCAAAATCAGATAATCTTTCTTATCTCTTTCGGTTACGCTTTTGGTATCGACATTAACATTTTTAACTAAGAAGTTAGCAATCATTTCCATTTCTTCTTTTGTTATATCTTGGACTGCATAATAAGTTGCACAATTGATATTTTTATTATAAGACAGTCTTTTATAATTACGGTCATAAATATTTCCACGAAATGTATCTTTTGTAAAAAGACTTGTATTGTATTGATCAAGCTTTGTTGTGTAATATTCTTGCTGGGTGATCTGTGTTAAAAATAAGCGAACTAATAAGATCACACCAACAACACCAATGAATCCCATTAAAATTTTAAATCTTCTTGAGATGACATTATCAGTTTGATTTTTAATTTGTGTTTCAATTTCTTTTTGTCCTTCAAATCGGATAGGATTTTTCTTAAAAAAACTCAATCGCAATGCACCTCCTCGACTTATTATATTATATACAAACCAGAAAGTAAATCAACCCATAAGAAAAAGAGAATTTCACAAATTCTCTTAATCATCATCAACAGATAGAATAGCCATGAAAGCTTCCTGTGGAATTTCTACACTTCCTACTGCTTTCATACGCTTTTTCCCTTCTTTTTGTTTTTCCAGTAATTTTTTCTTACGAGAAATATCCCCACCATAACATTTTGCTAAAACATTTTTACGCATTGCCTTAATATTTGTACGAGCAATGACCTTCCCTTGAATAGCTGCCTGAATAGGCACTTCAAACATCTGTTTAGGAATAATTTCCTTAAGCTTTTCACAAATAATACGACCACGATTATAAGCAAAATCTTTATGAACGATTGTTGATAAGGCATCAACAACTTCCCCATTTAACAAAATGTCCATACGTGTTAAACGACTTTCCTTATAGCCATCTAACTCATAATCAAAAGAAGCATAACCTTTTGTACAAGATTTTAGTTTATCAAAGAAATCATAAACAATTTCACTTAAAGGAATCAAATAAATAACATTTCTTCTTAAATCATCAATATATTCAATATCCTGATACTCACCACGTTTAGATTGACAAAGTTCCATAATAGGTCCAACATATTCACTCGGAGTCATAATAGATGCTTTGACATAAGGTTCCTCGATATGATCAATACGCTGTGGTCCCGGTAATGCAGCTGGATTATCTATTTCTACCATAGAACCATCCGTTAAATAACAATGATAAATAACAGATGGAGCGGTTGCAATCAATTCAAGATCAAATTCTCTTTCTAGACGTTCTTCAATGACATCCATATGTAAAAGACCTAAGAAGCCACAACGAAACCCAAAACCTAAGGCTTGAGATGTTTCTGGTTCAAAGACAAGTGATGAATCACTGAGTTTCATTTTTTCTAATGCTTCACGTAAATCTTTATATTTTGCATTATCAACTGGATACAGACCACAATAAACCATTGGATTTAATTTTCTATATCCAGGTAACTGTGTCTGTGATGGATTTTCCAGTGTAGTAATGGTATCACCGACATGAACATCATTAATTGATTTGATAGAAGCTGCAATCCATCCAACTTCACCAGTCACCAGCTCATCTTTTTTGACTTCTTTTGGTGTTCTAACACCGACTTCAAGGACCTCATAAACAGCATCCGTCGCCATAAAACGAATGTGGTCACCCACACGAATACGTCCTTCTTTAATACAAACAAAGACAATGACACCACGATAACTATCATAGTAGGAATCAAAGATAAGTGCTTGTGTTGGATGTGAACTATCGCCACGAGGAGCTGGAACATTTTTGACAATATCTTCTAATACATCTACAACATTCAATCCTGTTTTTGCAGAAATGAGTGGTGCTTCATCAGCTGGTAAACCAATAATATCCTCTATTTCATGAATAACACGTTGTGGATCAGCACTTGGCAAGTCAACTTTATTGATGACAGGTAAAATTTCCAAATCATTATCTAAAGCCAAAAATACATTAGCAAGAGTTTGAGCTTCCACACCTTGAGCCGCATCAACCACAAGAACTGCTCCTTCACATGCGGCAAGTGAACGTGAAACTTCATAAGTAAAATCGACATGACCCGGTGTATCAATCAGATGTAAAAGATAGGTTTCTCCATTTTTAGCCGTATACTGTAATTGCACAGCATTAAGCTTAATTGTAATACCTCTTTCACGCTCTAAATCCATACTATCAAGCAACTGTTCTTTCATATCGCGATCACTGACCGCCCCTGTTAATTGTAATATTCTATCTGCAAGAGTCGATTTTCCATGATCAATATGAGCAATAATAGAAAAGTTTCTCATATGTGACTGATCAATACTCATCTTTATCTCCCCTTTCTTTTCTTATCTATTTTACACAATTCTATCTGAAATGAAAACAAAAAAATAGTCAAAATGACTATTTTTTCATAAAATATCTATCTAGGAATTCAACATGTTCTACTTTCACTTCCATGATCGTCGTTGAAAGATGATCAGGCGTTTCAAATGTTTTTGATTGCAATCTCCCCTTAATTCCTAAAAAGCTTCCTGCTTCACAACAATCCATCACTTCCTGTGCTATGCCTTTCCATAAAACACAGCTAATATAATCGTGATCTCTAATTCCTAGATTATTACGATAAGGTCTTTCTACATCGAGAATCAATGTCGCCAGTTTTACTCCCGTTGGCGTTTCTTTAAATTTTGGATTTTCGGCTAATCTGCCAATTAAAATAATTTCATTAAACATTTTTATATTTTCCCTCCTCAATATGAGTATATAGGAAAACATAAAAATGACCAAAATCACTCTTTTTCTACATTTTTGAACTCTTTTTTTATATTTTGGTATGTAAAAATAGTGTTTTTATATCAAAAAAACTCATTTTTATGAAAAAACACGACCAATTTCATGATTTTGGATAAAAAAAGTAAAGAAAATTCTTTACTTTTCAATCAAAACAAATGCAACAGCATACTTTTTTTCGTGTGAAATAGAAATATGAGCATGAGGATCATGTAAATAAGGAGCACCACTTTCATCATTAAGAATTTCAATGTCTTGAAAAGACATTGCTCCAATACCTACATGACAAGCTTTCATATAAGCCTCTTTTCCAGCAAAACGTCCACCTAAAAACTCCAATTGTCTACGAGATGACTGTATTCTTGTAAATATTTCATATTCACGAGAAGATAAAACACGTTTCACAAAATGAAGATTATGTATATCTAAACGTTCAAGATCAACAATATCCACCCCAATACCTTTCATTAATCTTTAAACTTCTTTTCATAAAGACTCATCAATTCATCTAAACTCATAGAATCATCAATTTCATCAATAAAAGAATCCTCATCTTTATTTTGAAAATCAAGTTTAAATTCACCTGTACGTTCTTCAATGATTTTTAATTGATCTTGTTCTTCTTCAACAATATTTGCAATATTTCTTAAATTCTGTTCAACACTAGGTTCTTCCTTTTTTTTCTCCACTTTTTCTTCGACTTGTTCAAATGGTCCATAAAAAGGACTAATAATAGGAATCAATTCATCTGATTCTTTTTTAACCTTCTTTACTTTAGGTTTCACTGTTTTTTTGACTTCTGGTTTTTTGATTTCTTTTAAACCCGTCATTGGTGAAATAATTTCACTCATACGATAGGTTGTTTCAACATTAACACTTTTTTTCGTTTCTTTCCTTTTAACATCTTCTTTTAGAACATCTTGTTTAGGTTCATTTTCTTCTACTTCATCATTATAAATCAAAGGTGTACTAAATTTTTCTTTACGTCTTTGTTCTAAAACGGGATCAACCTTTTCATATAATTCTTCTTCATCTTCTTTTTTGAAAAACTTTTTAAACATCCTGCTTTCCTCCTTACATATATGTTCTATTTCTACAAAATTATGCTATTTGATCAATAAAAGCTTGAATCTGTTGTTGGGTTTTTCTTAATTTATCTACATAACGTCCCACTTCTTGACCGTTGCGATAAGCCACAAAAGAAGGAATTCCCATAATATCTAAATCAATACATAAATCAACCATTTCATCTCTATCAATATAATAGAAAGTCCATTGTGGATTTTGAGCAACTAAATCATCAATAAAAGTTTTTAAAAAATGACAATCAGGGCACCAAGTTGTTGAAAACACAAGCATGGCTTGACCTTGAATAGCTTGTTCATAAGCTTGTAAATCACTAATTTTTGTTAAATTATCCATATTATTTATCTCCTTTTAATCTTGTTTTTATTTGATATATAGGTCCAAATGGAGAAAATTTTCTTTCATATTCAGTTTGAATATTATCTTCATATCCCTCACTATGATGTAAATCCAGACAAACATCTTCAAAATAAAGTCCAAAGTTTTGAAAAGAAACCAGTGAATATTCAAATAAAGAACGATTGTCTGTTTTTAAAATCAATTCACCATCTAAAACCAAAATGTCTTGAAAAACCTCCAGAAAAGCTGGTGATGTCAATCGTCTTTTTGTATGGCGTTTTTTAGGCCATGGATCACTAAAATTCAAATAAATACGATTGACTTCACCTTTTTCAAAAACATCTCTTAAAGAAATGGCATCAGCTTTTAATAATTTCAGATTTGGTAAATGATTGTCCTGTATATCAATTTTTTTTACTGCACCAACCATCACACTGGGAAACTTTTCAATCCCAATAAAATTAATCTCTGGATAACGCGATGCATTTTCAATAATGAAATCACCTTTCCCCATCCCAATTTCTATATAAATGGGATGGTTATTCCCAAAAAGTTTATGCCATTGATTTTTATATTGCACTCCATCTATGACAACCATATCATCATGTGCTGCCAAAATATCATTCGCTTTAGGGTTATTTCTTAAACGCATATATTCCTCCCATATTTTTATTTATTGTAGCACAGTTTCGCTTTTTAATCTATCTAATTCTTCATCTGTTAATTCACGATAAGAGCCTAATTCCAGACTTTCATCCAAGACAAGATTTTTCATACGAATTCTTTTTAGATAAGTAACCTCTTTTCCAACAGCATGAAACATCTTTTTGATTTGATGAAATTTTCCTTCATATATTTCAACTTCAATTTCACTTTCATTCCCGTTAACAGATAATATCTTTAAATGTGCACTCTGGCATTGATAATCCTGATCAATGATAACACCGGATAAAAAAGTTTGAACATCATCATTTGTCACAACTCCCTGAATTTTAGCATAGTAGACTTTCGGACAATGTTTCTTTGGAGAAAGTAACTGATGAGCAAGTTGACCATCATTTGTAATTAACAGCAATCCCTCTGTATCAATATCTAATCTTCCTACAGGAAATAAATCTTGACGATAGTTTTCTTCAATCAAATCAATGACAGTTGGATAAAAATGATCCTCTGTTGCACTAACAAATCCAGCCGGTTTATTTAACATATAGTAAACATATTTTTGATACATAATTTCTTCATCATCAACATAAACCTTATCACCAACAGGATCTACATGATGCTTATCTTTTTTGATAACTTCACCATTTACTTTAACATATCCATTTTTAATCAATTGTTTCACTTCTTTACGTGTTCCAAAGCCACAATGTGCTAATAATTTATCTAATCTCATGGTTCTACCTCAATATATTTTTCTACTCTTTCTGTTTTGTCTTCATCCAAATAATAACTTATATAGAGCTTGACACTCTGCACTTGAGTTGTTTGTCCTGAAAGTTGAACACCTTTATAATAATGTTTTGACTTATCAACATAATGAACCTTTAAATGACTTATCGAGTCATCAACAATACCTAAAACAGGACACATGTTCTGATCATTTTCATTAGCATAAGCCATTGCTTCAATATAATACATATCAACCTGTGGCTGATCAATGATAAGATCATAACGATAGACATCCTCTATACGATTAAAAACAACTCTTACACAAAATGGATAATCTTTATCAAAATCGTGTTGTGTGATCAGTTGTTCCTTGATTTGATAATAGTCTTGAAACTGTTCATCTGAAGATGATGATTGACAGGCTACACATAATAATAAAATCATCATACCAATCCATATCTTCTTCATATCATCACCGCCTCTATTATAACAAATTTGTATAAAGATAGCTATAATAAATCTTGACTCATCTAGAACTTGTCATAAAAAAAGGCATTATTACGTTTCCATAATCATACCTTTTCTCATCTCTTTTACTGACGACATTCAAATGTATCACAAGCAGTTTGAGAAGTTTTCTTGGCTTCTACACAGTGACAATTTCCAACATGAATACAATTCGCTTCACAACATCCGTCACAATAATATTTACAGTTATCTACGCTACATTTTACATCTTTAGCCATAGTTTCACCTCCATATATTATTATGCCTGTCTTTGAGATGAATATACAATCAAACAGCTAAAACTATATTCAAGTTGACCATGACATGATGTCAAAGCTACTTGATATTGCATATCTTGAATATCAGGATTTTCTTTTTGAATAAATTCATTTAAGGCATCTTCTAAATCTAATTCGTGTCCTTTTTCAATAATTTTTATTTTCATATATTTATCATAACACCATGTCTATCAAAAATATGTCATTTATTGACGAATCTCAATAGCAAACATACAAGTAAATTCTTGTTGTGGTTCTAAAGCAATCATACCTTCTTTGTCTTTAAATTCACCATGAAAATCAATATAATCTCCATGTCCATTCCAAGGTTCTAAAGCTAATAAACCACCGACATGTTTACTTGCCCAGATTCCTAAATGAGGATAATTTTCCATATGGAAATAAATGGCTTTTTGATGATGAATTGATTTTAACGCAACATAACTTGATTGAAAATCTTTCAATACAATCGCATCATTATCTAATAAAGCTTGTCTTACAAAGAAACGTCTTTCATGATCAAAAAATGGTTTTGTGATACGTGACATGGCACGATGCGCCACATCTATAACTTTTTGATCAAGAGTTTCTTCTTTTTCAAATTCAACATAATAATCATTGCTGGATTCATGTTCCATGAATGGACAAGCAAAAGCAGGATGTCCTCCAATCTGGAAATAAATTGTTTTATCATCAGTATTTTTGACAATACAGCGACATTCCAATGTGTTCTCTTTTAAAGTATAAATCACTTTTAAATCAAACAAATAAGGATATTGTTTTAAAATATCTTCATTAGGTGTGAGTTCAAATTCCACACATGTATCTGAAAGCTGATGGGTCATATACTCATTATGTCTAGAAAAACCATGTTGTGTCATATGATATGTTTTTCCATCAATCAGACATTCATCATTATGCAATGCTCCAATGATTGGAAAAAGAATAGGGGCACTACTTGCCCATAAAGCAGGATCTCTACGCCACATATAATTAATATGATCATGTTGACCTATAATTTTAATAATTTCTGCTCCTTTAGCATTTAATTCAACTTCTAATTCACTGTTTTTTAAAGTTACCATATCTTTCTCCTCTATTTCATTTGTCCTTTAATCATTGTCTGTAAAATTTGAATATCATCATCAAAGAAGATAATATCTGCATAATTTCCTGCTTTGATTTCTCCAAGTAATGGTTCATTTAAGCTTTGAGCTGGATTATAACTTGCAAGATTAACAGCTTCATTTAAAGTCAATCCTAGATGTTCATAAGCATTTTTAACAGCTGTATTCATAGAAACAATACTTCCAGCTAAAGTTCCATCAATCAATCTTGCTTCTCCATCTTTAACATAGACATCTTGATTTCCTAAAAGATATTTTCCATTTTCCAGTCCAGCAGCTTCTAATGAATCAGTAATTAAAATAAGTTTATCTTTTCCTTTTGTACGTAATAATGCTTTTGCTGCAGCATAATTAACATGGACACCATCTAAAATCAATTCAGCATAAACACTATCATTAATCATCACAGCTCCAACAACACCAGGAGCACGATGCGTTAAAGGTGTCATAGCATTATAAGTATGTGTTCCAGAAGTGGCTCCTGCATCAATGGCTGCCTGTGCCTGTTCATATGTTGCATTTGTATGCCCTAAAGAAACAACTGTATTTTTATCTTTGAGATAGTCAATCAATTCTAAAGAATGTTCTAATTCTGGAGCAATAGAAATTTTTCTAACTACGTCTTGATGATCCTTCACAAAAGACTGATAGTTTTCAACAGTTGGTAAAATCATACATTCTTCTGGTTGCGCACCTTTGTATTTTTTATTAAAGAAAGGTCCTTCCAGATGTGTACCTAAAATCTGTGCTCCTTCTACTTGATCTTTATATGTTGCGATATTGTCAATAGCCTTTGTAATATCATCAACTGGCATTGTCATTGTTGTTGGTAAAAAAGATGTCACTCCTGTTTTTAAAGTTGCTTTTGAAATCGTATTTAAATCTTCAAAAGTTGCATACATTGTATCACTACCACCACGCCCATGTGTATGTACATCAATAAAACCAGGGCTGACATAAGCTCCTTTAGCATCAATAATTTCTTCTTCTGTTGGTTGACGGTCACTTATTTCCATAATTTTATCACCATCAATAAATACATTTTTTTCTACAATCTCATCATGTAGAATCACTTTCCCGTTTACAATACATTTTTTCATTTTATACGTCCTCCTTTCTTTATTATATGCTTATTATGAATATTCTTCAAATAAAAAAGATTTCTAATTGTTAGAAATCTTTTTTTGATCATGTAATTCTTCAATAATACTTTCAATTTTATTTCCATATTCTAAAGATGTATCCATAATAAACTGAAGTTCAGGACATTTACGAATTGTTAAACGTTTAGCAAGTAAACTACGGATAAATCCTTTAGAATGCTGTAGAGCTTCCATTCTTTTTTGAGGATTTTTATTCAAAAAAGATACATAAACTTTCGCAATAGATAAATCATTTGTAACTTCCACACCGGTAATTGTACAAAAACCAATAGATGGATCCTTAACTTCCATTTGAATAATATCAGATAGTTCTCTTTGAATAATATTATTAAGTTTTTCTTTCTTTAACACCATAAAAGATTAACGCCTACTTTCTTTCAACTTCTTCCATAATGAATCCTTCAATAATATCTCCTTCTTTAATATCATTGTAGTTTTCAATTGTCATACCACATTCATAACCAGCTGATACTTCCTTTGCATCATCTTTAAATCGTTTTAAAGAAGCCAGTTTTCCTTCATAAATGACAACCCCTTGACGAATCAAACGAATTCCACAATCACGACGAATATAACCATCTGTTACATAAGAACCAGCAATATTTCCTACTTTAGATACTTTAATAACTTGTCTGATTTCTGCCTGACCTGTAACAACTTCTTCCAATTCTGGAGCCAACATACCTCGCATAGCAGCTTCAATTTCTTCAACCATCTTGTAGATAATATTATGCAGTCTGATTTCTACTCCTTCTTCTTCTGCTTTACGTCTGACATTAGCATCTGGACGTACATTAAATCCATAAATAATAGCCTTTGAAGCACTTGCTAATAAGACATCTGATTCACTGATTGCTCCCACTGTTGAACGAATAACATTGACACGAACACCATCAATATCAATTTTTTCTAATGATCCCTTAACAGCCTCAGCAGTTCCATTCACATCAGCTTTAACAATAATATTCAAATGAGCCACTTGGCCTTCTTTAATTTGATTAAATAAGTCATCTAAGCTCATAGCTGAGCTGACGCCACGATCTTGTTCCTGTTTTGCCTTTTGTCTTTCTTCTCCAACATGACGAGCCATTTTTTCTGTTTCAAATGCCATGAATTTATCACCAGCAACAGGGACATCATTTAAACCTGTAATTTCAACAGGTGTAGATGGTCCGGCTTCTTTCAATTCTTTTCCATGATCACCTAACATTTGACGCACACGACCAAAAGCTGTTCCTACAACAATAGGATCCCCAGCTCTTAAAGTTCCATTTTGAACAAGCAATGTGGCAACAGGACCACGTCCTTTATCCAAACGTCCTTCTACAACACTACCATAAGCATAACGTTTTGGATTAGCTTTTAAATCTGCAAGTTCAGCAACAACAGTTAGTGTTTCCAATAATTCTTCGATACCAATTCCCTTTTTAGCTGAAATGTTACAGTAAACAGTATCTCCACCCCATTCTTCAGGCATAAGTCCCAATTCACTCATTTCACCTTTAATACGTTCTGGATCAGCACCCTCTTTATCAATTTTGTTAATTGCAACAACAATTGGAACACCCGCAGCTAAAGCATGGTCTACAGCTTCTTTTGTCTGTGGCATCACACCATCATCAGCAGCGACAACAATGATAACGATATCTGTTAATTGAGCTCCTCGAGCACGCATAGCTGTAAAAGCTTCATGTCCAGGTGTGTCTAAGAAAGTAATCTTCTTACCACCCACTTCAACTTGATAAGCACCGATATGTTGAGTAATACCGCCAAACTCCCCTTCAGCAACTCTTGATTTTCGAATATAATCAAGCAATGTTGTTTTTCCATGATCAACATGTCCCATAATTGTGACAACAGGTGGTCTACCAACTAAATCAGCTTCATCATCAACAATTTCAATATCTTCAAAATTAATCTCACTGACAACAACTTTCTTTTTAGCCTCATATCCATATTCCAGACAAATGAGTTCAACCTGTTCATCAGTTAATGATGAATTGATTGTCACCATAGTTCCAAGCATAAATAAAACTTTAATGACATTGGCTGGTGTTTGCCCAATCATTTCTGCTAATTCACCAACAGTAATTCCATCTTCATACTCAACAATTCCATCACCTAATTTCTTTTCTTCCTTTTTTTGAGGAATATTAGAAATTAATTTCTTTTTCTGATGATTTCCTTTCTTTTTTGCAGATGTATTCTTTTTTGCCATAATATCAACCTCCTCATTTTGATTTGATTTTATTTGCAAAACCTTTATCCAATATACCTATAGCCACACGATTATCTTTACCAATAGCTCTTGAAATTTCTTCAATCGTTCCATCAATTTGGTAATCGACATGATAATAAGTACATTTATCCATGTATCTTTTTTTTGTATTTTCACTGGCATCCTGTGCAATCAAAACAAAGTATGCTTTTTGACTGCGAATAGACTTCAATAAAATATCTCCCGTCGCTATTTTTCTGGCACGCATGGCCAGTCCTAATAAAGATACCTTATTTTTATCCAACATATTTTTTTAATTCCTCATAAATCGTATCTGGAATATCAACTTCCAGAGATTTCCTTAAAACACCTTTCTTTTGAGCAAGTTCAATAGCTTCCAGACTTCTTTTTAAATAAGCACCTCGTCCATTCATCTTACCAGTAGGATCAACAAAAACTTCTCCCTCTTTATTTCTAACGACACGAATCAACTCTTTTTTAGGGAGTTGTTCCTGCGTTGCGACACATTTTCTTAAAGGTATTTTTCGCATTCAAAATCACCCCTATTTTTCATCATAATATTTATCAAATTCATCATAATCGATATCTTCATCATATTTTGGATCATAATCATAGTCTTCATACTCATCATCATAATCCTCATCATAATCATCAAATGTTTCTTCATCATGGTTATCATCTTCTACCATATCATCTTCTTGAAGATCAGCAACCATTTGATGTTCTTCACTTTCAAAAGTTTCTTCTTCATCATGATCCGGTTCAATAACTTCATCCTGTTTTGTCATTTCTGCTTCAAATGATTTTTCAAATTCAGCATCAGCTCCATAAACAATACCTTCACGTGCAGCTTCACTGACTGATTTAATATCAATCTTCCATCCTGTTAAACGGACAGCCAAACGGGCATTTTGACCTCTTTTTCCAATCGCTAATGATAATTGATTATCTGGAACAATAACCAATGCACTATGATCATCTTCATGAATATCAACATGAACGACATCAGATGGTGAAAGAGCATGAGAAATATACACAACAGGATCTTCGCTCCACTCAATGATATCCACCATTTCACCATTTAATTCATTTACAACATTACGAACACGTGATCCCTTCGGTCCAACACAGGCACCAATTGGATCAATATTTTCATGACTTGTATAAACAGCGATTTTACTACGATCTCCAGCTTCACGAGATACAGATTTAATTTCTACAGTGCCATCATAGATTTCAGGAACTTCCATTTCGAACAATCTTTTCACTAATCCTGGTTCCGTTCTTGAAACACCAATATGTGTCCCTTTGGTATTACGTTCAACATCACTGACATAAACTTTAATACGTTGTCCTTCATAAATCTTTTCACCTGGAATTTGTTGTTTTAAAGGCAACAGAGCTCCTGTTCTACCAATATTGATAATCGCAAAACGTTCTTCCACACGATCAACAGTTCCATTAATAATATCATCTTTTTTATCAATATATTCATTATATAATGTTTCTTTTTCAGCTTCTCTAATTTTTTGTTTTAAAAGCTGTTTTGTCTGAATGGCTGCTAAACGCCCAAAGACTTCAGGATCAACTTCAGTGACAACATCATCACCTACTTGATATTTTGGATTAATCATCTGTGCTTCTTCTAAAGATAATTCATAATCTTCATCATTCACATCATCAACAACATGTTTAATTTCATATAAACGAATTTTTCCAGTGATTTCATTAATTTCCACACGAATAATAGATTCAGGACCCCCATAATTCTTTTTATATGATTTTTCTAGTGCTTCTTTTAAAGCATCAAGAACAATTTCTTTCTTGATTCCTTTTTCACTTTCTAATAAATCAAGTGCCTGAATAAATTTTTTACTAGCCATTTTTTATGATCCTCCTTAAAATTGAACAGCTAACCTTATAAATGCTATATCATTGTAATCAATGATACATTTTTTCTTTATATTTTTTACCATATACTGCAATTCAATACGTGTACCTTCCACACTTAGAATTGTTCCATAAACATCATTCATTCCTAATGTTGGATTCTTAAATTGAATATACACATATTCACTGACAGAATCTTGCACCTTTTGTAATGTTTTTAAAGGTTTTTCAGCACCGGGAGAAGATACTTCCAAATAATATTCATCAGCAATCAAATCTTCTTGATCTAACATCTCACTAATGGCTTCACTGACAGCCACACATGTATCCATATCTAGATGCCCACTATTCTTTTCAATAAAAATGCGTAAGTACCATTCATTTTTTTCTTTGACATATTCAATGTCATCAAGATAAACATCATGTTCATCAAGTATGGGTTGAATAAGTTGTTTTATTTTTTCTAACATATAATCCTCCGTCTACAAATATAAACGAGAGGGTTCCCCCTCTCGTAAATCACTGATTACTTTTATAATATAACATAATCAATCACAAAAAACAATGCTTTCATCATTATTTTTTACCATAAATCAAATAATGATAACTGATTTTCTTCTGACATATTTTCAAAAGCTCCCAGCTTTGTTAAAAAGTCAATTTGATTATTTGTTAATTTTGTACGTTTCATCACATCTTCTTTTGATAAAAACTTATTGTGTTGACGTGCTTCAACGACACTATCACCGACCGATGTTCCTAGTCCATCAATAGAAACAAATGGCGGTAACAAAGCAGTATCATCATCTGGATCCATAATAAAATTTTGTGAATCTGATTTTTCTAAAGAAATATTACTAAAATGATAACCACGTTCAAACATCTCTAAAGCAATTTCAAAAACAGAAATCAAAGCTTCTTCTTTATTAGAAATCTTGATACCATTTTGTTTGTCATTCAAAATACTTTGATATTTATGATACACAGCATCACGCCCTTGAATCATAGTTTCAATATCATAAGCATCGCAACGTGTTGTAAAATAAACCGCATAGTACTCTCGAGGATAATACAGCTTCCACCAAGCTACACGAACAGCACTTAAAACATAAGCTGCAGCATGAGCTTTAGGGAACATGTATTTGATTTTCTTACATGATTCAATATACCACGTTGGGACATCATGTTGTCGCATTAATTCTTCATATTTCTTTTCTGGAAAGACAACTGGTGATTTTCCTTTACGAACACATTCCATAATATCAAAGGCATCTTTATTTGGTAATCCTTTTTCAATTAAATAGACCATGATATCATCACGACATCCAATAACTTCTTTTAAAGTACATGTTCCAGAACTAATTAAAGTTTCTGCATTTCCCAAATAAACATCCGTTCCATGTGAAAGACCTGACAAAATGACAAGATCGCTAAAAGACGTTGGATGTGTCTGTTCAAGCATTCCACGTACAAACTTCGTTCCGAATTCTGGTAATCCTAAAGCACCTGTCTTACAATTCAAAAAACTCAAATCAATTCCCAAAGCATCCGTAGAATTAAATAAACTCATGACCTTAGGATCATTGGTTGGAATATCCTTAGGATTAACACCCGTTAAATCCTGCAACATTCTTATAACTGTTGGATCAACATGACCTAAAATATCAAATTTCAAAACATTATCATGAATGGCATGGAAGTCAAAATGTGTCGTTTTCCACTCAGCACTCAAATCATCAGCAGGATATTGATAAGGTGTAAAATCAAAAACATCCATATTTTCTGGAATAACAATAATCCCTCCGGGATGCTGACCAGTTGTACGTTTCACCCCCGTACATCCTTTGGCTATTCTTTCTAACTCTGCTTGACGCATCGTATTTTCTTTTCCCATTAATTCAGCATATCCTTTAGCATAACCATATGCCGTTTTTTCAGCTACTGTTGAAATCGTTCCAGCACGATAAACATGACTTTCTCCAAAAATTTCTTTTGTATAAGCATGAGCGGTTGGTTGATAATCTCCAGAGAAGTTTAAATCAATATCTGGGACTTTATCAGCATTAAAACCTAAGAATGTTTCAAATGGAATATTATGTCCATCCCCTTTTAAAGGATGTCCGCATTTTGGACATGTTTTATTTGGTAAATCATATCCATTAGCAATATAACCTTCTGGTAAAAACTCATTATATTGACAATGTGGACAATAATAATGTGGAGGTAAAGGATTTACTTCTGATATATTAGCCATTGTCGCAACAAAGGATGATCCTACCGATCCTCGACTTCCTACTAGATATCCTGCTTCATTTGATTTTTTAACCAGTTTATGAGCAATATAATAAATCACACCAAAACCATGTTTAATAATATTATCCAATTCTTTTGTTAAACGTTTTTCAACAATATCCGGTAAAACTTCCCCATATTGTTTATGAGCATTATCAAAACAGAGTTGACGTAAATTTTCATCTGCATTATCAATATGTGGTGTAAACAATTTGTCATGGACAACATGGAACGTTCCATCAATCATATCCGCAATCTTATTTGTATTTTCAACAACATATTCATATTTTTCATCTTCACTTAAATAAGACAGACTATCCATCATTTCTTCAGTTGTTCGTAAATATTCATCCGGTGTCCAGGCAGTGGGATTAGAACGATCTGTCAAAGGATGCAAAGCTCCTCCCAGTCCAATTTTAGGGTTACAAGTAAAGACATCTCTAAAAATTTTATCTTTTTGATCAAGGTAATGAACATCACCAGTCGCTACAATCATTTTTCCCATGTCTTTAGCTGTATCTACAATACGACGTAAAATACGAATTAAATCTTCCTTTGTATCAATACGACCACGTTCCACAAAATATTGACAAATATCTAATGGCATAATTTCAATATAATCATAAAATGCCATCGCCTGTTTTAATTCATCAAGACTTCTTGTCATAGCCAGATCAAAGATTTCTGAGTTATAGCAGCCACTTCCAAACAGCAATCCTTCACGATAAAATTCAAGTCGTTCACGAGGAATACGGGATGTTTTTTCAAAATAAGTTGTGTTCGCTTCTGAAACAAGTTTAAACATATTCTTTAATCCTGTTTTATTTTTCGCAAGGACACACATATGTTTAGGACGGACAATCTTATAGGCATTAGGACATTCCATTGCATTCATGTCCAGCACATCATAATATCCCTGTTGCATTAAATCATGTAGCATCATATTGAAAACACCTGCCAGAACTTCAGCATCATAATCAGCACGGTGAGCATCATCACCATCATATGGAATACGATAATGCCTTGCAACATTTCCTAAACGATACCCTTTTAAATCAGGAAGTAACTTCCAAGCCAGAGTTAATGAATCAATGGCTGGATTTTTTAATTTTGGATAACCATAACGTACAAGAATTTCATTTAAAAAACCTACATCGAATGTCGCATTATGAGCTACAATGACATCATCTTGAAAGAAATCAAGAATTTGTGGAATGAATTCTTCAATGGTTGGGGCATCTTTGACATCATCATTTGTAATATGAGTTAACTGTGTAATCTTTTGTGAAATATGCTTTTTTGGTTTAATTAAGCTTTGAATACGACCAATTTCCTGTCCATTTTTTATCTTGACAGCACCAAACTCGGTAATATCATCATCCATAACAGATAAACCAGTTGTTTCCAAGTCAAAAGAAACAAATGTCAAATCCTTAAGAGAAGCTTTTCTTTCATTATAAACAACAGTAAAAGCTGGATCAATCATATACATTTCTACACCATAAATCATTTTGATTTTATGTTTAAGACTGGCACTTTGCGCTTCAGGGAAAGACTGAACATTACCATGATCTGTAACTGCAATAGCCTGATGTCCCCAATAAGCAGCTCTTTCAATATATTCAGAAATACTGCCAATTCCATCCATCGCTGACATTTTAGAATGGACATGTAACTCAACACGTTTTTTCTCTGCCTGATCTTGACGAACTTTAGGCGAAGGTATCACTTCTACTTCTCGAGCGATAATCACAGTATCTTTCATATAGGCATCGTATTCAACATTTCCTTTGACACGAACCCATTTATCCCCTTTTTTAACCTTATTCATTTCTTCAATACTATTTCCACCCTTGTTTTCAAAACGTTTGACTACAATACTATTGGTATAATCCGTCACATACAAAGATTGAATTGTCTTCCCTGATTTAACCTTCTTAGAATCTTCTTTAAAAATATATCCTTGAATCATGACTTCTTTAACAGTATCATCAATTTCATCAATAGATATCGCAAAATAATCTTTTTTATAACCCTGATATTTAGGTTTATGTTCCTTTTTTACAGTCACTTCTTTCTGTTCAAAAGTTTTCATATCAACTTGTACTTCGTTTAAAGCATCCATTTCTTCTTGAATAGATTGATATGTCTGATTATTTTGATCAATATATGCATGAAAACCAATCTGCATTCCAAATTTATTAAAATATTTGTCAAAAATCTTATATAATTTTTCTAATTGTTGTAATTGTATCTCATTAACGACTTCAATACGAAGGGTATTATCTTCAAAAGAAAGTAATTCTTCTTTAATAAAGTCAATTTGCGGAAAACGTTGTTTTAAACCATCAAAAATAAAAAGTGCATATTCGATGACATCTTTTTGGGTATAGGAAGATGCCCAATCAAAAAGAAATTCACATGGATAAGGAAATTCATTTTTTGCTGAAAATAATAAACGAATTTCATTTAATGGCACAATATGCGCAGAACCAATATAAAATGTATAAGAATTATCTTTATGTACAACTACACGTTCAATATACGCATGTTTTAAAGCATTCACTTCATCTTGAAGATGCAGTTGCTTCAATAAAATAAGCATTTTATCCATCAAAATAACCTCCTATATCAAAAAGGGATTGAAATCCCTTTTATTGAAATATTCTTAAAATATCTTGATACGTGACAAAAATCATTAACAACATGACAAGTCCTAAACCACATAACTGCAAAGCAACCTTTACTTTTTCTGGTAATTCACGTCCAATAATCTTTTCAACAATCGCAAAAATGACTTGGCATCCGTCCAATGCAGGAATAGGCAATAAATTAAAGATACCAACATTGACAGAAAGCAAAGATAATAAATTTAAAATGTAAGTGATCTGCCCTGTTTCAGTCACTTGTGAAGTCACTTGATAAATACCAACCGGTCCAGATAATTGCGTCACGGTTTCACTAAAGCGTGTAATCAGTTGACTCAAAGCCGCAAAAATAGCCATACTCATTTCACCAATAGAAATAAATGTATACTGAATAGCTTCAGCCACATTCATAGAACGTGTTGCCTGATAAATGCCTAGTTTATAAGCTTGTGAAGACTGGTCATACTTTAATGTTGCCTGTAAAGTTTCTGTTTTTCCTTGACGATCAACCTTCAATTTCACATGAATGGTATCAGCTGTTGTATTCAATCCTTTTTGTGTTAATTGAATATCTTCAAAATTGGATACCAGAATCACTTCTCCAGTTTCATTCACAGTCAATTCTTGAAGCACATCTCCAGCTTTTAAACCAGCCTGTTGAGCAGGAGAATTCTCTATGACCTGCCCTATTTGAGCATTTTGAACAGGTAATTGACCACTGATTACATTCACTCCAAAAGTCACGACAATAGCCAATACAAAGTTCATGAAAACACCAGCTAAAAAGATAATGACTTTTTGGTATGTTTTAATTCCTTTTAAAGTGCGTTCAATAGGAATATCTTTTAATTCTTCATCATCACTTTGTTCTTCACCTGCCATTGAAACAAAACCACCAAATGGTAATGCTCGAATTTCGTATTCTGTTTCTTTTCCTTTTTTAGACCATATCTTTGGTCCAAAACCAATGGAAAAATGAGAACAATAAACACCAAATATTTTTGCAGCAATAAAATGTCCAAATTCATGAATGATAATAATCGTTCCTAATATTAATAAAAATACTATTAAAGTAATGATTGTCTGCATCTATATTTCTCCTACTCTTTCTCGTACAAAATTTCTTGCCCATTGATCAATTTCAATAAGCTGTTCTAAAGTGGGATGATCAACCCAATGATGTGCTCGCATCGTTTCCTCAACATATTTTTCAATATCTAAAAATGCAATTTTTTTAGATAAAAACAGTGCATTAGCCTGTTCATTTGCACCATTTAAAACACATGGCATGGAACCACCTTTACGTCCAGCTTCATAGGCTAAAGCTAAAGCATGGAAGCGATGAAAATCTGGTTTTTCAAAATGAAGTGTTCCTATATCACTTAAAGATAAATGTTTACCACCAAGTAAAGGCAAACGATGAGGATACGTTAAAGCATATTGAATAGGTAAACGCATATCTGGTGTCCCCAGTTGAGCAATAATGGCAGTATCTTGATATTCAACCATAGAGTGAATAATACTTTCTGGATGAATCAGCACTTCAATATCATCATAATCAACATCAAAAAGCCATTTGGCTTCCATCACTTCTAACCCTTTATTAAAAAGCGTTGCACTATCAATTGTAATTTTTGCTCCCATTGACCAATTAGGATGTTTTAAAGCATCTTCAACGCTCACATGTTCTAGTTCACTTCTTGATTTATCACGGAAACTCCCACCACTGGCTGTCAAAATAATCTTACGAATCTCCCCATGATATTCACCATTAAGAGATTGAAAAATAGCAGAATGTTCACTATCCACTGGCAATAATTGTACATTGTTTTCTTTGACCAATGGAATGATTAAATGACCCGCAACAACCAATGTTTCCTTATTGGCTAAAGCAATATCTTTATGAGCCTGAATAGCTTTCATTGTAGGAACTAATCCAGCAAACCCTACAATCGCATTTAAAACAATATCAATTTGTGGTAAAGTTGCAATTTGAATTAAACCATCCTGCCCACAATAGAAATGAACATCTTTATATTTTCTTTGAAGATATTCCATATCTTCTTGTTTTTGTACACAAATATGTTTTGCGTGAATAACAGTCATGATTTTTTCTAACAAATCAATATTTTTCCCAGCACTCATGGCAACAATTTCAAATTCATCACGATGATGTCTAACAACATCAACCGTCTGTTGACCTATCGAACCAGTTACTCCTAAAACACATATTTTTTTCATACTA
Source organism: Massiliimicrobium timonense (assembly GCF_002160865.1). Lineage (GTDB taxonomy): Bacteria > Bacillota_I > Bacilli_A > Erysipelotrichales > Coprobacillaceae > Allocoprobacillus. Next base: position 28,124 of record NZ_NFLJ01000008.1, read on the forward strand.
AGCCACCACCATTGTTATAAAATGAAGTAAAATACCAAAAACCATTGCATTAAATAAAATCGAATCGAATCGATCCAAGATTCCACCATGTCCTGGTAACAACTGAGAGAAATCTTTCACTTCAAATATTCGTTTCATACTACTAAATGTTAAATCTCCTATCTGACTTGTTATTGTTAAAATGAAACACATGACAATAAACCATACTAACGGCATATCTATTTGAATATATGCGCCATAAGCTCCAGAAAGAACAGTTCCTAAAATGATTCCACCAATTGAACCTTCAATGGTTTTTTTAGGAGAAAGACGAGGATTCAACTTATGTCTTCCTAAACACATCCCCGTAAAATATGCCCCTGTATCCGTTCCAAAAGTAGCCAAAGCCAGAATTAAAATATAATCAAAGCCATATGTTAAACGCAATTGATAAAGCATATGTAATCCCATACCAATTAAAACACCTGCTGTAAAATAATAACTTAATCTCAAAAAATTGATACCATCATCAAACATACTACAGGCCATCAATACAATCATGTATAAAATCATGATTTCACTTGAAATCAACAATGACTGATCAAAAAATAATGAATAAAACACAAACAATCCAACAATAGGATAAAGATAAAAATGAGCACGAGGACGATTACAGATAGAAAGCATTTCAAAAACAGCAACCCCTGCAACAATACCCAGTAAAATTTTAAAAGCTATTCCACCTAGAATAACACATGGCAGAATGACTGCTAAAAGGATCAATCCTGTGATAATGCGTGTTTTCATTTGACGACACCTCCAAATCTTCTTTCTCTACCTTGATATACAGCAATTGCATAATGTAGCCTTTCTTCATCAAAATCAGGCCATAATGTATCATCAAAAACAAATTCAGCATAAGCCAATTGCCAAAGCAGAAAATTAGAAAGACGTTTTTCTCCACTGCTTCTTACCATCAAATCAACTGGTGGTAAATCTTTTGTCATTAAATGCTTTTCAAAATAATCTTCATTAATATCATCTAATGAAATCTGACCATGTTTATATTCTTCACAAATGATTTTCGTTGCTTCAACAATCTCATCACGCCCACCATAAATAAAAGCAAAAGTTAAAATCAAACCATGATTACGTGATGTCTGTGATACAGCTTCTTCAATAATACGTCTTGTTTCTAAAGGTGCCATTTCCAAATGTCCAATATAACGAATCGAAACATCATTATCCATCAATTCTTTTAAATATAATTGAAAAAATTCTTTAGGCAATTTAAAAATATAATCCACTTCACTTGCTTCTCGTTTAAAATTTTCTGTAGAAAAAGCATAAACTGTCATTGCTTTTACACCTAAACGATTGGCTTCTAAAGCCAAAGTTCGTATTGTTTTTGTTCCTTCATGATGACCATACGTACGTGGCATCTTTCTTTTTTTAGCCCAGCGACCATTGCCATCCATTATAAAAGCAATGTGTTGAGGAATATTGTTCATATCTAAATCATATTCTATTTCTCTTTTTTTCTTAAAAAACATACTGTCACCTCATAACCTTTTTGTATTATAACATAAAAGAAAGCAACATGCGAACTCTTATCAAAAAATATTCAACAAAAAAACTCCTGCTTTATGCAAGAGTCAAAAGAAACTAGACAGTCATTAAATCATTTTCTTTTTCTTTTGTTAATTGATCAATGATTTTGACATATTGATCAGTTAATTTTTGAACTTTTTCTTTACCAAGTTTTACTTCATCTTCAGTTAATTCAGCCTTTTCAACATCATCATTAGCACTTCTACGAATATTACGTAAAGCAACTTTTGCTTCTTCAGCATATTTTTTTGCTTGTTTGACATACTCTTTTCTTGTTTCCTCTGTTAATGCTGGAACATTGATACGTATGATTTCTCCATCATTTTGAGGTGTCAAACCAAGATTAGCTTCATAGATGGCATGTTCAATATCTTTTAAACTGTTGCGATCATAAGGCTTAATAACCAATTGACGTCCTTCAACAACAGAAATACCAGCTGTTTGATTTAAAGGTGTCATTTCACCCCAATAATTCACTTTCACTCTATCAAGCATCGTTGGATTTGCACGACCTGTTCTTACAGAAGAAAGTTCATGTTTAAAAGCTTCAATTGATTTTTCCATTTTTTCTTTTGTTTCTTCTAAAATAAGATCTAACATGTTTTATTCCCTCCTTTCGAAATAATTGTACCTATAGATTCGCCATTACATGCACGAGCAATATTACCATCTTCCTGCATATTAAATACACAAAGATCAATACCATTATCCTTACATAATGTAATAGCTGTCTGGTCCATAATATGTAAATCTTCATTTAAAACATCTAAATAAGTGATATGATCATATTTTTTAGCATTAGGATCAACTTTTGGATCAGCAGAATAAACACCATCAACACCATTTTTAGCCATTAAAATAACATCTGCATTCATTTCTGCAGCACGTAAAGCCGCTGTTGTATCAGTAGTAAAGAATGGACTTCCTGTTCCTGCTCCAAAAATGACAATACGATTTTTTTCCAAATGACGAACAGCCCTTCTTCTAATATAAGGTTCTGCCACTTCTTTCATATCAATAGCTGATAATAATCGAGTATCTAAACCAATCGCTTCTAATGCATTTTGTAAAGCCATACCGTTCATCACAGTCGCTAACATACCCATATAGTCAGCTGCTGCTCTTTCCATACCCATGTCACTGCCTGTTTTTCCACGCCAGATGTTTCCACCACCACAGACAATAGCAATTTCAACACCTAAATCTTTTGCATCTTTAATTTGTCTGGCAACATCAGCCACGACTACAGGATTAATGCCAAACCCCTGTTCACCAGCTAATGCTTCACCACTTAATTTTAGTAAAACTCTTTTGTACTTCATATGATCTCTCCTCCATTTTACAAGAAAAGGGCACAATAAGTGTGTCCTCTCTATAAATTTCAATTATCCTCTCATTTGAGCAGCAACTTCTTCAGCAAAGTTTTCTTCACGTTTTTCCATTCCTTCACCAACTTCAAAACGTACCATTTCTAAAACTTTTCCGTTTCCTAAATATTGAGCTACTGTTTGATCAGAATCTTTAATGAACGCTTGATCTACTAAGCACATTTCTTTTAAGTTTTTATTTAAACGACCTTCAATCATTTTTTCAATGATATTTTCTGGTTTTGGTTTTGCACTCTTAGCATTTTCTTCCATAGCTTGGGCTTTTAAAACAGTTCTTTCGTGTTCTAAAATTTCAGCAGGAATAGCTGTTCTATCAATATATTGAGGAGCAATTGCAGCAACTTGCATAGCAATGTCTTTTGCTTTCACTTCATCAATACCAGCAGCTTTTACTAAAGCACACATTTTTCCACCCATATGTGAATAAGCACCAAAGATTTCATCATCATTTTTTGTCATCACTGCAAATCTTCTTAAGCTTAATTTTTCACCAATTTTACCACTCTTTTCAGCAATAACAGTTCCTAAATCTTTACCATCAACATCTAACTGTAAAGCAGCTTCAACATCTTGAGGTTTTGCATTAACAATTGCTTTTGCTGTTAAAGCAACTAATTCCTGGAACTCAGCATTTTTAGCAACGAAATCTGTTTCAGAGTTCACTTCAACAATTGCTGCAGCATTTCCATCTACGACAAATGCTGTTAAACCTTCAGCCGCAATACGATCTGCTTTTTTTGCAGCTTTTGCAATTCCTTTTTCTCTTAACCAGTCAAAAGAAGCCTCTAAATCACCATCACAAGCTTCAAGTGCCTTTTTACAATCCATCATTCCAGCACCAGTTTTTTCACGTAATTCTTTTACTAATTTTGCACTAATAGCCATTTTTTTCTCCTCCATCATTTTTTATAAAAAAAGGAAAGCATAAGCTTCCCCTCTTATTCATTATGCTTCAGTTTTTTCTTCTTTAACTTCAGCTGGTTTGCTTACTTCAGCATTTTTGTTATTTCTAGGACGTCCAGCATTTTTATATCTAGGTCCTTTTTGTTTATTTTCTTCTACAGAAGCGACAGCATCATTCATAGATACTTCTTTATCATCTTCATCTTTCACATAAGCAACTGTGACTGGTTCATCTTTTGCTTCACATACAGCATCAGCCATAGCAGCAACAATTAATTTAACAGCTCTAATAGCATCATCATTAGCTGGGATCACATAATCCACTTCATCAGGATCACAGTTTGTATCAACAATACCAAACACAGGAATACCTAAGATTCTTGCTTCTGCAACTGCATTGTGTTCAACTTTAGGATCAACAACAAATAAAGCATTTGGTAATCTTCTCATTTCTTTGATACCACCTAAGTTCTTTTCTAACTTAGCTTTTTCTTTCATAAGAAGAACTGCTTCTTTCTTTGTAAATAATTCTAAAGTTCCATCTTCTTCCATTTTTTCTAATTCTTTTAATCTTCTAATTCTCTTTTGAATTGTTTTAAAGTTAGTTAATGTTCCACCTAACCAACGAGAATTCACATAGAAACTTCCAGATCTTTCAGCTTCAGTTTGAACAGCTTCTTGAGCCTGTTTTTTTGTACCTACAAATAAAACTTTTCCACCTTTCGCAACGATATCCATTAAAGCTGCATAAGCTTCATCAATTTTATCAGATGATTTCTTTAAATCAATGATATAGATACCATTTCTTGCTGTGAAAATGTATGGAGCCATTTTTGGATTCCATCTTTTTGTCTGATGTCCAAAATGAACACCAACTTCTAATAATTTTTTCATTGAAATTACTGCCATTGTAACTTCCTCCTTTTCGTTTTTTCCTCCATTGTTTCTAACACAAACCACCAATCGGCACTCGGTTCATGAATTCACAATGTGTGTATTTCTAATACCCGTAGTATAATACCATAACACATCAAAAAAAACAAGATACTTTCCTATTTTTTTATATTTTTTAAAAGAATCTCAACCATTTCTTTTTCATCTTTTATTTTTCCTTCCATCAGATAATAATTATGAAACCCTCTACGATAAATCAAATGCTGATGAACAATGGGTGGACACTTATTTAAAAAAGAAGGAATCATCCCATAATATGTTCTTAAATACACATAAATAAACCGATAATAACAAACCAGCTGATAAAACAGATATCCTATAATAATCAGTGTATTTGTCTGTAAATAAAAAAGAAAGAGTAAACAATAAACAAAGATAGATATTTTTAATGTTGTTAATAATGCTTTCTTTAAATCTATAATACTTTGTAAAAGCAAGCTTAGAAATCTACCACCGTCCAAAGGATAGATAGGTAAAAGATTAAAACACAAAACAAACATATTCATTGTTAATAAAAAGTCCTGATAAACACCATGACTTAACATTTGAATTCCTGCATAAATAAACAAATGACTACATGGTCCAGCAAGAACAACACACATTTCTTTCCAAATGGGCTGAAAATAAAAATCTTCTAAATACAAATAAGCACCAAAAGGTAAAATTTCAATTTTTTGAATTTGAAAACGAAAATAATATGCCATCAAAAGATGACATATTTCATGCAAACAGACAATTCCCAGTGTAGAAAGATACCATTTCAAATAGCCTCCCAGCCATGCAAAGACAAAATAAAGGAGTGTTAGAGGATGAATAGAAACTTTAAGATATAAGTTCTTCAAATGTTGAATAATCAATTTCCTGTTCACCTTGTGTAAAAATAATCATAACCTGATTGTCATATGTTCCTAAAATTGTAGCTTCTTCAACTTGATCATATAAGCCTACAAAAACATCCTGCATATTTCCAAAAGTCACTTCGACATTATTTTCCAAAAGAATCGTCACATAGTTTCCAAGTAGATTTTGTTTCCCAACATAAATCACACGCCCTGTTGCAAAATTCAACACTTCATTTGTTTGACTTTTATAATAATTATCTTTAACATGCGTGTAACTCACAGTTGAAGAAACAGTCATTGATGAATCCTGATTTTGAAAAGATAGGAAGTGTTGATTAAACCATTTGGTCACTTGAGAAAACTGCAAATCATTTAAAACGTAATCTCTTATATAGTCACCATGAGGACTCACCTTAACATAGGCACAAATCGCAATACCTACAAGTAAAGCAACCATTGCCTTAATCATCCCATTATATATTTTGGTAAAATGATGGTCAGTCAATACAGGGTGACGACAAGCCTTTCTTTTTTCTATTCGTCTTTTGATGTCATCAATATCATTCACAAGTTTTCACCTCATTTTAACTTATGAAAAAGATTATAAAAATATTATCCAAAAAGACGTTCTAATAAAGCTTTTCGTTTATTTTTTTGAAATGGAACTTCCTGTCCTTCCAGACGTTTGACAATACGATCAAAACAACGATAAAGATTTTCTTTTTTATTCATATAAATTGGTATTCCCTTATTATTCGCTTCAATCATATCATGTTCATCAAAAACGATACCAATTAAAGGAATAGACAAAATATCATAAGCTTCTTTTAATGAAGGGCAACGTCCTTTGAAAACATCTGTTTCATTATATTTATTGACAAGCATATGTAACTGATCCACACCCTGCTTTAAAAGTAAACCAACAACACGATCAGCATCTCTTAGAGAAACTATATCTAGATTCACTACAACAATGGCTTCCTTTGATAAACCACTGGCATATTGAAATCCTTTTTCAATCCCTGCAGGACTATCAATCAAAATATAATCAAAATCTTTTTTCAACTGTTCAACGACTTTAATCATATAGTCAAGATTCAAGTTTTCAAAAGATAGTGCTTTACATGCTGGTAAGAGATACAACGAAGGCATACGTTTATCTTTGACAAGAATTTGCTGGAGAGAACATTTATTAGAAATCACATCTTTAAGATCATAAATGACACGATTTTCTAATCCCAGCATAACATCTAAGTTTTTTAATCCAAAATCAGCATCTATTAAACAGACTTTTTTATTTGTATGAGCCAAAGCATAACCCAAATTAATAGTCACGCTGCTTTTCCCAACGCCACCTTTACCCGACGTAATCACAATTGTTCGACACATATTTTTCCTCCTTAGCCAAAATAATCTGATTATCTTTATAATAGATGCTTGTGAGTGCAGAAGTTGTCAAATCATGTAAGCACTGTTGATTTATTATAATTTGTGCTTTTTGGAAATCATGACCATATATTTTGACATCTTCATTCATTGCGACAATTGTTCCTTTGACTGTATTTAAAAAATAAACATCCTGATAACAATAAACATAGCTCCCTGTATTCACGATACCTAAAAATAATGTTTCATAATCAATTACCATTTCTTCACCATTATGCAACTGTTCTTTTCTGATTTGAACACGATGAGGTTGTTGTAAAAGTGTCATTCCATCAAATAAGATTCGCTCTTTTTGATTTAACAACATCAATAATTGTCCTAACTCATCATTAGACACTTCTCGACAACCAAAATCAAAAAAAGCTCTTGGATAATAACCCTCCTGTATAAATAGAGGTTGATCCAAAAGCTGATCTAAATCTTCTAAAAACTGATCAAAAGAACAGTTTTCCTGTACTTTCATAATAAGTCTGCCATTAATTCCTTTGACTTCAATATTCATTATTCCACCTCAATTTTCACTTTATTGTAAATCCAGTAAACCCCAATAGATAAGATTCCATTAAACAATAACGTTGGTAACAATTGCATCACAACAAATGAAACCATTGGATATCTTGTCATGTTGGTAATCCACATCAACCAATATACAATACATTCTTGAGCGAATATTGTCAAAATACAAAATATGATTGATTCAATGATATTTAAAGTGTCTAATTTAAAAAGATAAGAACGAACAAAGGCGATTAAACAATAAATAAGGATATATATGGCTAAAGAGTTAGCATAAACAATAGAATAATAAACACTGCATAGAGTTGCAAAAAAGTAACGTTCTGCTCCTGCTTCAATGGTTCTAACAAGCAAAGCAAACATCATTAAACCAAGACATGGTGTAATTGTTATACTTGTTTTCGTAAAATTATAGGGCAAAAAATAATGAATTGTACTATCGACAACAAAACAAAGGAACACCACTAAAAAGCATTTGACCAGATAACTATCCTGAACACGTTTTCTCATTGCGTATTCACCCTTTGTACTACAGCTACATCATTTAATTCATTAAAATCAACACTTGGCGTTACATCACAAACTGATTCTGTGGCATCATCACCACTTGTATAATTTTCAACAGTACCCACTAAAATGCCCTTTGGACTTTTTCCAACACCACCTAAGCCACTCGTTACAACTTTCGCATTTTTTTCAATTTTTTCAACATCACTTAATAAAGTAATAGAATATTTATGTGTATTAATATCATAACGATTCAATAATCCATAGTATTCATCTTCGCCACTTATAATCATGACTGGCAATTGAGATTTGGCAGTTTCACTTGATAATAATGAAACTGTCGCAGAAATTTCACTCACATTAGTAATCGTTCCAATCATTCCCTGGGCATTTATAACGGCCATTCCTTCCTGTACCCCAGAAATCTTACCAAGATTAATGGTTACCTGATTATTCCAGTTTTGTGCATCCCTAGCAATAACATTCGTATATTTCACTTGATATTCAGTTGGTAAATATTCAATATCCATGATTTCTTTTAAATCATTTAATTCATTAGTAAGAACCTCATTCATAGCACTTTCTCGAGCTAGATTATCTAACTGTTCCTTTAATTTCGCATTTTCTTCATAAACATCTTTTAAATCATTATATTCTTCAAACAGACCAGTTACATATTGAATAGGAGCTTTAATGATATAATACTCCAGATTAGCTATAGTATCTTTAAATATAATTTCTATTCCTGAAGCCGAACGACTTGTCACCAATGTTACCACAGAAAATAAAACAAGGATAACAGTGACAATAACAATTCTTTTTTTCTGTTTCGTCCATTTATTGCCTTTTCTATACAAAAATATCACCTCTTGTCATTCATACATTATAATATCTCCATATAAAAAAAGCAATTCATAAAAAATCTTTTATCAAATTCCTATATTTTCACATCATTCATGATAAAAAAACAACTGTTTAGCTTGTATACTATAAAACTGATTCCAGCCAACAATAATATGATCCATCACTTCAATTGCCATCATTTCTCCAAGTTTTTGAAACTGACTGGTTAATAAAACATCTTCTTCACTAGGCAATGCATCCCCACTAGGATGATTATGAATCAAGACAATTTTGGCACTATTGACAGCTATTGCTTCTTTAAAAACTTCTCTAGGTGTGACAACACTCATATTTAATGAACCAATAAAAATAGTTTTTTCTTTAATCACTTTATTTTTATTATCTAAGCATAACAACAAAAAATGTTCCTGTTTTAAAAACATTAGCTGATTATGCACTCTTTCAAAAATATCCAAAGGATTCAAAAGAGATTTTTCCATTGTAGAAACATCTTTTAATCTCTTAGCAATTTCTATAATACTTAATATTTCAATCGCTTTTGCCTGTTTAATTCCCTTTAAAGCTGTTAAATCGGCATAGGTCACATTACTCAATTGAGCAAAGCCACCAATTTGTTTTAAAAGACGTTGTGAAAGCTGAATAACTGATTCACTTTTATGTCCGGTCCTTAAAATCAATGCCAATAATTCTACATTACTCAAATTTTCTATACCATAAGTTAACGCTTTTTCTCTCGGATTTTCTTCTAATGGTAAAGTTTTGATCATGACACATCACCTTGAGATAAATTATCTAAAAGCATTTGAGTTGTCATAGATGAAGGAACTGTATAAGTTTTCATAATTCCTTTTACTTGTGCGGCATGTTTTTCAATGTCTTCTTTTTGTTCACTAATCATAGATAAAACATAATATTGATCATTTTTCATATAAGTATAGCCTTTAATACCCATGTCTTTGAGTTCTTTTAATTTTTGATCTTTATTGTCTGCTTCTTTATAAATCCCTACTTGATAGGCATATAATGTTTTTTGCCCTAAAGAACATCCATATGTAAAGACCAGCATAAAAGCCAATGAGCAAATCAAAGCCATGATAACAACTTTCCATTCAAACTTCATTTTCATCACCCCTTCTATTATATGCTTTCATGCATAAAAATATGAAAGGCTTAAAGCCTTTCATATCATCAATCACGCCATTCAATACTGATGAGTCTTGGTATTGAAATTCTTCCCTTTTTAGATTTAATGATCTTATAGGCTGCAGCTCCTAAAATTAAATAAAGTAAAGCTGTCGCAATAAGACTTCCTCCTTGAATTTCACATTGTTGCTGTAATGTTAACTCTTTCATGTTGACCCTTCCTTTCATCAGTAGCTCCCTATTATTTATATATACATTTTTTTCGCATTTTTCTTCTTAAAAATGAAAAAAAGTGAAATTTTTTTCAATTTCACTTTACATTTGATTTAATTTATCTTTCATTGTATTAAATTTTGATTGATAATCAGCCAGTTTCTGTTTTTCCTGTTCAACTTTTTGAGCAGGTGCCTTAGAAACAAAGTTAGGATTAGAAAGCATGGATTCACAACGCTTGATTTCATTTTCAAGCTTTTTAATTTCATCTTCCATTTTTTTCTTTTCAGCTTCTAAATCAATATAATCACCTAGTTCAATAATCAATGCATTTCCACCTTTAATCATTTCTGTTGCTACATTTGAAGATGTTTCAACATTATATCCAAAACAACGTGCATGACATAACTTATAAATATATGGAGAAAGATTTTCCAATAAATTTTCAAGCTGGTTATCCTGTGTTTGAATTGAATAAGCAATTTCAATAGCATTTTTTATAACATATTGGGCTCTTAAATTTCTAATCCCTTTAATAATATCAATCAAATAAACAAACTGATCTTGAATTATTTCATTATTGAAATCCGGATTAACTGTTGGCCATTTTGCAATACAGATAGATGGCTGTAAATGAGGAATTGATAAATAAATTTCTTCTGTTACAAAAGGCATGAATGGATGTAATAATCTAACTATTGCGTTTAATACATAAACCAGTGTATTTTGGGTTGCTTTCTTTTCTATTTCATCATCACTGTTTAAATGAACTTTTGATAATTCAATATACCATGAACAAAAATCATCCCAGATAAAGTTATACAATTCACTACCAACATTAACAAATTCAAACTTATCCATATTCTCATCAACTGAAGTAATGACTTCGTTTAAACGATTTAAAATCCATTGATCAGCCAAATTCAAATGGTCAAAAGATAAATTCTGATAAGACATATCATCATCAATATTCATTAAAACAAATCGAGCACTATTCCATATTTTATTGATGAAATTCCATGCCGCATCTAGTTTTTCTGGAATATATCTTAAATCCATACCCGGTGCAGAATTAGTTGTTAAAAAGAAACGTAAAGTATCCGCTCCATATTGATCAATAACATCCATTGGGTCAACACCATTACCTAAAGATTTAGACATCTTTCTACCCTGTTCATCACGAATCAAACCATGAATCAAAACATTTTGAAATGGTCTTTGTCCTGTAAATTCTAATGACTGGAAAATCATTCGAGAAACCCAGAAAAAGATGATATCATAACCTGTTACCAATGTATCTGTTGGAAAATAACGTTGATAAAGTTCACTTTCTGTATTTGGCCATCCCATTGTTGAAAAAGGCCATAATGCACTTGAAAACCATGTATCAAGCACATCTTCATCCTGTTTCCAGTTTTCAATGTCTTGTGGTGGCTCTTTTCCTACATAAATTTCTCCTGTTTCTTTATGATACCATGCAGGAATTTGATGTCCCCACCATAATTGACGTGAAATACACCAGTCTTCAATATTTTCCATCCATTGTTTAAAAGTCTTTTCAAAACGTGGTGGCACGAATGAAACTTTAGAATCTTTCATCTGATTTTCTAAGGCTGCATTCGCTAATGGTTTCATTTTGACAAACCATTGCTTAGATAAATAAGGTTCTACAATAGCATGACTTCTTTCAGAATGCCCTACTTGATGCATATGTTTTTCAATATGATCAACGACACCTCTTGATTCAAAATCGTGAACTAGAGCTTCACGACATTCAAAACGATCCATTCCCTGATAAGGTCCACATAATTCATTCATTGTGCCATCATCATTCATACATTTAGGCATTGCTAATTGATATTTTTTAGCAAGAGCAAAGTCATTAGGATCATGCGCAGGTGTACATTTCATAACAGCTGTTCCAAAGCTCATATCAATATAACTATCTGCCATAATTGGTAAGGCTTCACCATTAGCCGGGTTAATAGCATGTTTTCCAACCAGATGCTGATATCTTGTATCATCAGGATGAACAAAGATAGCCTGATCGGCAAACATTGTTTCTGGACGTGTTGTTGCGATAACTAGATTTTCACCTGTTTCCACAACTTCGTAATTGAAATAATACATATGTCCTTCAATTTCTTTATGAATAACTTCAATATTAGATAAAGCCGTGCGTTGTACTGGATCCCAGTTAATAATACGTTCTCCTTGATAAATATAACCTTTTTTATAAAGTGTTACAAAAACAGTTTTGACTGCTTCACTTAATCCTTCATCTAATGTGAAACGTTCTTTTGTGTAATCAAGAGAAAGACCTAATTTTTCCCATTGACTACGAATAATAGAAGCATATTCTTCTTTCCAAGACCATGCTTTTTCTAGAAATTTTTCACGTCCTAAATCATAACGAGAAATTCCGTCTTCTCTTAGACGTGCTTCCACTTTAGCCTGTGTTGCAATCCCCGCATGATCCATTCCCGGTAACCACAAAGCATCATAGCCTTGCATTCTTTTATAACGAATAATCATGTCTTGTAAAGTTGTATCCCAAGCATGTCCCAAGTGAAGTTTTCCTGTTACATTTGGTGGTGGAATAACAATACTATATGGTTTTTTAGAAGTGTCTCCAGCTTCAAAATAGTGATGATCTAACCATGTGCGATATTTCCCTTCTTCAACAGCTTTATGATCATATTTCGTCGCTAATTCTTTCTTCATTATTTTCAACTCCCTCTTTCAAATCTTCTTCTGGTATTTCATAATCATAGAAATCTTCCTTATGATCTAAAACATATTGCGTTAATTTTTCATTGACATTTGTTGTGCTGACAAGAGTAATAAACTCATTGGTAAAGTCAGTAAAATTATAGCGTGAATAATCTCCCATTTCTGGATCATCTTCATCATCATCTTCGTCATTTTCAATAATTTCAGCAAAACGTCTTGCTGCTTTCATTAAATCAGCCAATTCATGTGCTCCAATTTTTTCAAATATATCTACGATCATTGGCACAAATGGTTGACTGGCAGGACTTAAAAAGAAACTATGTAATGATGCATTACGACCTTCTAAAGATGTTGTAATCATATAAATGCCATAAACTGTTTTTTCACTTTCGTTCATTTGTTCAAAATAATGTTCAAAATCATCATTTTCTTTTCTCATACAATGAAACAAAGCAGCTGCTGTCACATCTTCTCTAGGACATACATCTAAGACACCCGGTCTTAAATATGAATATTTTTCTTTCTTTTCCTCATATTCCAGTAATGCTTTTTGACGTTGTGCCTTTCCTTCATTAATTCTTTTCATAAAGAAATAACCTAAAAAAATCAAAGCCGCAATAAATAATCCCCATATAATATAATTTGCCATTTTTCTCCTCCTTCAATAAAAAAGAACATTCGTATAAGGACGAATGTTCGTGGTACCACCTTAATTTATATACTGATCGTATACCTCAAAACTTTAACGCAGTTCTACGTGTTTACCTACTCCTCTTTCAGAAAACAGACTCAAAGGCTACCTTCCATTTCTTCTTCTATCTCTTTCCACCACCCAGAGATTCTCTATCAGAATACAAAATGTACTCCTCCTCATCAACGTCTACTATATTCTAACAAACCTCATTATGAAAGTCAATTATAACTGTGTAATAAAATGATGAACATTATAACTGTGTAATAAAATGATGAACAGAATCTAAATAATATAATAAACGTGACAATTTAATGATATTATCAATCTCATCATGTTCAAATTGAATAATAGGTACAATATTCATTAAACAACAAAGCAAAAGTTTTTCTTCTTTTCTTAGTTCAAATTTTTTTAAATAAGATTGACTTAAACAATCTAAATCAAAAAGAATATCTGGTATTTTTTGATACATATCAAATATATCGTAAATAGGTAAATCCATTTCCATATAATCCAATGAAATCAAACATTTATGTTTTAGTGAAATATGCTGATAATCAAAATTTTTATAAGTCAGACATATACGAATAGAATGACATTCTTGAATACATTTCATATACTGCGATAGATATTGCTTTGCCAAAGCTAAAGCATCATATATACGATAATAATTCATAACCAGCATCCATTGACTTGGTGAACGGTAGACTTCATTTTCATAGCTTTCTATCATTTTTTCATAATATTGAAAACGTTCATTGATGACCTTTAAGACATCCTTTTCAAGAGTGTGAAAATATTGCTGATTCACTTTCATATCATAAAAACTATGTTCATGTAAATAAGCTAATGTTTCAAAATAAAATTGAATCTTCATTTCCTTAAGATGTTGTGATCCGCTTTCAATAAAAGGCATTAAATAAAGATATTGATGCTGATAAATAGTTAAATATTCATGATGAAGATTAGGTATAATATGAACAAAACATGATAAATTTAATGTTTCCACTAAATCATACATGTTTTGTAAAGATTTTTGAGATGTGATTTTCACTACAAAATAACCTTCATGACACTTCAGTTTAAAAACATGGCTGCTTAACTTAATTTCACCAATCACATGAAAATCATAATTTTTTAAAATAACATCTTTCATATCACATAAGGTATAATCACAATCGTTCCTGACGTCAAAGAACGTTCATGATTATAAGATTTTAAAGCATATTCATCTATTTGATAATGTCTGGCGATTGTTTCATAACTATCACCATCTTGAACAACATAAAAATAATATGTTCCCAGATCTTCCTCCAGATCATCGTTTTCTTCTAAAACAGGTACTTCTTTTGGTTTTTCTGAAATGACTGAGTCATTGACAGCTGATTCCTGCTTATCTATAACATCTACAATTTTTTCTTCTTCTCTCAATAACTTTTCAATTTCTTCTGCTGAATCCATATCATGATCTTGTTCAACGGTATCAACAACACGATCTTCATCATCAAGAACTCCATAGACACAAGCTTGAATCACGAGTGATAAATTTCCATCAACCAAGTGATAATCAAAATCCTCAACTTTCACATGAAAATCTCTCTTATCAGTAATTTTCTCAAATAAAGCAAAAATATCTAAATCTATCGTTTCATGAAACTGATGTTTTTCCTGTTTATCTTTATATTCACCATTAATCATGATACTGCCAATCGCACGCATCCCATCTGTTTCCATTTTATAACGTATAGATTCATCAACAGATATAGAAATCAACTCATTTAATTGATGATTTAAATCAACCTTTTTCTTAAAATAAATTTTCTGCATACAATCCCTCCTAACAAACTGTATGCTTTTATTGAAAGAATATGAACATTCTTTCAATAAAAAAAGTAGACTTTAACATCTACTTCTTCGTTTGAATAAGTTCTAATGCCTGTTTTAAAACAGATTTTCCATTCATCATTCCATAATCTTTCATATCTATATGAGCAACAGGTACACCCGGTGCTTCAGCTTCAATCTTACGTTGAGCATAACGAA
Organism: Massiliimicrobium timonense; assembly: GCF_002160865.1. Taxonomy (GTDB): domain Bacteria; phylum Bacillota_I; class Bacilli_A; order Erysipelotrichales; family Coprobacillaceae; genus Allocoprobacillus. The sequence continues at coordinate 43,960 of NZ_NFLJ01000008.1, forward strand.
CTTGTGGCCCTAATAAAATAATATCTGCTTTTGCAGCATTGGCTTTCACTTCATTTGCTCCAACAGCCCATATATCAGCTTCAATACCTTGTTCTGATGCCGCTTTAATCATTTTCTCTACAAGCAAGCTTGTTGACATACCAGAAGCACAGCATAACATAATATGTATCATTTTCTTCCCCTCCTCGTAATTATTATACATAAATTATTTTCATTTGTTAAGAGTTGGTTTGACTTAAGTCGTCAAAGCTTTCTTCATTTATCATATTTATTTTATTTCATCATGATTATCACAAAGCTTAAAAATATCCTGCCATAATTCATCAATACCCACTTTATTCAAACTAGAGAAACGAACAAACATATCTCCTTTTTGAAAATCTAAAGTTTCTTTGATACGTTTTTCATTTTTCTTTAAATCATTGCGTTTTAACTTATCTTCTTTTGTAGCAACAACGATGACTGGTATTTGATAATATTTAGCATATTGATACATTTGAATATCATCACGTGTTGGTTTATGACGATAGTCAACAATTAAAATCAAACCTCTTAATAATTCTCGATCTCTCAAATACGTATCAATCATATCAGCAAAGCTTTCTTTAATAGCATCACTTACCTTTGCATAACCATAACCAGGCACATCTACAAGACAAACTTCATCATTAATGTTAAAAAAGTTTAATGTTCGTGTTTTTCCGGGTGTTCCCGATACTTTGGCCAGTTTTTGATGATTTGTGAGTGTATTAATCAAACTTGATTTTCCTACATTACTACGCCCAGCCAGACATATTTCAGGTAAATCATGATCAGGCCACTGTGATTTCCATGCGGCACAAAGCAAAAACTGTGCTTTATTCACTTTATACATAGTTTTCTCCTTTCAAAAAAAGCCACTGATAAATCAGCAGCTTTATTGTTTCACTAAAGCATTTTCCAAAACAGTATCAATATTATCTGCTAATATAATATTTAAATCATTTTGAACAGATTGAGGAATATCATCAATATCTTTTTCATTATCTTTAGGAATGATAATTGTACGAATACCACTGCGATGTGCAGAAATAGATTTTTCCTTCAAACCGCCTATAGGAAGGACTTGACCTCTCAATGTAATTTCGCCCGTCATAGCAACATCATCTCGAACTGGACGATTACTGAAAGCCGATAAAATTGCAGTTGTTAATGTGACACCAGCACTTGGCCCATCTTTTTTCACTGCCCCTTCTGGAACATGAATATGAATATCCTGTTTATCAAATTCAATATTTTCTAATCCATATTTTTGTGAATTAGCTTTCATATAATCTAAGGCAATAGATGCTGATTCTTTCATCACATCACCTAATTGACCGGTAATAATAAATTTCCCACTACCTGCAAAGTGATTGACTTCAATCGGTAAAATATCTCCACCATATTGTGTATATGCCATTCCAGTCACTACACCAACTTGAGGTTTATCTAATTTTTTAGTATGTTCAAATGGAGCTTTACCAAGATATTCTTCTAAATCTTCAACATTTAAAGACAATACTAAAGACTGATCTTTCAGTATTTTCAAAACAGCTTTACGACAGATTTTGGCAATCAGTCTTTCTAACTGTCTAACTCCCGCTTCACGTGTATAATGACGAATCACATACATCATTGCTTCATCACTTACTTGTAATTGTTCTGGTTTTAAACCATGAACAGCAAGTTCTTTTTTCAATAAATGTCTTTTCGCAATTTCTAATTTTTCCTGTTCTGTATAAGAAGAAATTTCAATAATTTCTAATCTATCTCTTAATGGATCTGGAATGCTTCCCAAATCGTTCGCTGTCGCAATAAATAATACTTTTGATAAATCATAAGGTTCTTCTAAATAGTTATCAGAGAAAAACTGATTTTGTTCTGGATCAAGAACTTCCAGCATTGCACTTGTCGGATCACCCTTATAATCACTAGACATCTTATCTATTTCATCTAACAGGAAGACAGGATTAATAACACCTGCTTTTTTCATACCTTGAATAATTCTTCCTGGCATAGAGCCTAAATAAGTTCTACGATGTCCTCTAATTTCAGCTTCATCTCTTACACCACCTAAAGAAGCCTTTACAAATTTTCTTCCTAAAGCTCTGGCAATAGATTTAGAAATAGAAGTTTTACCAACACCTGGTGGACCAACTAAACAAATAATTGGCGCATTTAAAGACTGTGTCATTTGTTTAACAGCTAAATGTTCAACAATTCTTTCTTTTGGTTTTTCTAATCCAAAATGATCTTCATTAAGAATTCTTTCAACTTCATTGATATCCTGTGTATCTTCAGTTTCCTGATACCAAGGTGTTTTCATCACCCAATCAATATAAGTTCTGACAACATTTGCTTCTGAAGAAGCAGGTGGCATCATATCATAACGTTTTAATTCTTCTTCAATCTTATCTTTAATATGTTGAGGATAAGGTTGATTTTGAATTTCTTCACGAATATAATCCGTATCATCTTCTTTACTTGGCGTATCCCCAAGTTCTTCTTTAATCGCACGAAGTTTTTCTCTTAAATAATATTCTCTTTGATTTTCATCAATACTTTCTTTGACCTTGATATTAATTTTTTCTTCGATTTCGTTAATTGTTTTTTCTTCTTCCATACTGGCAAGAACCAACAATAAACGTTTATTAATATCACATTCAGATAAAATTTGTTGTTTTGTCTTTAATTCAACATTAATATATTGTCCAATCGTATCAGCCAATGCACTGGCACTCATCCCTTGAGATAAGCTGGCAAAGACTTCACGTGGAAAAACTTGAAGATTTTTATGCATTGTCTGCATTTGATCAGTAATTTTTCTAACCAAAGCAATTTCTTCAGCACGATCTCCATGAATATCTTCAAGATATTTTGTTTTCGCAAAAAGACAACCATCTCTTTCTTCAAGATTTAAGATTTCAACTCTTTTTTGACCTTCAACAGTCAATTTAATTGTTCCATGATTATCTCTTTTAATTCTTCTTTTAATCTTACATAATGTTCCATAATGATAAACATGATCAAAATCTGTATTTTCATCAAGTGGATTTTTTTGAGAAATAAATACAACATTTTCATCAAATTCATTCACACTTAATTCAATTGCTTTCAGACTAAAACTTCTTCCTACATCTAAAGAAATTTCATGAGATGGAAAAACAACCATCCCTCTGGTACAAATGACGGGTAAATCAACAACAATATCTAATTCATCCATAATTCATGACCTCCTTTGTATCTTCATTATTATATAGAATAATGAGTCACTTGTCTATTCATATGTCTTAATAAAACAAGACGCTTGAAGCGTCTTATTTTACATTATCTTTAATCAATTGAACAGCTTTACGAGTTGCTAAATCATTTTTAATTTGTCCCAACTGTCCTTCAAAAAGTTTTTTCACTTCATCGAATTCTCTACCATAATAAGTAGCAATTTCTTTTACTTCTTCATCAACTTCATCATCACTGACTTCGATATTTTCTGCTTTAACGATTTCAGATAAAATTAAATTAAATTTTACACGCTTTTCAGCTTGTTCTCTCATTTCAGCTTTCATATCATCAAGTGTTTTTCCAGTTAACTGTTGGAATAAATCCATTGTTAAACCTTGTTGAGATAAATTTTGTTCAACTTCTCTTAACATCAAATCAATTTCAGATTCAATCATTGCATCAGGAACTTCAAGTGGTGTATTTTCAATCACAGCATTGAAAATATCATCACTGAATTTAGCTTCAGCTTCATTTTGTTTTCTATTTTTGATTTGTTCTTTTGTATAAGTTTCAAGATCAGCCAATGTTTCAACACCATCAACATTAACATCTTTTGCTAATTCATCATCAATTTCTGGTAAAACTTTAGATTTAATTTCATGAACTTTCACTTTAAAAGTTGCTTTTTGTCCTGCTAAATCAGCCATTTGGTAATTTTCTGGGAAAGTCACTTCGATTTCTTTTTCTTCACCAATTCCCATTCCAATTAATTGTTCTTCAAACCCTGGAATGAAAGACCCTGAACCAATTTCCAGTGGATGATTTTCACCTTTTCCACCTTCAAAAGCCACACCATCTTTAAATCCTTCAAAATCGATTACAGCAGTATCACCGTTTTCTACTTGACCTTCTTCTTTAATCACTAATTCAGCAAATTGATTTTGATAATTTTTTAATTCAGCTTCAATTTCTTTCTTTGTGACTTTCACTTGAGTCTTTTTCACTTCTAACCCTTTATACTGACCTAATTTCACTTCTGGTGCAACTGGTGCAGTAACTGTTAATTTAAGTACTTCTTCTGAGATTTCATCAATTTTAACTTCAGGTTGCCCTACTGGATGAATATCATTATCCAATAAAATACCTGAATAATTTTGTTGTAAAATCATATCAGTTGCTTCTTCTAAAATAGCTCCTTTACCAAGTCTGGCTTTAATCATTTGTTTAGGTACATGCCCTTTTCTAAAACCATCCATTTTGACATTTTTAGCTAATTTGTCTAAAGCTTTCTCTTGTGCTTTTTTCCATTCTTCAGTTGTGAAAGTCACTTTGACTTCCATCATTGATTTTTCAAGTTTATTACAAACTGTTTCCATTTATACTTCCTCCATTATTTCAACACGCTTATTATACATGAAACAATCTTATAATGCAACTCTTTTTAACACTCAACTTGCTTGAGTGCTAAAATTTGTTCTTCGATTGCTTCTAAATCACAATAATATAAAATTTCTAATTCTGACAAGTCAACATCTATTGAAAGCAATGTCGCAACATAATAATGTATAGCAGCTGCCCAGACATTGAAATCCATCTCATCGATTTCCTGTGGATAAAATGAATACAATAGATATTCCAGATATTCTTGACATTGTTCAAAAAGTGATGGGTTTTCACTTTCCAAAGCATTTTCTAAATATTTCAAAATGCCTTGATAGGCAAGTTGTTCTAAAACCAGTGGCATATAACTAGGATTGAAAGAATAGTATTGCCCAAACTTCTCTACTTCCATTTCTTCATCAACCTGTTGATCAATCATGATTTCAATCAACAATGTTTTTGCAAAGAAATGTTTATGAGGGTCAATAAGATATTCTCTTATCGTTGGAATCAGCATACGTACATTTAATTGCTGTAACTGATCAATCGCCATATATAACAAATCTTCATTGCAATCTTTTTTATTTAATAACTGTTCAATTTCTTCCACCGAAAAGATTTGATTTTGACTTTCTACTTCATATCTTGCTTCTTTCTTTTCTAATAGAATTTCATCATAAGCCGTATTAAATAAATTTTCATACTGATAAGGAATATAAGGCATAGATAATTCTTCAATTAAAAGATCAATTGCTTCTTCATAACATCCTAATTCCTTTAATGCCATGATATACATTGATACCACATCATAATAAGTTTCTTTTGCTAAGGATTTTGCATGGATACCTTCCACTCTGGCTTTCTCATATTCACCAAGTCCAATAAGGCATACAAGTCTTAAATATCTTGTTGTTTCATCATTCATATCATGAAGATGTTTTAAGGCTTGAAGATATTCACCGTTTTCAATTAATTCTTCAATCATTTTGTTCACCCCTTTTGACTTGTACGTGATATTCTATCAAAGTTCTTGTATTTAAGCAAATCATTTTTATATGTTTTGCTTTATTTTCTTTAAAAAACTGTTATACATCAACATGCATAACAGTTTTCTTTTATTCATCTCCAAAGCAAACACCAATTGCTTTAGCAGCACGAACCAATTCACCATTTGGATCAACACGTTTTTGTTTACCAAATTTAGCATCACCAATAACTTCCTCTAAAGACGTATAATCCATTTGTTCCCCATGAAGTGTGACGACATTGCCAAATAATCCCTCATCAATCAATTCACAGGCTTTTACACCAAAGCGAATAGACAGAATTCTATCATATGGACTAATATCTCCACCACGAATAATATGTCCTGGATTTACAGAACGAACTTCATGATTAGGAATCACTTTTTCCAAATCATCAGCAACTTTTGCTGCTAAACCACTATAACGAACTGGATCAGGTGAATCTTCTACAATTTTACCAATGACTTTTGTACCATCTGCATATTTAGCACCTTCAGCTACAGCAATAACTGTATATGGTAACCCTTGTTCATCACGTTTTGCGATATGTTTTGCAATGTTTTCAATTGTAAAAGGAATTTCAGGAATCAAACATACTCCAGCATTTCCAGCCAATCCAGAATATAAGGCAATCCATCCAGCATCTCTACCCATTAATTCACAACAAATCACACGATGATGTGATTTCGCTGTTGTCTGTAAACGATCAATGAATTCTGTTCCAACACTCATAGCACTAATGAAACCATAAGTTAAATCTGTACTTGATAAATCATTATCCATTGTTTTAGGAACTCCAATCACTTGAACACCTTTTCTTGAAAAATCTCTGGCACTCGTTAAAGTTCCATCTCCTCCTAAAACAACAAGCACATCAACACCGGCTTTTTTCAAGTTCTCAACACCGACATCACTCACATCTTTTTTTACTTTTCCACCTTTTCCATCATCAACTAAATAATCAAAAAGGTTGTCTTTGTTAGAACTATAAAGAATTGTTCCCCCTTCTTTATAAATGCTTTCTACTTTTTCTTCTGTTAATTCAATATAATTATTGTTATATAAACCACGATATCCATAAACATAACCAATAACTTCCCAACCATATTTACGAATAGCTGTCTTTGTAATTGTTCTAATCACAGCATTTAATCCTGGACAGTCACCACCACCAGAAAGCAATGCAATTCTTTTTACTTTCTTTTCCATATCAATATCCTCCACATTTATTTTCCATTCTCCATTATAATAAAAATCAACACAGAAAACAACAAAAAATGAATACGTTTACAATTTTTTTCATAAAAACAAAAGATAGAAATGCTATTTTTGATGTAAACATTCCATAACTTTTGTTACAGGCAGGCCAATCACATTATCTAAATCACCAACAATATGATCAACAAAACAATCTGCCTTACCTTGAATCCCATAGGCACCAGCTTTGCCAACCCACTCCTTTGAAGCAAGATAATCGGGAATCAATGAGCTGATATCACGAAAATAAACTTCTGTTTTTTCACAAAATGTTTTTATATCATGTCCAATGTAAATGGCGACAGCTGTATAAACAAGATGTTTTTGATGAGAAAGACGTTCTAAAATATGTCTAGCCATCCTTTCATCTTGAGCTTTTCCAATAACTTCATCTTCAAAATAAACAATAGTATCTGCCCCAATGACAATATCATCGGGATATTTTTGATGAATAGGAAATGCTTTTCTTTGTGCTAAATCACAAAGTCTTTTTTCAATAGGTAATGATTCATTAAGTGTTTCATCAACAAAAGAAGCATCGACTAAAAAGTCAATGCCTTCTCTTTCTAGCAATTCCTTTCTACGGGGAGAAGTACTTGCTAAAATAATTTTTTTAGTCATGTTCTTTATCTTTCTTTTCTTCTTTATGAATTGGTTTAGGCAATAATGCTTTTCTTGAAACATTAACACCCTTATCTGTAATCTTTGTGACTTTTACCTTAATGATATCCCCTAATTTTAAAACATCTGAAGCCTTATGAATACGTTCATGAGCAATATCACCCACATGTAAGAATCCATTTGTTCCTTCAAATAATTCTACAAATGCATACTTATCTTCTACACGTACAACTTTTCCATCATAAATTTCACCCACTTGAGCTTTTCTCACAATGTTTTCAATCAGTTTTGCAGCAGTTTCAATAGCTTCTTGGTCATAATGGTAAATAGTAACACGACCATCTTGTTCAATATCAATTTTGACATCATTTGATTTTTCAATAATTTCATTAATTGTTTTTCCACCAGTTCCAATAACATCTTTAATTTGATCTGGTTCAATCTTCATCATATAAACTTTTGGAGCATAAGGACTCAAATGATCTCTTGGTTCATTGATAGCTGACATCATACAATCCATAATTTGTTGACGTCCTGCTTTTGCTTGTGCTAAAGCTTCCTGTAAAATTTCTTTAGTAATTCCATCAATTTTGATATCCATCTGCAAAGCACAGATTCCATTTTTTGTTCCAGCAACTTTAAAATCCATATCTCCCAGATGATCTTCCATACCTTGAATATCAGTTAAAATTGTATAATCATCACCTTTTTTTACAAGTCCCATAGCGACACCGCTGACAGGATTGCTGATAGGTACCCCAGCTGCCATCAATGCCATCGAAGATGCACAAATAGAAGCCTGTGATGATGAACCATTAGATTCCAGTACTTCTGAAACAACACGGATAGTATATGGGAATTCTTCTTCATTAGGAATGACTTGAGCTAAAGCTCTTTCACCTAAAGCTCCATGACCAATTTCACGACGACCCGGCGCTCCCATTCTTCCTGTTTCTCCAACCGAATATGGTGGGAAATTATAGTGGTGCATGAAACGTTTTTGATCTTCTAGTCCTAATCCATCAATTTTTTGATGTTCTCCTAAAGCCCCTAATGTACAAACAGATAATACCTGTGTTTCTCCACGAGTAAATAAAGCTGAACCATGTACTCTAGGCAACAAATCTACTTGAGCATCTAAAGGACGCACTTCATCAATACGTCTACCATCTGGACGTACTTTATCTTCTGTAATCAATCTTCTGACTTCATCTTTTTCTAAATCATGTAAAACAATTTTGACTTGTTTTAAAACAGATTCCTGTTCTTTTAAATCAGCATATTCTCTAGCCTCAAATAAAGCAACAACTTCTTCATTAATCGTATCAATCGCTGCATATCTTTCCAGTTTACCAGGAATAGACACAGCAGAAATCATTCTTTCTTTAGCAAGAGCTGTCACTTCATCAACAATATTTTGATCTAACTCAAATAATGGAATTTCTATTTTTTCTTTTCCATATAAAGTTACAATTTCTTCTTCAAAAGCAATCAATTGTTTAATAGCTTCATGTCCAAACATCAAAGCATTTAACATCGTTTCTTCATCCACTTCTTTAGCATCTGCTTCAACCATGTTAATGGCTTCTTTTGTTCCAGCAACTTCAAGATTGATTAAACTTCTTTCCATTTCTTCAGGACCTGCATTAATTGTAAATTCACCATCAATCAATCCCACATTAACTCCTGCAATTGGTCCATTAAATGGAATATCTGATAAACATAATGCCAGTGACGCTCCTAACATTGCTGCCATTTCTGGTGATGCATTCTGATCAACAGACAACACTGTATTCACAACTTGAACTTCATTTCTAAAACCATCAGCAAATAAAGGTCTGATAGGTCTATCAATCATACGTGCTGTTAAAGTTCCATGTTCACTAGGACGACCCTCTCTTTTTAAGAAACCTCCCGGAATCTTACCAACAGAATATAATTTTTCTTCATATGTAACTGTCAAAGGAAAAAAGTCAACATCTTTAGGTTCTTTTCCCGCAACAGCAGTAGATAAAATCACTGTATCATCGTATCTCACTAAAACCGAACCATTAGCCTGTTTAGCCAGTTCCCCTGTTTCAACAGTGATTTTTTTTCCATAAAAATCTAAACTCATTACATGTTTCGACATATTATCATTTCACCTCATTCATTATCTTTGTCATTATAGCATATTTTTATTTAATAACAAAACATTTCTTCATGATATTTATTCAAAAAGAAAAGATATTCACTATGAATATCCTTATCTTCTTAAACCTAATTTGTCAACTAATGCAGTATATCTGTCAAGATCTTTATTTTTTAAATATTTTAATAAATCCCTTCTTCTACCGATTTTCTTTAAAAGACCTCTATTTGAATGATAGTCTTTTTTATGAACTTTAAAATGTTCATTTAATTTGTTAATATCAGCAGTTAATACAGCAATTTGTACTTCTGGAGAACCTGTATCTCCTTCTTTTGTTGCATATTCTTTCATAATAGCAGTTTTTTCTTCTTTAGTTAACATTTGTTTTCCTCCTTATTTTGTACTTAGCCATGTCCAAGAAATAGGTCGAGGACTCTTACATCCTAGATATAGCCGCATTTGTAATTATAAAGAAAGCTTAGAAAAAGTCAAGATATTTTCATAAAAATCATTCTTTATCCTTATTTTGCTGTTTTGTTATGATCAAAGCCAAAATCAACAACAAAAAACTTACAAAATGAATAAAATCAAAAGACTCCTGTAAAAAAACAAGTGATTCCAAATACGTAAAAATAGGATTCAAACTGAGAAAGAAACTCGTCTGTACTGCCCCAATTTGAGCTATTGCTTTCATATATGTCACTTGTATATAAGCAAAACCTACACCTGATATCATTAAAAATAATCCCCATTGCCATAATGGCAATGTCAACAAACGATCAAATGCCAATTGTCCATCCACCCAGCTATGTATCCATAAAAAAAGTGAACCATATAACAATTCATAAAAAGTAAAACTTATACTAGGTTCAATATGCCACTTCTGGATTAAAATATTTCCTAAAATATACAATGTCATTCCTGCCAGTAAATAATAAAAACCACTTTGTATTGAAAAAATTTGAAAACGAATAGACAAGAGAAAAGCAAAGAGTGATAAAAACATACCCATCCACTCTTTTAATGAAAGATGGTATTTCAAAAAAAGCAAAGAGAGAAGAAAAGTAATCGTTGGTGACAAAGCATTCATTAATGCATTATCAATACCTTTCACTTGATTCATTCCTATAAATGTTAAAAAGAAATTGAGATATATGGACAAAAGTGAAATGATTAACATTTTCTTTTTATCAAAATTATTTAAAGAAATGTGATGAAAATAAAGATAGATACCTAAAAAAACAAAAGAAAAAAGAACACGGAGAAAGGCTAAAAAAAGAAAAGGAAGATGATGAAGTAATAATTTCATAACAATGATATTACTACCCCAAAAGAAACTGGCAAGAAACAACTGAAAATAAATGGACATACAATTCACCCCATATAGTATGTCCATTCTTTACGCATTTATTCACTTTTCATATTGATGTGAGCGACCAATGATTTCATGAATGTCTTCTATTCCCATATTATCCAGAATCTCATTCATTTCTTCAATAATTTTTGGACAGGCATATGGATCAATGAGATTTTGACAACCAACAGCGACAGCACTGGCTCCAGCAATCATCATTTCGATCGCATCCTTACCACTGGCAATACCACCCATTCCAATGACAGGAATAGATACTGCCTGACTCACTTGATAAACCATTCTTAAAGCAACTGGGAAAATAGCTGGTCCACTATATCCTCCTGTCTTATTAGCAATAATAGGTTTCCCCGTTTTGATATCAAAACGCATTCCAATCAATGTATTGATCATCGTAATCCCATCAGCTCCAGCTTCTTCTACAGCTTTTGCCATAGCAACAATATCAGTCACATTAGGAGATAATTTGACATAAACAGGCTTTTGACTTACAGCTTTCACAGCTCGAGTCACTTCTCCAGCCATTTCTGGATTTGTTCCAAACTGAATACCTCCAGCATGAACATTCGGACAGGAAATATTCAATTCTAAAGCCCCAACCATATCATGAGTAGATATACGTCGTGCTGTTTCAACATAATCATCAATCGCACTTCCACCGATATTCGCAATCACTTTATCAGTATATAGTGGTCTTAATTTTTCTAATTCTTCATTCATAACAGCATCAACACCAGGATTTTGTAAACCAATCGCATTTAACATACCACTTGGTCCTTCGGCTATTCTTGGCAAAGGATTGCCATAACGTGGTTCCAGTGTTGTCCCTTTTAACATCATAGATCCTAAACAGTTGATATCATAAAACTTTGCAAATTCATAACCAAAACCAAAAGTTCCACTGGCTGGAATCACTGGATTTTTCATATCTAAACCGGGCAACTGAACTCTTAAATTAACCACCAATAATCACCTCACTTGACATTAAGACTGGACCTTCAACACATATACGTTTATAAGGTTTTGTTTTCACTTTACATGAACATCCCATACAGGCACCAAAACCACAGCCCATACGTGCTTCAAAAGATAAATAACCATTTTCTGGATAAGCCATCACACAGGCATCTAGCATTTTTTCTGGACCACAGGCATAATATTTATCAAATACCAGCTGATGAGCTTCAATAGCATCAAGAACTGTCCCTTGAACACCAGCACTTCCATCCATTGTTGCTAAAAAGGTAGGACAAATATCCATAAATTCTTGTTGATAGAACACATCATTTTTACTGTTAAAACCTAAAACAGCTTGAACTTCAACACCTTGCTCTTTTAAAGTCTTCGCTAATTTATACATTGGAGGCACCCCTAGTCCCCCACCAATAACAACAGCTTTTTTCGCCTGATAATCTAGAAAACCATTTCCTAAACCTGTTAAACAGTCTAACTGATCTCCGATATTTTTCTGTGATAAAATCTTTGTTCCTTCACCTACAACTTTAAAAATCATAGTGATATGATTGTCATCATAATCACAAATACTCATTGGTCTTCTTAAATAAGGCTGTAAAGAATCATTAATTTTGATATTAATAAACTGTCCCGGAGCTTGAATAAAACGTGCGGCTTCACCTTCTAAAACTATCTCAAAAACATCTTTAACAAGCTCTCTTTTAGAAACAATTGTCATCATTCCTTGAAAGTTTTTCATCTATTTTTCCTCCAAATCATTATATTCACCATTAACAATATTCGCAACAATACGACCATAACATTCTGCCCCTAAAAAAGGTGTATTTGCTGATTTTGATTTTAAATCTTTTTCTTCAATAATAAAATGTTCATTCAAATCAAAGATACATAAATTAGCTAATGAACCTTCCTGAATTTGACAATCCAGACGTAAAACTTGAGCTGGTCCTACTGTCAAAGCATCCAAGATTGTTTCTAAAGACACAAGATTCTTCTTGACAAGATAAGTATACAACAAGGAAAAAGCATGTTGTAAACCAATAATACCAAATGGTGCTTTTTCAATACTTGTGGCTTTTTCCTCTCTGGCATGTGGCGCATGGTCTGTCGCAATAACCGTAATTGTTTTTTCATTCAAACCTTTGATTAATGCCTGATGATCCTCTTTACTTCTTAATGGGGGATTCATTTTATATTGTGGTGAACAATCTTGAATATTATCTTCTGTCAAAATCAAATGATGTGGTGAAGCTTCACCTGAAACGCACAATCCTTCCTGTCTTGCCTGATGTAACAAATCAACCGTTTCTTTTGTAGAAATATGGCAAATATGATAACGATTATGATATTGTCTGACAATATCTAAATCTCTAGCCACTTGTTTATATTCAGAAGCACTATTAATACCTATAAGATGATGTTCTTTGGCATAATGTCCTTCATGAATACATCCCCCATGCAATTCACTTTCATCTTCACAATGAGCGACAATAATCGAGTCCAGATTTCCAGCCAGTTGCATAGCTAAATCCATCATATCATCATTTTGAACACCTTTGCCATCATCTGAAAAACCTAAAACAATATCCTCTTGAATGAGTTGTGCCATATCCACAAGTTTTTGACCTTTTAAATTTTCAGTAATCGCACTATATGTATAAACATTGACACAGGCATCATGGACCACTCTCTGTTTAAAATCTTCAACAGCTTCTAGATCATCCATACATGGTAATGTATTTGCCATAGCTACAATCGTTCCATATCCTCCATATAAAGCACTTAAGCTCCCTGTATGAATAGTTTCTTTGTGTTCAAAACCTGGTTCTCTTAAATGTGTATGTATATCTATGAAGTTATGTGAAGCATATTTTCCCTGTAAATCAATAACCGGTTCAAAACCTGTTATATTTTCGTCTATCTTTTCAATATATCCATTTTTCACAAGAATATCTGTTTTCTTAAAAATACCCTGATGATATAAATGAACATTTTTTAATAAATAACTATTCATCTTCTAATACCTTATGAAGCATTGCCATTCTTACATAAACACCATTTCGCATTTGTGTAAAAATACGACTCTTCTCACTTTCTACCAATTCATCTTTAATCTCTACATCACGATTAATAGGTGCTGGATGCATAATAATCGCATTATCTTTTAAACGTTGATATCTTTCTAAAGATAGTCCATAAATCTGGTGATATTTCTCTTTAGAAAAATTTTCATCTCCCACATGACGTTCATGTTGTACTCTTAACAACATCACAACATCCATATCTTCAATGACATCATCAAAATCAACATAATGATAACCTTCCTGCTTATACTCTAAAGGTCCTGATGTATAAACATTCATACCCAGCCTTTGCATAACATGATAATTAGAATGTGCAACACGAGAATGTAAAATATCACCAACAATCACCACATTCAAACCTTCAAAATGTCCAAATTCCTCTTTAATTGTCATTAAATCCAGTAATGATTGTGAAGGATGATTTCCTTTACCATCTCCAGCATTTAAAATAGGCACTTTTAATTTCTCTAATTGTTTAAAATAATCTTCTTCAGGATGACGAATTACCAAAGCATCACAACCAATACTTTCAAATAATTTACAAGTATCATATAAAGTTTCCCCTTTTTTTAAACTAGAGTTACTGGCTTCAAAGTTTTGTGTTCGACACCCTAAATTACCAGCTGCCATATCAAAACTATAATGCGTTCTTGTAGAAGGTTCAAAGAAAAGATTTGCTACAACCTTTTTTTGATGATAATCAACCACTTTGCCATTTTTAAAAGCAATCGCTTCATCAAGAATATCTTGAATCTGTGCTAATGATAAATCATTTAAATCAACTATTTTTTTCATAAAGCCTCCTTGTTTTTCTTAAATTTCTTTTCTAAAGCTTCTTCAACAACAGGTGGAACAAGCCCTGTGACATGATGCTGATGAGAAGCCATTTCTTTGACCGATGAAGATGAAATAAAGGAATGATTAGGTCTTGTCATAAAGAAAACCATATCTACACTATCATCCAGATATTGATTAGAAAAAGCCATCTGTAATTCATATTCAAAATCCATTGTGGCTCTTAATCCTCTAACCAATATTGGCGCATTCATTTTTTTAGCATAGGACACTGCCAGATCCTGACTATAATCAACACGCACATTATCAAAACAACTTGTGACTTCTTTTAATAATTCTAAACGTTCTTTCAAAGAAAATAACGTTGTTTTTTGAGGATTGACAAAAATAGTCACATACAAAATATCGTACATTTTACTCGCACGTTCAATAATATCTAAATGTCCACTTGTGACTGGATCAAATGTTCCCGCATAAACTGCATTCATGATTTTTTCTCCTTATAAACTAATATCTGTAAAGATGTAATTCCATAATTTTGTTGTTTCTTTAAAACAAAAGGTTCTTTGACATCAATTGCTTCTTCTTTTAAATCTTCAATGACAATGATGCATTGATCACAAAGCATATGATGTTCAACCAAAAAATCTAAGATTTTTTGATGAATTTTCATCTGATAAGGGGGATCTAATAAAACCAGATGAAAACTGACTTGTTCTTGTGCTAATTTCAATAAAGCTTTACTATAATCCAACTTATAAACATGAACCTGATTTTCAATACCTAATGTCTTGATATTATGTTGAATAGTCGCAAAAGCACGATATTGTTTATCAACACTATATAATTCATCCATCCCTCGACTGATGGCTTCAATTCCCAAACCACCACTACCAGCAAATAAATCCAGACATCGTCCTCCTTCAAAATAAGGACCTATCATATTAAATAAATTTTCTTTATTTTTATCCGTTGTTGGTCTTGTCAATTTAGAATCAACACTTTTCAACTGTCGGCTTTTCAATTTTCCTGCAATGACTCTCATTTTTCTACCTCATAACTGATAACGTTCTATTTTTAAATCACAACTAATATCTTGAAAAACTACCTGTGTCACTTCTTCTAATAAATCATTCAATTGATGATAAGAGTGATAATAATTTTGTATATCAGAATGCTGATTCATTTCCTGATAAACTTCCTGTAACTGTTTTTTTACTTCAGCTTGTCCAACATCAACAGAATAATCTCTCATTTTTAAATAATCTTCCATTAACGTCTGATATCTTGATAACAAGGCCATCGTCTGACTTTGATAGAGCTGACTTACAGCCTCTTGATAGCGAATAAACTCATCTGTTTTCATAATTGCTTCAATTAATGCATCAATCTTTTCATACATAACTTTCACCTATAATAACATATCTAACATCTGTAATAATGTTCCCACTCTTTCAATACGATCAGCGAAAGTCATTTTATTTTCAATCTTATATTGCTGAATAAGAGCAGGAAACTCTTGAGGATATCGTGATAAAATCAGATACCATTTGGGATGCATTCTTAAGTATTGACGTAATGACTCATCAATCATCATACCACTGTCTATTTTGTGTCTTTGGTTGTTCCTTTACAACAAAGGTACTGACTAAATTTAAAATTTTCTGTAATCCTTCAAAACTTTTAGACAATGCATCCAAATCAATATTCTTTAAAATATCAAGCATTCCAGTTAAATCCATATGACTTTTCTTATAAGTATCCCACATTGGATCATCTTCACCATATAAAACATAAAATTCATAAAGCTGCTGCCATGTATAATGTCCATTAGCAACTTCTTCTCTGATAGCTGGAATTGTTTTCACAAAAGCCTTAAAATCATCTATTTGCATATATCTCACCCATAATAAGATATGCAAAACTACTCCATCTGTTCTTTTAAAAGATCTCGATTATATCTTGCAATGAGAGATTGTGCAATACCTAACCCCATCATAGCTGCTAAAGTTGATGAACCCCCTGAAGAAATCAACAGCAACGGAACACCAGTCATAGGAATAAACCCCGAAACTCCACCTACATTGACTAATAGATGGGTAAAAAAGTACAGCCCTACACCATAAAGAATTAATTTACTTTTGGTATCTTTAATTCTTAAACCATAATGAAACATCTTATATATAATAATGATATAAGGAATTAAAAACAACAGAAAACCGGCCAAACCTAATTCCTCATATATAATAGCTACAATAAAATCATTATGTGATTCTGGAATATATCCATATTTTTGGGTTGATGCTCCAAAACCTTTACCAAACAAACCTCCAGAAGCAAAGGCAATCAATGCGTTAGTTAACTGCCAGCCATCTCCCTCAATATCTCCTAAAGGATTCAACCATGTATAAATACGCCCTAACTGATAAGGTTTTAAAATAAAGGTCGCTGTTAAACAAACAAAAATGATTCCAACAGCTAATAAAACAAGCGAAGCTTTCTTATACTTAGAGTAATAAGGTCGAGGGGTAATAAAAAACAACATCATACAAATAAAAGCTAAAATCAAAGAACTCCCCATATCCTTTTGTAAAAAAACACCTACGAAAAAGACAACAAAAATCGCAATGATGGGTCTAAACACACAATACCATGCTTTACGCTTTTGAAGTTCCTCTCTTTTATGACGAGTAATATTTCGAGGAATCTGACAATATTCTTCTATTTCTCCAAAATGGAAAGAAAGGAAAAGAATCATAATAATCTTCATAAACTCTGCTGGTTGCAAGGAAAAAGGACCTAAGCGAATCCATGCATGAGAACCTTTTCCATCTTCAAAAAATAAACAAACCAGCATTAACACTAATCCAATACCATAATATACCCACGTTGAATTGGCTTCAACCCAGCTTTTTTTAAAACAGCGTGTTAAAAAAATCATGATGCCAAAGCCTACCAGTACAAAGATGGTCTGTTTAATCATATTCATAGAAGCATACATGGCTCCCATTTTTGCAGATTGTCCAACTGATGCACTTCCAATCATCACAATCCCATATATCGTTAAAATAACCACACAAAAATAAACAGTCTTATCAACACCACGTCTTTTAAAAATTCTTTTTAATAAATTTATCATCGCATGTCAATCCAATCATGATCTTTTGCTTTTTGAAAAACTTGATATATAGAATAATGAGAAACTTTTTCAAAAGCAGCATCAATTTGTTTTTGTTCACTCTTAGAATCAACAACTTTTATATATTGACGATAACACTTCATAAAATCATCTTTAGAGATACCTTCTTCATACGCTTTTTCTACAGCGTTATACAATGCCATAACATCAATAATATCCTGTGTATCCCAAAATGGACTTAATGGATAATCGTACATCTTCTTCACTTCCTATCTTTTTTCATATTATACATGATATGAATTAAAAATAAAATAAGAATTGGGTAGAAACACTAGCAAATTTGTAAATAAAGAATAGATTAAAGTGAAAGGAGGGATTTGAATGAACTCTTGTTATAATTATGGAGGATGTGGCTGCAATAGCTTTATGCCAACATTTGGATGTAATCCATTTGGTTGCAGTGGATGCTGTAATAGCTATCCTGTCATGACAACTGGTTGTGGTGGTTTTGGTTATGGTAATGGATGTACTTGGTTTGCAATTGTATTAGTTGTCTTCTTATTGCTTATTATCTGTGGTTGCACAAAAATCTGTTAATCTAAAAAATATGCTAGATTTCTAGCATATTTTTATTGTTTATGATACAATACTTGGCGAGGTGATTAACAACATGATTTTAATGAAAGATATTATTGATGATCATCATCCTTTAATCCGTGAAATTTCTCAACCTGTGGCGATGCCATTAAGTCAGGAAGATGAACAATTATTGCTGGACATGCACGAGTTTCTTGTCAATTCACAGGATGAAGACATTTCTGAAAAATATCAGTTACGTCCAGCAGTCGGTATTGCAGCTGTACAATTAGGTGTTTTAAAAAGAATGTGTGCTATTCATGTTTTGACATATGATCACGATGGAAATATAAAAAAAGCAGATGACTATGCTCTTGTTAACCCTAAAATTGTATCATATACAGAAAAACAGTCCTATTTAAAAGATGGTGAAGGATGCTTAAGTGTCAACGAAGAAAGAGAAGGCTATGTTCCAAGACATGCTAAAGTTACTGTAAAGGGTTATGATGTTTTAACCCATCAAGATGTGACAATTGTCGCAAGAGGTTTCTTATCAATCTGTCTACAGCACGAACTTGATCACTTTGATGGTGTTCTATTCTACGATCACATTAATAAAAACAATCCTAAAGCACCGATTGCTAATGCGATGATTGTAGAATAAAATGATATATTATCTTTTCAAATGATTTCCAAAATTATGGAAATCTTTTTTGTATAAACATATCTTAAATATCAAAAAAGAATTATGATTCACTATAAATCATAATTCTTTTTTATTAATCAATTTGTTCAAACGCCTGATTTAAATCATCAATCAAATCTTCAACATTTTCTAACCCTACAGAAATACGAATTGTTCCTTGTTGAACACCACCAGCCAGTCTTTCTTCCTCACTCATTTGTGCATGTGTTGTTGAAGCAGGATGTGTTAATAAACTTCTTGAATCAGCAAAATTTGTGACATGGGTAAATAACTGGATATGATTAATAACAGACTTACCAGCCTCTAGTCCACCTTTCACACCAAAAGTAAACAAACCTCCAAATCCTTTTGGAAAATATTTTTGACACAATTCATATGAACTATGACCTTCTAATTCAGCATAACTCACCCATTCTACTTTTTCATGATTCTGTAAAAATTCAGCAATTTTTCTTGAGTTTTCAACATGTCTATCCATACGTAATGATAATGTTTCTAATCCAAGCAAAGTCATATAAGCATTAAATGGTGACATACACCCACCTAAATCACGCAATGTTTTTGCGACAGCTTTCGTACAAAAAGCACTTTTCCCTAAATCAGCATAAACAATATCATGATATGCTTTATCCGGTGTTGTCATTAATGGATATCTTTCATTATGCCAGTCAAAATTTCCACTGTCTACAATAATTCCACCCATGACATTACCATGTCCAGCAATATATTTTGTTGTGGAATAAACAACCAAATCCGCTCCATGTTCAATAGGTCTAAATAAATAAGGTGTTGGTGTCGTATTATCTACAACAAACAATATATGATGACGATGACATATCTCACTAATAGCATCAAAATCTAACATATCTCCATTAGGATTACCTACAGATTCAACAAAAATCATTTTTGTTTTCTCATTAATCAATGATTCCATTGTCTTTAAATCACGAGGATTAACAAAGTGAGAAGTAAATCCCATTCCTTGCATTGTTCCAGATAATGAACCAATCGTTCCCCCATATAAATTGTTGGCTGCAATAATTTCATCACCACTTTGACAGACAGTCATGATCAACCCCATTATAGCTGCTGTTCCAGAAGCAAAAGCAATCGCTCCTACACCTCCATCTAAAGCAGCCATTCTTTGTTGAAGAACATCTACTGTTGGATTAGATAAACGTGAATAAAAATAACCACCTTCCTCTAAAGCAAAAATATTTTTTGCTTGATCAGCACTATCAAATGTAAAAGCATTAGATAAATAAAGTGGTACCCCTGTTGCTTTTGTTACAGGATCAGGTTTTTGTCCTGCATGTATCTGCAATGTTTCAAATTGATATTTCTTTGACATTTATATTCCCCCTTTTATGAAAGATATTGTATCATAAATAAAATACAAAAAAAAGCTATTCCATAGATAGCTCAATAATAATGATTACAGATGTTTACCATATCTTCAATATAGACACGACCACCAGAGATGATATCATCATCTAGATGATGTTTTGTTTTAAATGATTTCTTACAAGAATATGTTTCTCTCATTAATGGCAAGTCTTGTTTTAAACATAATTGAATGATTTTTTCCATTTCTTTGCTTTTAAAACAAAATAAGTTAAATAATGCCAAATTACGAATATGTTGACGAGATAGCTGACATATAAAATTTTCCAATTCTTTATCTTTTAAACATGGATATTCTTCAAATCCAATAACCAAAAGATCAATGTCTTCCTGAAAAGAAAAATCCGTTATTGGTTTGGCATAAGTTCGTGCATATCTTGCCATGTCTTCTGCTAAAAGTTTTGCATCTTTACAATGCGTTGTATAAACAACTTGAACTTTCATAAAACCAGCCACCTTTCTATTTTATTATAAAAACAAAATATGAACTGAAAATAAACATGTGTCCTTATCATTTCATAAATCAAATCATATGTTATGATGGAAGGAGGTTTATATGAATTTTTTTCAAGAAGATAAAAACTGTTTTTCACCATTTTATATGTCAAATCAAACAAGACAATGTCAACCTGTTCTTTTTGATCCACAGGAAGCTATTTCATTAGGTAATTTATTTAAAGATCTCTATATGTCTTATCAGGGATTTTCTAATTATTGTCTACAACCTGAAAATGCACGTCAACAAGCATTATTAGAAGTTCAGATGTATTATTTTGTAGCACATGAAATCAATCTCTATTTAGATACACATCCTCATGATGAAAAAATGATTCAACTATATGAACAATACATTCAAAAGGCAAAACAAAGCCAAAATGCATTTGAAAAGAAATATGGTCCTTTAGAAGTACAAAATACTCAAAACAAAATCCCATTTGAATGGATACAAGGTCCTTGGCCTTGGGAATATCAAAAAGATTAAGGAGGTTTAAAAATGTGGATTTATAGTAAGAAATTACAATATCCTATTTCTATTAAAAATAAAGACTTATCTATGGCCAAATTCATCATTACACAATTTGGTGGTCCTAATGGTGAACTTGCTGCTTCAACACGTTACATTACACAACGTTATACAATGCCTGATGAAAAAGGAAAAGCATTATTAACCGATATTGGTACTGAAGAACTTGGACATATGGAAATGGTATCAACAATGGTTTATCAATTAACACAGGGAGCAACAATGGAAGAAATTAAAGCTGCTGGTTTACAAAGTTATTATACTGAGCATGGCTGTGCTTTATTCCCTAATGATGCCAATGGTGTTCCATTTAATGCTATGGTCTTTTCATCAACTGGTGATCCTGTTGCTGATTTAGCGGAAGATTGTGCTGCTGAACAAAAAGCCAGAGCCGTTTATGAAAACTTGATGAACCAAACACGTGATCCTGATTTACTTGCTCCATTATCTTTCTTACGACAACGTGAAATTGTTCATTATGAAAGATTTAGAGAACTTTATGAAGAATATGTTCAAAAATATTATCAACCTGATTTTCCTTCAAAATGTTAAAAACCCGAAAAATTCGGGTTTTTACTTTGCTGAAGCATAAGCAATAAATAATCCAATAAGTGCAACAATTGTTGTAAACAAATCACCGACAATCAAACTACGCACACTCATGACAAAAATATCTAAAAAAGAAGTCAACGGTAGACTCACACCTAATTCATGCAATGGAAGATAAATCATAGTCATTTCACCTATAACATAACAAAATACAGTTAAAATGACACTTAATATAGCCATTTGTGATGAATGAATTTGAGAAATTTTTGTCACAGCACTTGAAACAACAATAGCACATACCACATAAAAGAGCGATGAAGTGATATGCAAAGAGTGAATAACAATTCCTAAAACAACCCCAGCCGCAATCGCTGTCAATAGTCCAATCCCAATAACTTTACTCCACTGTGTACTGTCAAGAAATTGATCATTATTAGAACGAAAATACTTTTTTGCTTCCTGTCTTTCTTTATATTCTTTATATTTATCTTGAAATGACATAAAACCCTCCTGTTAATGTATAAGATGTTTTTGATGTTTGATCATCAATAAAATATATGTACAAACAAAACCACCAATAAGTCCAGCTAAATGCCCAGAAAGTGAAATAGATGGTATAATAAAAGAAATTATAAGCATTAAAATAATATTAGGTGCCAACTGCTTAAAAATATCCATATAAATATATTTATAGCGCAGTGCCAATGCTCCTAAAGCACCAATTAATCCAAAAATCACACCACTGATACCTCCACTTACAACATTTGCGCCATAACCAGTGATGAGATAAAATAAATAAGGTAAACCTGTTGTTGTCAAAGCACTAACTAAAATCAAAATCAAATATTTTTTTAAACCCAATGATTTTTCAATAAACAATCCCAGTCCATATAATGAATAACAGTTCACTGCTAAATGAAGAATGCCAAAATGAATAAAGTTTGCGGACAACAAGCGATAATATTCATGCGATAGCTGTATATAAACTGGATTAAATCCACCAAAATACAATCCTTCTAATGCATTCATTTCTTCACCAAACCAAACAAAACTCATTGCATAAACCAATATACATAAACATATTAACGAAATGGTAATAGGAAAACTTTTATATTTCCATAGAAAACGATTTAACATACTATTCATCTAAAAACTCATAGATAGACATCTGATCTATCAGAATTTCTTCTGCCTCCTTTACAACTTCATTCTTTTCAATAATCTGATCAAGTGTTAATAATGATAAAATATCATCATAACTTATTTTAATAGCTCCCATTTCCAATAAACGAATATTTCCACCATAACGACTATCATCTAAAACCATTTGTTTTGTCCAATGATAATGGAAATTTTGAATCGTTGTAAACCAGACAGCCCCACTATTAATATGTGTCGCTGTAATAATTTGAACATCACTCAAACCACACACATAAATATTACGATCCAAAGCATTCGTTACATTAAAATATGCAAATGGATCAACAGCACTCAACAACAATAAACGTCCTTCTTTAATATGTTTTGAATAAGACTTTTTCTTATCAAACATATGATCACTTACAAAACATATAGCTTGACCACCTAAATTTAAAAATGTTTTTAAAGCATAGGCATCTGTCCCCTTTGTCCCATTAGCAACCAGAACTTTTTCTTCATCATAAATCTTTGTCACAATATTCTTTGTATAAGTATTTAATCTTTTTTCAAGTTCCTGTGGTCCTACAACGGATACCATATGATTTTCTGTAATGGATAAATCACCAACATAATAAAGATATAAAGGTGCTCTTTTTTTGAGTTTAGATGTTAATATTTTAGGATAATTATCTTCATATTTCGTTGTGAGAGATATACCTTCATTTTCTAAATTCGCTAAAGCAAAAAGAAGATCATTAATTGTCGTTAAACGTGCTATCATTTTATAGGCAATGTATTCTTCTATTCCCAATATATCAATCAATGTATCTTTATTCATACCAAATAATTTAGATGGCGTTTTTCTTGATGAACTTTTTAATTTTCGTTCAACATTCAGCCATTCATCCTGTGTTAAAGCAGCAGTATTATCTACAACTAAATCTCCACAAAATAAAAGAACAGCTAAGCTATCTAAATTCAACTGTATTTTCATAAAACCACCTGCACTTTGAAAATATTATACCATAGTTAAACACATCCGTCGATAAAAAAAGGTATGATAATCAATCATACCCTTTATAAGAAAATTATTCAATTCCCATTTTTTCTTTAACAGCAGCTTGTGCAGCAGCTAAACGTGCTAATGGTACACGGAATGGAGAACATGAAACATAAGTTAATCCTAATTTATGACAGAATTCAACTGTACTTGCTTCTCCACCATGTTCACCACAGATTCCAAGTTTGATATCTGGGCGTGTTTTCTTACCTTTTTCAATAGCAATTCTCATCAATTCACCAACACCTTCTTGGTCAACTTTAGCGAATGGATCAGATTCAAAGATTTGTTTACTATAGTAATCACCTAAGAATTTAGCAGCATCATCACGGCTGAATCCATAAGTCATCTGAGTTAAGTCATTTGTACCAAAGCTAAAGAATTCAGCTTCTTCAGCAATCTTATCAGCAGTTAAAGCAGCTCTAGGAATTTCAATCATAGTACCTACTTTGTAAGGTAATTCTACACCTGCTTCAGCGATAATCTTATCTGCTGTATCACAAACAATTTTCTTTACATATTTTAATTCATGAACATCTCCAACAAGAGGGATCATGATTTCAGGAACAACATTTTGCCCTTCTCTATTCACTGCAATAGCAGCTTCAATAACAGCTCTTGTTTGCATTTCAGCAATTTCTGGATAAGTTACAGCTAAACGACAACCTCTGTGTCCCATCATTGGGTTGAATTCTTTTAATGATTCAACACGTGCTTTTAAAGCTTCAAAAGTCATTCCTAAGCTTTCAGCAAGTGGTCTGATTTCTTCATCAGTATGAGGTAAGAATTCATGTAAAGGTGGATCCAAGAAACGAATAGTTACTGGATAAATTTCCATAGCTTTAAATAATTCTTTAAAGTCACTTCTTTGATAAGGTAAAATCTTTTCAAGTGCTTCTCGTCTTGCTTCTTCAGTTTCAGCAGTAATCATACGTCTAAAATTGAAAATTCTTTCTTCTTCAAAGAACATATGTTCTGTTCTACAAAGACCAATACCTTCTGCACCAAATTTACGAGCTTGTAAAGCATCTCTAGGTGTATCAGCATTTGTACGAACTTGTAATTTACGTACTTCGTCAGCCCATTCCATGAATGTTTCGAAATCACCACTAATTTCTGGTTCAACAGTTTTAATTTGTTCACCATAAACATTACCAGTGCTTCCGTCTAATGACATATAATCACCTTCATGATATTGTTTACCATCAGGTGTAGTTAAAATTTTATTTTCTTCGTCAATCTTTAATGAACCACATCCACAAACGCAGCAAGTTCCCATACCTCTGGCAACAACTGCAGCATGTGATGTCATACCACCACGAATTGTCAAGATACCATGAGCAATATTCATACCTTCAATATCTTCAGGTGAAGTTTCAAGACGAACTAATAAGATATCTTGAACACCATTCTTTGATGCTTCAATAACATCTTCAGCAGTAAAATAGATACGACCAGTAGCGGCACCTGGAGAAGCAGCTAAACCAGTAGCTACAACTTGTGCACAACGTAATGATACATCATCAAAGTTTGGATGTAATAATTGATCTAATTGTTTAGGTTCAACTTTTAATAAAGCTTCTTCCTTAGTAATCATACCTTCATTAACAAGATCAACAGCAATCTTTAAAGCAGCAGCAGCTGTTCTTTTACCATTACGTGTTTGAAGCATAAATAATTTACCATCTTCAATTGTAAATTCCATATCTTGCATATCTTTGTAATGATCTTCAAGAATTTTATTGATTTTTACGAATTGATCATAACATTCTGGCATAACTTCTTTTAAAGTATCAATTGTTTGAGGTGTACGAATACCAGCAACAACGTCTTCACCTTGAGCGTTCATCAAGTATTCACCATATAATTTCTTTTCTCCTGTAGCAGGGTTTCTTGTAAAAGCAACACCTGTACCAGAAGTTTCACCACGGTTACCATAAACCATTTCTTGAACGTTAACAGCTGTTCCCCAGCTTCCTGGAATATCATTTAAACGTCTATAAGTAATCGCACGATCATTATTCCATGATCTAAACACGGCTTTAATAGCTTCCATCATTTGTACTTTTGGATCTTGAGGGAAATCTACTCCAGCATGTTTTTTGTATTCATTTTTATAGATTTCAACAACTTCTTTTAAATCATCAGCTGTTAAATCAGTATCAAATTCAACACCTTTTTCTTCTTTAACTTTATCAAACATATGTTCAAATGAGCTTTTTGGGAATCCCATAACAACATCAGCAAACATTTGAATAAAACGACGATAGCTATCATAAACAAAACGAGGATTTTGAGTCACTTCAGTAAATCCTTTAGCCACTTCATCGTTCATTCCTAAATTTAAAACTGTATCCATCATACCAGGCATAGAAGCTCTTGCTCCAGAACGTACAGAAACAAGTAATGGATTATGTGCATCTCCCATTGTTTTTCCTGTAATTTTTTCTAGTTCAGCAAGTTTTTCATAAACTTGGTCTTCGATTTCTTTAGTAATCACTTTCCCGTCTTCATAATATTTAGTGCAGGCTTCTGTTGTCACAGTAAATCCTTGAGGTACAGGCAAACCAATATTTGTCATTTCTGCTAAGTTAGCCCCTTTACCACCAAGTAAGTTACGCATGTCTTTATTTCCTTCACTAAATAAGTAGACATATTTTTTCATATAACTTCCTCCTTTGTTACTACTTTTCATATTATACACTATGTGAGTGCTTACATTCAACAAAAAAATGAGCGAATTTTAAAAAAGTGGAGAATCCAATTTTTAGGTTTCTCCACTCTATCATAAATTCATTTGAACTCATCATTCTTTTTTATTCTTCCTGTGCCAATTCCAGACGTACACGTCTTCCTTTTATTTTTTGATTATAACAATAATCTAATACCTTTTGAGAAGCTTCTGGCGTTAAATTGGCAAAACTGAATTTCCTTTTAATTGTAATCTCACCTATATCTTTTTTAGAGATTTGGGCATAACGCAAAAAGAAATCAATAATATCCTTAACATTAACCTTATCCATTGAACCTACACTCATAAAAAGACGTTGCTCATTTTTATGTATGTCCTTAATATCCTGATAATTATAACCCACACGTTTTGAATAACACATTGCCAGCAATGCAGCCATTACATCATTTCTCATATGTGCAGGAATATCTTTCACAATTTTCTTGAACGGTTCCAAATTTCCTTTGAGAACAGTATCCTGAACATCAAACAAAAGTTCTTTGATTTTCTGATCAAAAATATCTTCAATCGCCGGTATCTCTAATTTTTCAATATGACTGTTTGTATGCTTTTCAATGGCTTTTAAGAAATTCTTTTCACGAGCTGTCACAATAGAATAAGCTTCACCCTTTTTGTTTGCACGTCCAGTTCTTCCAATACGATGAATATAAAGTTCTTCCTCTTGAGGCAATTCATAATTAATCACATGTGATATATTATCCACATCAATTCCTCTTGCAGCCACATCTGTCGCAACCAGATATTGAATCTGCCCATTTTTAAATCTTCTTAATGTATTCATTCTTTGATTCTGTGATAAATCACCATGCATCGCTTCTACATTATAATGTTTTTGTTGCATAGCAGCAACAACTTCATCAACTGAGCGTTTTGTTTTACAAAAGATAATGGTATTATCCATTTCACGAGAATCTAAAATACGGCATAGAACTTCAAAACGACGATTCACTTTCGTTTCAAAATAATATTGTGAAACAGTTGAGGCTGTCATTGTCTTAGCTTTAATCTGAATATGCTGATAGTCTTCTTTCATGTAGAAACTTGCAATTTTTTTAATATCACTTGGCATCGTTGCTGAAAACAATACGGTATGTCTTTGTTCTGGAACAGTCTGCAAGATTGTTTCAATATCATCAATGAATCCCATATTTAACATTTCATCTGCTTCATCCAAAACAAGCCAGTTGACATGATCTAAACGTAACGCTTTACGACGCATCAAATCCAGCACACGACCCGGTGTTCCTACAACAATATCTGCTCCTTTTTTTAAAGCACGAATCTGTTTTTCAATTTCACTTCCACCATAAACACTCACAATTGATAAACGTGTATATTTACCAATACGTCTTAATTCTTCGTCAATCTGTAAGGCCAATTCACGTGTTGGCGATAAAATTAACGCCTGAACACCTTGTTGACTTTTTTCAATACATGAAAGCAAAACACTACCAAAAGCCAATGTTTTTCCTGTTCCTGTTTGTGCCTGTCCAATGATATCTTTTCCTTCTAATAAAACAGGTATGGCTTTTTCTTGAATCGGTGAAGGCATCACATATCCCATCATTTCAATTCCCTGTAAAACCAGTTTTGATAATCCTAAATCATAAAAAGTTTTTTGTTGCATATAAACCTCTCTTTCATCTACTCTTACACATTCACCTTCATCCGACAAAATCAAGGTCAATGTCATTCAAAAGAAAAGTCAGGAAAAGATTTTCCCGACCGACTTTCCTAATGGATAATATCATACTCTTTACGAAAACTCAACTCTTTCTTGTATTTTTTTGATGTTGTAAAATATATGGTCTAACTTGTGCCAGAAAATAAAGAGAACCTGTAATAAAGACAACACCTTGATGCAAAAAAGCTTCATCAATCGCTTGATGCCAATCTTTTTGAATTTTAACTGGAAAATCCTCAGCTAGTTTTTCAACCGTCTGCGCACGATAAAAGTCAAATTCACAAACAGTAATATCATTGGTCAACTTAAGCAAACATTCCATCATAGCATGAGTATCTTTATCTTTTAAAGCACTAAAAATAATTTTAATATTTTTGTACTTACAGGCTGATTGATAAAAAGCTTCCATTCCTTCTAGATTATGAGCACCATCAATAATCATCAACGGATGATGACTCACAATTTCAAAGCGTCCTGCCCAGACAGCTTCTTTTAAACCATCTAACAACTGTTTATCATCAAAAGCCAAATAACCATATTCTTTTAAATATAATAAGATTTCAATTGCTAAAGCACTATTTTGACATTGATAAATGGCACTTGTCTGTAAAGTGATATGATATTGTCGATAATCATATGTCAGATATTCTTCATGATCTTGAATATTTTGAATATCCTGTACTTGAATCAATGGACTATGATGCAACTGACAGATTTCTTTAAAAACATCTAAACAGTCTTGTTTTTTTTCACCTGTAACATAAGGAATCCCCTCTTTAACAATCCCTGCTTTTGTACGAGCAATTTTTTCATAAGTATCACCAAGATATTCAATATGATCCAAACCAATATTTGTATTGGCACAAATCATAGGATAGATGATGTTTGTTGCATCCAATTCGCCACCAAGCCCAACTTCAAAAATCGAAAAATCTACACGATGTCTTATAAAAAACATAATCGCAATAAAAACTTCTATTTCAAACATGGACAATTCATACTGCAACCATAAATCCATATATCTATTCGCATAAATCATCATTTCATCTTCTTGAATATGCTGATTATTAATACGCATAATTTCCAATCTTGTTACAAGTACCGGGGATGTAAAAGTTGCAACCTTATATCCTGCCTTTTGTAATACTGAACGAATATAATTTGTTGTGGACCCCTTCCCATTTGTTCCACCTATATGAATAGATTTTAATAATGTTTGAGGATTACCCATATCTTTCATAAAGCGTTTAAAATTATCTAAAGCGTAAACACGTTGTTTTTGGCTGGCAATAAAATCATGAACCTGCCCATAAGAAGTAAAACGCTTATGAACAGAGTGATGATAAATCCATCGCTTTAAATCTATTTGTTTTTGAAATCCCAAATCTTCATAGACATCATCCCATTGTGTTGAAAATGATACGTATAAATCATCCTGCGTTAATGTCAGACTCATACGAATTAACTTTGAAGCAATCTCTTTTTGATGATCATTTTTTTCAACCCAAAGATAAGCAATCTCTTGAAAATGAGAAATCCCAATAGCCCCAATCATATCATCTTCAAAGGCCCCAATAAAAAATAGATTTTTCTGATAAGAATCCATCAACAAATCTAATACGATTTGATCATCTATTCTTTTTATAGCTTCTTTAATTTCATGTCCTCTTAATATTCTTAATTTCACTTTATACTCCTTTACAAATAAAAAACAGCCAAAGCTGTTTTTTAAATTTTTTCAAAACGATCAACGTCTACAACAAAAACAGTTGCTCCACCAACAAGTACATCTACCATGATTGGTGTAAAGAATTCTCCCATTTCAGTAGGTGGAACTGTTGGTTCTTTTTCCACACGTTTTCTTGCATGAGCTTTAATAATCTCAAGTGCTGGATCTACCTTATCATCATTTGTTCCAATAAAGAAAGTTGTATTCCCTTTCTTTAAAAAACCACCAGATGTCGCTAACTTTGTTACAAAGAAACCACCTTCAGTTAATGCTGTTTGAACTGAATTACTATCATCATTATTTACAATTGCAATTATGAGTTTCATAGTCTTGCTCCTTTCTTTCTTCTATCTTATCACTTTTTTGAGATAAGTACAATTTTTTTAATTGTCTTCTCGCATTTCTCATATTTTTTCAAAATATACAAACAACAATCATTGATAATCAATATCTTTCAAATATCCGTAAAAGAAGTTTATTCCTTTTTAAACTTTCACATTCCACTTATCACATGCTTTTCATTTTTAGATATTTTATAGTATAATACGCATGGTGATTTGATGCAAAAGAATATACAAAACAATTTAATAACATGGTACAATAAAAACCATCGGCATTTCCCTTGGCGTGAAACAAAGAATCCTTATTATATCTGGATTAGTGAGATTATGTTACAGCAAACAACAACCGAAGCTGTGATTCCATATTATACACGCTTTATTGAAACATTTGATACAATAGATAAACTTGCGAAAGCATCACTGGAAGATGTCTATAAATTATGGGAAGGGCTTGGTTATTATCGTCGTGCTAAGCATATTCATGAAACAGCACAATTCATTTGCGAAAACTTTCATGGACAATTTCCTGCAACCTATAAAGATATTTTAAATTTAAAAGGAATTGGACCTTATACTGCTGGTGCAATCTGTTCTATTGCTTATGGCATGTCTACACCAGCCATTGATGGCAATGTTTTAAGAATTATCTCTCGATTATATGCTTTGACAGATAATATTGCTCTTACAAAAACACAAAAAAAGATTTCTCAAATTGTAAGTGAATTATTGATTGGCTATGATGCTTCATCTTTTAATCAAGGATTAATGGATTTAGGCGCAACAATTTGTCGTCCTCTCAATCCTCAATGCCAAAATTGTCCCATTGCTGCTTTTTGTAAAGCAAAGGAAATAGGACAACAAAAAGTATTACCCATTTCTATCAAAAATATAAAACATAAAGAACTGAATTACATAACAGGCATTATCACTTATCAAGATCAATATCTGATGATTCAAAATCCTGCTGGATTATTAGAAAATTTATATGGCTTTATTCAATATGAATTAGAAAGTCCTTATCGCTTCATGGAAGAATTTGAAAAACAATATCATCTTCCTTTATCATTGGTTTCTTATCACGGACAAGTCAAACATGTCTTTACCCATCGTACTTGGCATATGCATATTTATCATTTTACTCTTTCTCATCCTTACAATACGATGTATCATTTAGAAGATATTTCCCAGATTCCTGTTTCTACTGCTCATTTAAAAGTCTTAAAACATTATCTTAAACAAAAATAAAAGTGGTCACTGATCACTTTTATTATATGTGTTTATACTATTGAAAAGGACTATATCTTCATATTAAAAATATATCTGTTTTTATAAAATATCAATATTATAAAGATATAAGCCAATCAAAGGCCCAATTAACGTTCCAACAAGAAGTGCTTTATAATGGATTTGTCTTGATTAATTTCTCATCAGTCATTTTCTCTTTTTTTATAACTGTTAAAACACCGACAATCAGCATCACTATTTTTAGATTTTATATCTTATCATTACATCAAAATATTATTTTTATAGTTTTCTTTGTAAATAAATCATATCTTTCAACTGTACTCCCATTTCGAATATTGGATGATCATAATAATCAATAAAAAATTTTTCAATCTTATGTGAATACGTAAAACCACATTTTTTATAAAACGGAATTGTCAAAGGACTATCGCCAGTTCCCACCTGTAATAAAGAATACTTTTCTTTATATTTTTCAGCGATATAATCAATCAAAAATTTACCATACCCTAATCCTTGATATTTTGGCAATATAGCAAGATTTTTTATTTCAAGTATTCCATGACCAACATCAACAACAACACATTCTCCTTTGACACAATGGTCCTCTAACACATACATTATTCCTTGATTAATATAACGATCAATCATATCTTCTTGTTCATCTGCCAACAACAATAAAGATAAATACTGTTTTTTATGATCATGGACTTCTCTTATTATCATTATACTCTTCTCCTCTAAGAAACTTATAAAAATGAATAACTTTAAAAATGCTTATACTTCATCATAAATGCATATATATTTTTATAATGACTTACAATCTCAACCATAATTTCTTCTATGAATATTAACGATCGGAATCAAATCTTCATCATCAAACAAATTCAACAAAGTTTCAGCATTATGTTTTTGTTTAAATTCTAATTCTTCTTGATAAAGAGGAAACAACTGATAAAAATTAATTTTGCCTTTTGTCTTCATTCTTAAATCCAAATCATGCCCCTCTTTATCATAAACATCCACTAACATCATACTACAAAATTGTGTGTTACTTGCATAAGGTGTATTATCCTCATCAGAAGATACAGTATGTCCATAGCCAAGCCATGTATGACATTCTATTGGCAAACGCGCTAAAATTTTTAATTGTCTTATAGGCCAATAATCTTCTTCTTGGCTTGAGTTAATATCCCATGTCGCAGGAAGATATAAAACCAGCTCTGCTCTTTCTAACTCATATTGTTTTAATCTATCTGGAACATTCATTTGATAAGCTCCCATGCCCATTGTAATTAATTTATAATAAGGTTGTTCATTTGTGGGAGGGACAATAATTATATCTAAATGAATATCAGTAGATACAATCTCATGAAACACTTCTTGGTAGTTACCAAATGTTTCTTCAATATATTTTTCATATTCATCCAGTTCTTTATCCGTATACAAATACATATGATCTGTTTTTTTCTTTTTTAACTTATCTATTAATCCCATATTGTGTCATCTCCTTCATAGTGACCTGTCACTTCTAAAATGTTACCATCTGGATCAATCACATCAAAATAATAATAAGGCATATGTACATTCACATACATTATTTGAGAAACTTCTCCAATTCCTAATGACTTTATTCTTTGATATTCACTTTTTAAATCATTAACTTCAAAATTAAAAACGACAATATTATTCTTTTTATACTTATCTTCATTAAAAAAATTATCAATATAAGCTTGATTAAAATGAATATCATGAGATTCTTTGATAAGTTCCTCATCATATTTCCTATTATAAAGTGCTAATAAATTGCCACAGTCAAAAACAATCCATCTGTTATCATTTTGATATAAAGGTTCTTTTTGTAAAAAGAACTTATAAAATTGTAACGATTTTTCAACATCTTTCACACAGATATAAGTTGTTGATAATCTCATAAACATCCCTTCTATTCACTATTATTCTTTTTTACATAAAATTTTTGATAGATTTATTTTGTATAATTCTTTTCAATCTCGTTAGAGAAATCCTTTTTTCCCATCCATCCTTATTACTTCCAGTTTCATATGATATTGCTGGAAGATGAGGATAATATTCTAAAGATTTATGATGTTTCATTTTCCATGCTCTTTTAGGAACATACAGAAGGGATTCAAATTCCTTTGTCCATAAATCTTTGTTTTTTCCTTGTTTTACATTTATATAGTATTTTTCACCATTTATTAGAGCAACACAACGAGAATATAGGAAAGTATCAGCATTATGATGATAATATTTCTTAGCTATCTTGAAATTTTGAAGGGTATCTAATTGATACAACAAATCTGTCATTATATCCTCAAACATAAAGATTTCATCGTCTTCTTGTTGAGATAAAAATTTTATTAAAGGTGCTAAAACTTTTTCATCATTCCCTTGTTTAGACCAAGCACATTTTGTCATAATGATATCAAAAAAATCATGTTTATTCACTATACCCACTTCCTTTCTTTTCTTACTAACCTACTAACATATTCTTTTTATGTTTGTAAAGTATTTTTATCGATTATAATCGACATGATCTAATGATAAAGGATATGGATTCAAAAGAACCCATTTGACACATAATTGCGTCAACTTATCCAAATCATCTTCCTGAATATGATTGATATTGTGAACTATTTTTTTCAATTCTCCTATTTCTATTTGTGAGAGTTGATGTCCACAACGACAGTATGTTAGTAATGAATCCGCCATTTTCTTAAATTCTTTATTCCAATTTATTCGGCCATTATGATTAATTTCATATGAGAGTTTCCCTGAAATTCTAATAACCTCTCCTTGAATAGTAGATGCGTGACCTAAAGTTGGAACAAGCAATTTCCATAATTCTTCATGCTGATCTTGCCATTGTTTGGCTTTAACTCTGATTTTAGATTTCCCATCATAGATAATCCTTTTAGGAACTGGTTCAACTTTAAACAATCGATATAATTCCATCAAATTTTCTTCAATCTCACCTATACTATCCTTAGAAATACAATCTCTAAACCATTCAAAGTCTTCTCCTATCCTTTTTACTTCTTCTTTTTCTTTACGTGTT
The DNA here is from genome assembly GCF_002160865.1 of Massiliimicrobium timonense. Lineage (GTDB taxonomy): Bacteria > Bacillota_I > Bacilli_A > Erysipelotrichales > Coprobacillaceae > Allocoprobacillus. The sequence continues at coordinate 79,268 of NZ_NFLJ01000008.1, forward strand.
AATCTAGCTCCATGTTCTAATAAATAATGAACGATTTTTACCAAATCGGGAATATTTCCATTTTTCGTATATTTCATTGCTTTTAATAAAGGTGTTTCTCCATTACTATTTAAAGCATTAACCCTTGCTCCTGATTCAACCAGTATCTTCATATGATCAATTCGAAAAAAACAAGTTGCATAAAATAACGGGGTATTTCCCCATGAATCAGTAGCTTCTATATTTGCTCTTAGTTGAATTAAATATTCAGGATGTCCATGAGGGTTAATGACTTGATGATGAAGTGGATGTTTTCCAAATCTATCTTCATATTCAATATTTGCTCCATTTTCAACTAACCATCTCATTAAATTTTCAGATAATTCAAAAGACAATGCATTTGTTTTGTCATAACCTCCATAAGCATTAATATCACATTTTTTAAAAACATTTTTAATTTCTTCTTCATTACCTCTTTTTACAATCTCATCAAAATCTTTAATCAATGTTTTTCTTTTAGAAGATTTCTTTGCTTTTGATATATTTTCTTTCTTATCAATCTTCTTTTTTATTTTATTTAATAATTTCATATAAATCATCCTATTTATCATTATCTATAAAAAACTTTTTTATAAAAGAGCCAATAGCCCAAACAATAAAACTCATCTCAAGTAGTCGTATTATCCATATTAACCATTCTGTTTCTAGTATTATATCAATAGCAATCAATAATAACACTAACGATAAACCACTAAAAACAATTGCAGATTGTCTATAATGTGGAGTTTTATTCATTTTCTCTTTTTCTTGTTTTGACGCAAAAATATATGTATTGTTCAATAAAAAGCCTTTTTCTCTCCAATGTAAAAAAGAAATAAAAAAGCAAATAACAGCAAGCATTAAAACAACAATAAATACTATAGATTTTGCCATATTTTTCCTTCTTTCCTAAATATATCTTTAACTTATACTCATTATAACATATTCATTGCATTTACCTATCATTTTCTTTCTAAATAAAAAAACTGTTGCACATCATCAACAGTTTATATCATCATGATTCTTTTCATCATTTTCATAACGTTCAATAATTCTTTGAACAACAGGATGTCTGACAACATCTAAGGCTGTTAAATATACAAAACGAATACCCTTAACATCCTTTAATATATGCAAAGCTTTCTTTAAACCACTGACAACACCTTTAGGTAAATCGATTTGTGTAATATCACCAGTAATAATCATTTTAGAATGAAAACCAAGTCTTGTTAAAAACATTTTCATTTGTGCATCAGTCGTATTTTGAGCTTCGTCTAAGATCACATAAGCATCCTCTAATGTACGTCCACGCATATAAGCTAATGGAGCAATTTCAATAATCCCTTTTTCAATATAACGCTCTGTTTTTTCCTGCCCAAGCATATCATATAATGCATCATAAAGCGGTCTTAAATATGGGTCTACTTTCTCTTTTAAATCTCCAGGCAAAAATCCTAAGCTTTCACCTGCTTCAACAGCTGGTCTTGTTAAAATAATTTTTTGAACTTCATTATTTTTTAAGGCCTGTACAGCAAAAACAACAGCTAAATATGTTTTTCCAGTTCCTGCCGGTCCTATTCCAAAAACAACATCATTATGTTTTAATGCCTGATAATATTCTTTTTGACCTAGAGTTTTAGGATAAATCAATTTTCCATTTGTTGTGCGTGCAATTTTGATTTGGTAAAGTTCATCAATCATATTTAATTGATGATTTTTAGCCAGATTCAAAGAATACATAATATCTCTTTGACTAATTGTCTTTCCCTGCTTGACAAGTGCCAGTAAAGTACGAATCATATCTTCAACCTGCTGATTCTTTTCTTCTGTATTATCCATAACGATTTCATCACCACGAACAATAAGTTCACATTGCATTGCTTCTTCTAATAAACGTATGTTTTCTTCTTGGCGACCAAAAAGTCTTGATATCTCATCCATCGTGCATGTTTCTAGTTTTAAGATTTTCTTCATTCTTTTCTCCTTTAACTGCAATATCTTCAATCAGTGTATAATGCATCTTTAACGTTATTTTACTACGATTTCTTGTCATTTGTAAAACATTTTCTTTATCAATATGAGCTCCTGCAGGGATTTGACTACGAATCTTTAACAATAATTGATAAAAGACATCTCCTTGATCTTGTTTCAAATCTTTGACACTGGCTTCATATTGATGAAAAGTATAGGCATAAACATGTCCTTCAACAGGAATAATCTTCGTTTTATTTTGAGTAGAAATAATTGTATTTTCAACTAATAAATCTCCCTTTTTGACATAATCATTTTTCTTGACCATAATATTTCCACTTTTCACATCCAATGATTGAATCATTCCATCTTGACTGGCATATAGATTACGATAATCTTCTTTTTTTATATGATCTTGTTTACGTTTTGTATATTCGACATGAAAGACACTTCCTGTCTGATAAATATTCATATATTCTATTTGATCTTTATATAAATCTTTCAATTGTAATAATAAGTCATTTAAATGTTCATAGCTTTGAAGCGGTTTTAAAAAAGTAATATTTTCTTTTTCTAAAGTTTCTTTGATACTTTGATTCACTTGAGGTAATGTTCCATCAATTTGAATATCAAAAATAAGATAAGAACTCATAAATAAACTTATGAAGAAAAAAAGCACACCTATAAAATTTAAGTGTTGTCTTGATAACAAAAAGATATATTTTAATAATCCTTCTGTTTTTATATAATGATAGGGATATGTCCATTTTTTGAAATAATATCTTTGATATACTGGTAAATAAAAATAAAATTGATGATCATGTTTTTGAAAATGAGATAATTGAAGTTTATGATCTCTTGCAAATATTAATAAATGATAAATTAACGATTCATCAATACAATAATAATCATACCCCATTTTCAGCATATTCAATCACTTTCACATATCCACATAAACGTATCTCTTTTTCATCATAATAGGACATCTGTAAATCCTTTCCTCTCACAATCAAATCATAGCCTTGCATTTGAATTTTAAACAGATGACAGTCCATCATTAAAACCTCATGATAATCATAGATACAAATTTTATCTTTATCAATAACCAGCACAATACCACCTCAGTGGAATATATGATATCAAACAAAAAAGAAGAACCAAAAGTTCTTCTTATCTTTGTTTACCTTTATTTTTTCTAGCAGCTTCTGATTTCATTTTACGTTTTAAACCAGGCTTAACATAAAATTCTCTTTTACGAGCTTCTGCAAGGGTACCTGTTCTAGAAACTTGTCTTTTAAAACGACGTAATGCATCATCTAATGATTCATTTTCTCTTACTACAGTTTTTGCCATATTGAACTTCCCCCCTTTACTAATACCAAATACATGCGTTATTATACATTGATAATAACAGAAAATCAAGTTTTTTTATATAATTCACATCTGTTTCTTTTCGTTTTTGTACTTTATTCGTGATTCATCAAAGAAATTCCTGATGAAGTCCCTATACG
>NZ_NFLJ01000080.1 GCF_002160865.1 Massiliimicrobium timonense
TATAAATGCTACTATTAATATGTACAAAAATGATCATATAAAAATGTACAAAATCAATTCAACATAATATAATAATTCAGTTTTTATTGGAGGTTATATTATGATTATGAATTTAACAGTCAATTCAAGTATTGAGATTAATTGCTTGCTTGATTTACCAAAATTGAAAGTATTAGTAGAGGAGTTAAAATTGAAAATAAATAAATCACAGATTGCCAGAGAGCTTGGTGTCGATAGAAGATTGATAGATAAATATATGAATGGTTATACTAAGCCAAAGAAAAGAGAAAGAAAAAGTAAGTTAGATAAATTTTATCAAATAATATATGACTTACTGATCAATCAAAATACTCAAGTTTTCTTTTATAAAAGAGTTTTATGGCAGTATCTAAAAGATATTCATGGATTAGAATGCTCAGCTTCACATTTTAGAAAGTGGATCAGTCAACATGAGGAATTCGATAAATACTTTAATGGCAGAACAAACAGGACAGTGAATGGTAAAGTTAGAAACAGTACTACAAATCATCAGTCAATCAAAAGAGAGACGGGTATGGGAGTTGAAGCACAATTAGACTGGAAGGAAAATATGCATTATACCTTAAATACAGGTGAAGTTATTGAATTAAATATCTTTGCACTTGTTTATTCCTATTCAAGATATAAAGTTAATTTTATTTCGCTTACAAAAAAGCAAGGTGCTCTATTCCATTATCTTGATCAGGCATTTGAAGCAGCAGGTGGTGTGCCTGACATTTTAAAAACCGATAATATGAAAACGGTTATGGATGAGGCAAGAACAGAATATTCGAGTGGAAAGGTCAATGCGAAGTTTCAACAATTTGCGAATGATTATGGCTTTGTAGTGAAACCATGTATTGCCGGAAAACCATGGAGTAAAGGAAAAGTTGAAGCACCAATGAAATTATGGGATGAACTATATGCCTATAATGGAAAATTAAACTATGCACAACTGAATGAAAAAGTAACGGAAATTAATGAAAGGCATAATTGCCAGGTGCACAGTGCAATAGGAAAAATTCCGAAGCTTCATATTCAAAAAGAAAAAGATTTCTTATCCCCCTTACCACAAGAAAAGATAAGAAATCAATATAAAATCACCATTAAACCAGTAAAAGTAGATTCACAAAGCTTATTTTCCTATAAAGGAAATAAATATTCCGCACCACCAGAATATATTGGTAAAACAGTGAAACTACAAATATTTGATGATTATATACATGTGCATTCTAACACAAAACTCATAACAATTCATCAAATATCTCAGTCAAAATACAATTATCATGAAGAGCATTATCAAAAAATATACGAAGTAAGTTTTAAAGATAGTTCGGATGAAATTAAACAACTAGCTAAGGAAAATTTAAATTTGATAGGAGAAATATACAATGAGTAGTACATATATGCAATTAAGAAATAACCTGAATTATTTGAAACTAAGTCAAATGAATGAAAATTTAGATGAGATATTGGATTACATAACTAAGAACAATCTATCCCTTACTGAAGGATTGATTAAATTGACCCAAATAGAAATCGATCATAGAGAAAAGAATATGATCAAATCAATGGTTAAAGTAGGGGCTTTTCCTCACCATAAAGAATTAAGGGATTTTGATTTTGATTTTCAATCATCAATTAATAAACAACAGATATTGGATTTTGAGACACTCAGATTCATTGAGAATTGTGAAAATATCGTATTTCTAGGTAATAGTGGTGTAGGTAAAACACACCTGGCTGTAAGTATAGGCATCGCCGCAGCAAAGCGTAGAAATAGTACATATTTCATCAAATGTCATGACCTTATTCAACAATTGAAGAAAGCAAATAATGAGAACAGATTGGAAGATCGACTTCGCCATTTTACCAAATATAAAGTATTGATCATAGATGAACTTGGCTATCTTCCAATTAATAAAGATGATGCGAAATTATTCTTTCAACTGATAGATAGACGTTATGAAAAAAGAAGCACGATATTAACTACAAATATCAATTTTAGTGAGTGGGATGAAGTTTTCTGTGATGCGGTAATGGCAAATGCCATTTTAGATAGAGTCCTTCATCACGCGCATGTGGTAACTATAACGGGTAAATCCTATCGGTTAAAAGATCATATGAAGCCAAACGAAGAGGAATCCTAATATTAAGAAGTATTCCTAGTTATATTGAACAGGAACATAATTGTACATCATAAATGATCATTTTTGTACAAAATTATATTGACATTTATA
>NZ_NFLJ01000081.1 GCF_002160865.1 Massiliimicrobium timonense
TCAACAAGTGTCATTTGATCAGCCTGATTGAAGTAGCCTAAAAGGTTACGTAAAACAATTTGAGTGACAATGTCAGAATTGGAATACTTAGGCAATCTTCTTGTATCATTGAAAGGAATATCATCTAGTGAAGACAGCAGATTGTACTTTTTAAGAAATGAAAGAAGCAAGATGCTGCCACCATCACAAGAAATGTTGCCACCGTTAAAATTTATGTTGTCAAAATTGAAAATAGATTGTATCATATAAGTGCTCCTTGTATTATAGTTTGAACACCTATATTATACAGGAGCTTTTATTATACATAAAGAAAAACTATTCACCCGATGGGTGAATAGTCAAAGAATAAATAAAACAAGAAAACGTTCATGAAATAAGGATATTTCATGATTATGTTATATTATCATGAATAATTAAGGTTTATTTTATCATGTATAAGAACAATGATTACTCATTGCCATTTTTATCGTGTGCCACGCATGATATAAACTTTAGAATCAGTAATAGTACCTTCAGTCATTATTCTATTAAAATATTGTATACTTGACATAAAATGACAATATTTATAGATATCCCTCATTATAATAATTATAAATAAATCTATAGCAAAAAAACATAAATATATAATTTTTTGCACTCAATAGCAAAAACTTTATAAAATAAAAAGTTTTTGCTATAATATGCTTAATGGAGGAGATTCTATGAAAAAATATGATTTAAAAAATAGAGATTTGTATTTAAATAAGTTAAAAGTGTTTCAAGATACAGAACCTGTTAAAGTTGTGACAGGAATACGTCGTTGTGGGAAATCGAGTCTTTTAAAGCTTATGGTGAATTATTTATTAGAATCTGGTGTTCATGAAGAACAAATTATAGAGATGAATTTTGAATCATATGTATATAGAAAAATGAATGCTGATGATTTTTATCATCATGTTTCACAATTGATTATACCTCATCAAAAAATGTATCTTTTTTTTGATGAACTTCAAAGAATTACTGGATGGGAAGATGTTGTTAATTCTTTTCGTGTTGACTTTAATTGTGATATTTATATTACAGGTTCAAATGCCTATTTATTATCGTCACAATACTCTACTTATTTATCTGGAAGATATGTAGAAATCAAAATGTTACCACTGTCTTTTCAAGAATTTATTGATTTTCATGGTTTTACAATAAAGGAAACAATCAACGCCTTAGGAAATAAAAAAAGATATGTTTATGATTCAAAAGGAGATAGATATGAATTAAATGAACTATTTCAAGCTTATATGCGATATGGTGGTATGCCAGGAATTGTTGATGTAGGGTTAGAGCAAGAAAGAGTTTTAACATTATTGGATGGCATTTATTCAACGGTTATAGTGAGAGATATTTTAGAAAGAGAAACTTTAAAAAGTCAAAGAAAAATAACTGATTCAGTTTTACTTAGAAAAATTATTATGTTTCTTGCAGATAATATTGGTAGTAATATATCTATTTCAAAAATTGGAAATGTTCTTATGGATGAGGGATTATTGGAAAAGGAAAGAAAAACCAAACCAAGTCATCATACTGTTCAAGCTTATGTTAATGCTTTATTAGAAGCTTATTTTTTCTATGAAATTAAGAGGTTTGATATAAAGGGAAAAGAATATTTACGTACCTTAGGAAAATTTTATATTGTTGATATAGGATTAAGAAATTATTTGTTAGGATATAGAAATAGAGATACAGGACATGTATTAGAAAACATTGTTTATTTTGAATTGTTAAAACGAGGATATGATATTGCGGTTGGAAAGATCAATCAGTTAGAAATAGATTTTATTGCGACTAAAGCTGATGAAAAATTGTATGTGCAAGTTACTGAATCAATGATAAGTGAATCAGTCCGTAAAAGAGAATTAACTCCACTAGAAAAAGTCAACGATAATTATGAAAAAATTATTTTATCCTTAGATAATGAAACTATGTCATATAATGGTATAAAATTATATAACATAATGGATTGGTTAATTGAATAAGAAAAATAAACTTGTTATCAGTGATTTATATGAGATATATATGAGAATTTATTAATAATAATGTATAAAATAAAAAAGTATTGTTCATAATTCCACTATGAGGTGAAATTATGAACAATCTAAAAAAGCTTATTTTTATTATTCTTGTCTGCATGTTATGTGTTAGTGTTGAAGCAAAAAGTCAAAATCCTAAATATAAA
>NZ_NFLJ01000082.1 GCF_002160865.1 Massiliimicrobium timonense
GCTCTGGTTGAGGGCGGTGTGATGAAACGCCTTGACCTTGCCATTAACGACAGGGCGGGCATACTGGATATTCCAGATCTGACCGCCAAATGCAACCGTGAGGAATGTGTTTCCCTGTTCCGTTCTTTCAAGTCCTATGCTTCCGGCGAGCTGGTGAAGCACAACGAGCAGGACAAGGCGGGCATGGGACACACGCTGTATATCGGTTCTCTGAAATCAGAGGTCTACTTCTGCTGTTATGAGAAGAACTTCGAACAGTACGCAAAGCTGGGCGTGCCGATTGAGGAAGCCCCCATAAAGAACCGCTTCGAGATACGACTGAAAGATGAAAGAGCCTATTATGCCGTTCGTGAACTGCTGACCCATTATGACGCAGAACAGACGGCATTTTCTATCATCAATCACTATATCCGCTTCGTGGACAGAGAGCCGGAGAAGCGAAAGACAGACTGGAAGCTCAATGACCGCTGGGCGTGGTTTATCGGGAAAGACCGCCCGCCTATCAAACTGACGACAGACCCAGAGCCTTATACGCTGGAAAGGACGCTGGGCTGGATAAGCCGACAGGTCGCCCCTACACTGAAAATGCTGAAAAAGATAGACGCTGGCAACAGCACAAGCTATCTGAAAGAGATTGAGGACAACGCAAAGCTGACGGAAAAGCATTTGCAGATAATCAGACAGCAGACAGCGGACACAGAGGAGCTTATCACAGAATAAAGGAGAAATTTGATTATGGCAGAACTTGTCAAGGACTTGGTGCTGGTATCACTGGGAATGGGTATCGGCGTTGTCCTTATGTGTATCGCACAGGTCAGCAAAATGGCTGACGAAGAAATGGAAGAAATTAAAAAAGAAAGGATTGATAAAGAATGAATTTCGGACAGAACTTATACAACTGGTTTTTAAGCAACGCCCAGAGCTTGGTGCTTATGGCAATCGTGGTAATCGGTATCTACTTAGGATTTAAGAGAGAGTTTTCTAAGTTAATCGGCTTCCTTGTGATTGCCTTAATCGCTGTGGGGCTGGTATTCAATGCCGGCGGTGTCAAGGACGTGCTGTTAGAGCTGTTCAACCGTATCATTGGAGCGTAACAATCAATCGTTTGCGGTCACGCAAACTTACCTGTCCCCCTATGGGAGTTCGGGCATAGGGGGAATGAAAGGGGGTGACGGAATGGTACACAGATAAAGGATAGTCACGCTATGAATTTTATTGAACGGCATACTTATAACTGATATAATTTGAATATAAAATCAGTTAAAGGGGGCTGTAAAAATGAAATTAAAAAATCCTATGCTGGTAGTATCTGATATGGAGAAGTCTGTTGAGTTTTATAAAAAGGTGTTCGGACTTCATGTTATCATGGATTTCGGGGCAAACAAGACTTTAACGGGCGGACTGGCTTTACAGACACTTGAAACATACAGCGAATTTATAGGAACAGAGGATATTTCTTTTGGTGGAAACAATTTTGAAATATATTTTGAAGAAGATAATTTCGATAAATTTACCGATAAGCTAAAAGAATTTGAAATTGAATATGTCCACCCTATTATAGAACATTCGTGGGGACAGCGTGTAGTACGCTTCTATGACCCAGATAAGCATATAATTGAAGTGGGCGAAAATATGAAAGTGGTTTGCAAGCGTTTCTTGGATAGTGGAATGACACCAGAACAAGTTGCAGAGCGTATGAATGTTCCCATGAAATTTGTAAATGCTTGTATGCGATAAATCAAAGTGTTTGGAGGGTAAAAATTATGCTTGATAAAATACCAAATGCAGAGGAAATGACGAATTTGGTTGGACAATCATTGTATGATGTATGGAATAAGTTATGTGCTTTAATTGACGAAAAATATGAAATGGAACGTCTGTGTATAAATGCTACTATTAATATGTACAAAAATGATCATATAAAAATGTACAAAATCAATTCAACATAATATAATAATTCAGTTTTTATTGGAGGTTATATTATGATTATGAATTTAACAG
>NZ_NFLJ01000083.1 GCF_002160865.1 Massiliimicrobium timonense
GTCTATAAAAGATTCCGACATTTTAATCAGTTCACATCAAAAAAGACCAATTATCATCAAAGATAGTTGGTCTTATGTTTTTATTTATCGGAATCTTTAGAAAGTCGGGATATCAGTTTCCCAGCGTGATACAGTTCTATGATTGACACCTAATATTTGAGCTAATTCTTCTTGAGTTAAAGAATTACTTTGACGCAATTCTTTAATAAAGCTTCCAATCTTTTTTTGATTCATACGCTTCATCTTCTTTGTTATATCGTATCATTTTTACATAAAAATGGACACGACACAAAGTGAGAATAAAGAAAAAAGCCCTTAAAAAGGACTATAAATATTCGAAAACATCTAATAATGTATCAATACATGTTACTTCAGGATCTTGAATGTCCTTATGTCCAATCAAGAATGCTCTCATTCCAACACTTTTCGCTGATTGCATATCTTTATTATAACTATCACCAATATATACAGCTTCATTAGGCTTAAGTTTTGTAATTTCTAATGCTTTTTCAAACATCTTTTGGTGAGGTTTATAATAATGTGTTGTTTGACCAGAAATAATTCCTTTGGGGCTTAGTTCCAAATTTTTCATATTTTCTTCTACATATTGAGAATCATTATTTGTAATAATATATATAGGTAAAGGACATTGTGCAAAAAAATCATAAGTATCATCATATGCGGGTGTATGAATCAGATGTTGAATCAATAAATCACAGTATTGATGACTATCTCCTTGTAACCCTATCTGTTCTTTCATGCTTTCAAAAGCTTCCAAGATAATAGAATACTCATCTTTATAGTTTTCACCATTATATTGTTGAATTAATTCATCATGTTTTTGATTCCATAATTTTCCAATTCTTTGAGTATCTTTTTCATTTGACTTTTCAGCACACAAATCTAATAATTTTGTTAACCATTCACTTTGTTCATAGACCAATGTTCCCATATGGTCAATAAATATTGCCTTTAACATAATGATCCTCCTATCAATTCACTTTGTTTATCAATTGTACAAACTTTTTGAATTTTCATACGTGTCGCTTCAACCTGCTTGTCATCACATATTCTTGCTTTGAATGGACAGATAGAAATACAACGCATACAAGAAATGCATAAACTTTCATTTGTTGTTTCCAAATGTTGTAAATCAATGGCTTCTACAGGACAAAGTTTAGCACATAATCCACACTTTGTACACTGCGATGTCACCAAAGGCTTCAAACCACCTCGAAAGATTTTATAAGGTCTATGTCCCGGAACTTCAATGGGATGTAAATCTCTTTTTAAAGTTTCAACCAATGATTGTATATATTCAAAATCTTTCGTATTCGGTCTACCACGTGCAAACTCATGAACAATTGAATGTTCACAAACAATTGCCATTGCTCCTACACATATAAATCCTAATGGCTGCAAAGTATCTTTAAGTTCTATGAATGTATCATCATAATGTCTATTCCCATAAGTTACAATAAGAATAACCGGTGTCTGATTGGCTTGAAATTGTTTTAAACGCTCAATTGCTATAGTAGGAACTCGCCCGCCATAAGAGGGTACACCTACAATGCATAAATCTTGATGAGAAAAAACATGTCTTGCAATATGAGGATTTGATAAATCATATTCATACACTTTTTCTTGCCACTGTTTTCCTATAAAACGAACAACCTTTTGCGTGCTTCCTGTTCCACTGAAATAGATTAATTGAATAGCCATGACGCATCCCTCCATACATATGACTATTTTATCATATTTTTTAAGACTTTCCATTAACAAATCCCCAATATTCAAAAAATCATTATTCATCTTTAAATATATGCTTTTAGCAATCTTTGTGTTATAATATGTCTGTATGATGAAAATATTTTAAAAATTTCTCTGAAAAAAAAGAAAAATCCGTTTTTTCTGTATATATGAATAATAGGAGGTATTATTCATGTCTAAGAAAAATTAT
>NZ_NFLJ01000084.1 GCF_002160865.1 Massiliimicrobium timonense
CTACACCACTTCCTCCATCCTTAACATCACTGTTAACGACTTGTGGTTCACTACACTTGGCGGTAACTACCTGTGGTCGGTCTATCTCCGACTGAATCCGTGCCATGCCCGGCACACAACAAAAGCAATGAATCTTTATAGAATCATTGCTCAGGCTGTTGACAAAGTAAAAAGTCAACAGCTTTTAGTTTTCAAATAGAAAAATATATGGTATTATATCTATTGTCGTGGATGACTTCGTTCCAAATATGCAAATTTTGAGGCTCCACGACTTTTTATTTTACCACTATATCATGAAAATATGGTATAATGTAAATGCATATTTGGAGGTAAAATATTATGGCAATGACATGTTTAAACAATCGAAAAAATGACAGCTTGATTTTGAGTACTATAGATGAATTAGTACCATTGGATCACAAGGTAAGAGAGCTTGAAGAAGCTATTGACTGGAATTTCATATATCCTCTCGTTAGACCTTTATATAGTTCTTTTGGCAGACCAAGTATTGACCCGGTGGTACTTTTTAAAATGCTTTTTATCAACTTTGCATTTGGTATTCATTCCATGAGAAGAACATGTGAAGAAACAAAGGTGAACCTTGCCTACAGATGGTTTTTAGGGTTGTCCATTGATGATGAGGTTCCAAACTACTCAACATGGTCACAGAACTACATCAGAAGATATGGAGATTCTGAAGTTTTCGATGAGATTTTCAAAAAAATTATTGAAGAAGCCATCGCATATGATTTTGTGGATCTTGATACGGTATTTGGAGATGGAACACATCGAAAGGCCAATGCCAATAATAGAAAACATGAAAATAAGGCTGTAGAAATAGTAAAGAAATACTATGACGATGAACTTCTGGAGGAAATCAACAAGGATAGAAAAGCCCATGAGAAAAAGCCAATAAAGGAAACAAAGGATATAGAACTTGCATATGACGAAGAAACAGGTGAACTCATTGAAGGAAAAGGAACAAAATCAATAAAGGTAAGCAAGACAGATCCGGAAAGCGGATGCTTTCATAAGGGAGAAAAACAGAAATGCTTTGCATATACAAATCTAACATTCTGTGATAGACACGGATTTGTACTGCATAATACAGTGGCACCAGGCAATCAGCACGATAGTGTTGTTTTTCATGATGCATATAGAAAGCTGTTGAACACCTATGGAGATTTAATACATAACATCAGTTTAGATGCAGGATTCATGACACCAGCAATATGTCGAGAAATCATAGAAGATGGAATCAGAGCATATATGCCATATAAAAGACCCATGACAAAAAAAGGATACTTCAAGAAATATGAATATGTCTATGATGAAAAGTTGGATATTTATATATGCCCCAATAACAAGGATTTGAAATATACTACAACAAACAGATCAGGATACAGGGAATACAAATCAAATCCAAAGGACTGTGAAGGATGTCCATTTTTAGAGAAATGTACACAGAGCAAAAATCATCAGAAGGTCATCACAAGACATGTATGGGAGGAATATAGAGAAATAGCAGATGAGAACAGATATACACCAGAATGGAAAGATATCTATCCACTAAGAAAAGAGACGATAGAAAGAGTCTATGCAGATTGCAAAGAAAAGCATGGACTAAGATTCACAAGATTAAAAGGACTAAAGAAAAATCAACAGGAATCGTTGATTATTTTTGGCTGCCATAATTTAGGCAAATTAGCGAGAATGAAGAAAAGGAAAGGACTCATAAATATTCCTTCACCCAATAAAAAAGAAGGAAATATAAGGAAAACAATACAAATTTATCAATTTTCATAAAAAAATAAAAGAAGTGGTAGATTTAATAAAAAAGGCTCTATACTAAAACTGGAGGGGAAGTAATATTCAAAACTTCATCTTCCAGTTTTTTTATATAATAATAGACATAGTCGATAACTCGTTTTACAATTAGTTCACCACAAACAAAAT
>NZ_NFLJ01000085.1 GCF_002160865.1 Massiliimicrobium timonense
AGCGTGAAGCTGTGCTTTTTCCCATTCTTAGCTACATAGCCGATATAGCCACCGCCATAGTTATAGGACTGTACCACCACATTTATATCCTCTATGCCTTGATTTTCTGCTGAAGAAAGCAGGGACGCAAAATACTTGCACCCCTGCTTGATTGAGCTTTCTGTATCTAAGGAGTTAGGCGGTAAGCCCATGCTCTCGGAACTCTGCATAACGTCCGAACCTGTCCCGCCACTTTCCACCTGTATGATTGCCAGCAGATAGGGGACGTACTCGGATATGCCGTATTCCTTTGCGTATTTCTCCACCATAGGCTGATGTTTCAAGACCTCTGCGGATAGGTTCATTCCCGTTACCCATGAAGAAGAACCACCGCCCCCGTCGTCGTCCTCGGCACTGATAAGCACACCAAAGAAAAGCACTATCGCAAGAAGAAATGGAAACAGACTGCCGATAATGGCGAGATGTCTTAGTTTCATTTCTTACGTCCTTTCTTTTCCGTAGTGTTTATGGTTGCTTTCTTGACGTTTCGCTCTTTTCTGGTGGTCTGTCGGTTCAGCTCCACACCGTTAAGCCTTGTCCCGTGTTTCTGTGGTACAGGTTCATCAGATTTTGAAGCCAGCGGACGTTCCTTGACAGATTGTGGCGTGGTCGGCTCGGTATGTACCTTGTCGGTAGTGACAGGACGCTTGATTTCCTGCATTTTTCCTGTGTCTGTCTTAGAAGCGGTGACAGGTCTATCATGGGAACGGGTAGCTCCTGTTGTCGCTGATCCGTCCGTCGTTCTGCCAGCCTGTTTTGCTTCCTGTGCCTTTTGAAGTTCCATACGCTTGTCAGCGATATTCTGTCTGTGTTGTTGGAGCTTGTCGGCACGCTCGCTCTGTCTGGTTTCCTGCCCCTGCACAATGCCACGCTTGAAGTCAGACACATTTGCTTTAGCCTTTTCCTTTGCGGAGTGTACGGCATAGGCGGTCTGGGTCGGCATATCCTTGATATTCTCCTTGACAGCCGTTGCCTTGTCCTTGACCTTATTTTTCGTATCGAGTACCGCACCCACGGCTGAACCAGCTCGGCTTCCAAAAGAAGTATTTTCTCGGCGTTCTTTTCTGCCCGTACCAGCTCTGGCAGATTTTCCAGAACCGTCATTCATGGCTGTTCCGGCTACTGTACCAGCCACCGCACCAGCCACGCTTCCAGCACCGACAGCCCTTGCGATACGGTGTTCCATACGCCTAGCCCTGTGTCGCATGAACAGATACGGGCGACGGAATATCCTGCGTCCCATGCTCTGGCTGTCCCCAGCATTTAAGCTGAACATACTCATAAGGTCGCCCAGCTTCATGTAGATACCCGCAAAGCAGACTATCTGTAAGAACGCAATCATAAAGAACGGGTAATCGGTGGATATGTTATAAAACATACTGGAAATACTGAAAGCTACCGTGACAATGAGGGTAATTCCCGCCCTTGTCATAATCGTATTGAATACTCGCACAATTGCCTGTTTCGCCATGTTCTCATAGCTGGGTATCATGGAGAGCAGGAAGCTAATCGGCAGGAACATAGCGAAGATGATAAATAGTATCTGGGAAAATATCATCATGCCTGTGAGCAGGAATACGAATATCGTTATCCCCAGATTGAAGATAAGCAGGAAGAACACCATTCCCAGACGGTTGATGACCTGCGGTATCGTCAGATTGTCGTTGTCGTTATCCTCGATTTCCGTTTTCACCACGTCCTCACGGGTCGCCCCGTCGTCTGCTGACGGACTGACCGATACCAGAGCTTCCACACGGTCAGCTCCGATTTCCTCTATATCGCTGTTGCCAAATTGCAG
>NZ_NFLJ01000086.1 GCF_002160865.1 Massiliimicrobium timonense
CCCATCAACATATCTATTACATGATGTCTTTCCCATACAGCAGCAATTTCTAAATTCTTACATTCATCATATGAACATGAACGAATTTCGCCTTTATAGTATATGCTCCCTTTTCCTGTTATTTTATCAATGACGCATTTAGGGGGAGCCCATGCCTCATCTGCATTTTTAAAGCCTTTATGCCCTACTACTTTCCACTTCCCATCGTACAATAAATCCTCATATACACATATAAAACGATAATAACTTACTGTATCCGGTAATTCAGAAATATCATTATAAATACCGCAGTAAATTGCCAAAGTATATTCTTTAAACAATCGTCCATATGCGTTTTTTCCATTAGGAAGAGGTATTTCATAAATATCGCCAAGTTTTAACTTCTTCTTCATTTCGCATCTTCCTTATACTTCTTTTTCTAATTCAGTGGTATACAAATCAATAAATTAGGATTTGTCTCTTTTTTTCTTTTGTCTTTCATTCTCTAATATTGTAATCGCAAATATTGCTATGCCAAACCCAATAATGCAGATTAGTGTTCCACTAAGTGATATCCTTGAATTTATAAAACCAGTAAACCCATTTACCACAGCAAGCATAATAAAACAAAAGCATATTACTAATGCAATCTTAGAGGCCACAGTATAGTTCTTCATTTCTTCCACCCTTTCAATTATGCGAATTCCAACTCGACAACTTCCAATTTGCCTTTATATTACTTAAATTATATCAAGTATAACCTTATATTCAATCTATTTCATATTTATTTTGTATTTTTTTAAACTCATACCTCATGATAACTATGTATGTAAAGGCAGCCTTAACTGCCTTTACAATTAAACCTTATTTTCATCATTATCTTCTTCTAATTTGTCTTCATCAATATCAAAGAACCCATTATCTTCGTCCTCATCATTTAGATAATCAGCATCTGGATCAGGATTTATTTCATTTGATTTTTTCTTCTTTGTTTTCACAAAGAAGAAAGTACCTCCAGCCAATACTGATAAACCAATAACAACTACAAGAGGCATAAAGTTTAAATTCATTTTTGAATCTTGTTTTTCCTCTTTTTCTACAACTGTAACTGTTTCTGTTTTTTCTTCAACTGATTCTTTTTGTTTTTCAATTTCATCTTTGATAGCTTGTGCATCTTCTTCTTTCATTAAGGAAAACAAATCTTCTTCATCAACTTGATTTAAGAAATGAACAGTATTATTTCCCTTATCATCACGATCAATGATCAAATAAAAATAGTTTCCTGTTTTCGTTACTAAAGTAATGAACTGTTTATTGCTATCAGTAGTTGAAGAAATATCATCTACCAAAGTCATATTCCCATCAGGAGTTAATGCATTTTCATTCTCTTTAGAAGTTTCAGTTTCTTCCTGAGTTCCCTGTATCTCGGTAGTTGATGGTGGAGTAGTCTCCTCACTATTTGCTTTTGCATTTACTGGAAAAACAAAAAAACTTGCTGACATTAAAAATGCAGCCATCACTGCAATAAGTTTATTCTTCATCTAAATTATCCTCCTCATTTGTATTATATTCATTAGGCAATTCTTCTGGCACAGA
>NZ_NFLJ01000087.1 GCF_002160865.1 Massiliimicrobium timonense
ATTTCCGTTTTCACCACGTCCTCACGGGTCGCCCCGTCGTCTGCTGACGGACTGACCGATACCAGAGCTTCCACACGGTCAGCTCCGATTTCCTCTATATCGCTGTTGCCAAATTGCAGAAGTAGCCACGGCTGTTGTACCTGTATGGAGAACAGGCTGTCCCTAATCAAGTCCACGCTGTCCTTTCCTTGACTGTCGCTGTCGGGGAGCATGATTTTTGTCCCCAAGTCCAGCGAAGCGGTACTTATATCACTGGAAAAATCGTTTATCTTCTTGATATAGTCGGGAGCGTAGGCGATAAAGGAAGCGGACACGATAAACACCACAACAAAGTTGATAACGGCGTGTAATGCCTTGCTGGTTTCTCTTTTTATCAGTCCCGTGTAGGCAACATAGATACCCACGATAAGGATAATGAGAAGCAGGAAGCCCACATAGAAGCCAGTGCTTCCAAAGCCGTTTTCCGTCACGCCAGCTAGGGTCTGTATGCTCTTTCCGATACTGTCTGCCATGTCGTTGATGAAATCCAGCTTATACGCCTGCTGGACGACGTACCCTGTGGCGTTACTTAGATACAAGCTGATAGTCCAGATAAAGTTGGTGATACAGTAAAGCCCGTATTGTACGGACTTTCCGATACCGTCCAGCCAGTTCCACGGAAGCCAGCCCCAGCTATTGTCCACATAGAAGTCAAGCTGGTAATTCTCCAAAGGGTACTGTGAATACAGGTTGTCCGCATTGACGGTATCATCAACAAGCCCCGTTGCATGAGCTACCGTACCGAACAGGGATAGGAACACGACAGAAGTAAAAATGACTATCAGAGCTATCTTAAAAAAGCGAAAGAGCTTCTTTCTTTTCAGAAGCCCTTTTATCCTTTCTTTCATCACTCCACCCCATTTCTCTGTATCGGCGGTCTGGTATCAAAGGCGTGCAGTAATTCCTCAAAGACAGGGTGTATCTGCACCACGCCCACACGTCCGTACAAATCTTGAAGCAAGCATTGTCCGTTCTCCAAGTCACGAAGCCTTTTCTGATTGTTCTCATCCTCTGGGTCGATACCGAAAAATTCTAAGGTCTGCTTTATCTCGTTTATATCCGTAGAACGAAAAGCGAATTTCAGACCGATATTGTTCTTCAAGCTCTCTTTGGACACGTCGCCAGAGGATTGCGTGACGAAATACACCCCTGCCTGCATAGCTCGTCCTGCACGCACCAGCTTGTTAGAGAGGGTTTCGCCCTGTGCCACATTGAGAAACGCCCACGCTTCATCAAGGTCAACAATTTTAAAAATGCTCCTGTCGCTGTGGATAAAGTCAAGGGCAAAGGTAGAAATGACAATCAGCATAGCCACGGACAGCAGTTCAATGGTCGTATATTCCTCAAAGGTCGTGTCTTTATCTGGCAAAACAAGGTCAGCAACCTGTATGATATTGAGCTGGTTGTCCAAGCTGATAGCGTTAGACACTGAACCGTCAGAGAACAGCAGATGTGCAAAGTCATAGTCCGTAAAGCTGTCGATATGGTCGGCAATGTTACG
>NZ_NFLJ01000088.1 GCF_002160865.1 Massiliimicrobium timonense
ATTTCCGTTTTCACCACGTCCTCACGGGTCGCCCCGTCGTCTGCTGACGGACTGACCGATACCAGAGCTTCCACACGGTCAGCTCCGATTTCCTCTATATCGCTGTTGCCAAATTGCAGGAGAAGCCACGGCTGTTGCACCTGTATGGAGAACAGGCTGTCCCTTATCAAGTCCACACTGTCTTTTCCTTGACTGTCGCTGTCGGGAAGCATGATTTTTGTCCCCAAATCCAGCGAAGCGGTACTGATATCACTGGAAAAATCGTTTATCTTCTTGATGTAATCGGGTGCATAAGCGATAAAGGAAGCGGACACGATAAATACCACAACGAAGTTGATAACGGCGTGGAGAGCCTTGCTGGTTTCTCTCTTTATCAGTCCCGTGTAGGCAACATAGATACCCACGATAAGGATAATGAGAAGCAGGAAGCCCACATAGAAGCCCGTACTTCCGAAGCCGTTTTCTGTTACGCCCGCTAATGTCTGTATGCTTTTCCCAATGCTGTCTGCCATGTCGTTGATGAAGTCCAGCTTATACGCCTGCTGGACGACGTACCCTGTGGCGTTGCTTAGATACAGGCTGATAGTCCAGATAAAGTTGGTGATACAGTAAAGCCCGTATTGTACGGACTTTCCGATACCGTCCAGCCAGTTCCACGGAAGCCAGCCCCAGCTATTGTCCACATAGAAATCAAGCTGGTAATTCTCCAAAGGGTACTGCGAATACAGGTTGTCCGCATTGACGGTATCATCTACCAGCCCAGAAGCGTGTGCCACCGTCCCCAATAGGGAGAGCAGAGCAATGGTCGTCAGTATCACAATCACAGCTATCTTGAAAAAGCGAAAGAGCTTCTTTCTTGTCAGAAGCCCCTTTATCCTATCTTTCATCACTCCACCTCGCTTTTCACAGGCGGTCTGGTATCAAAGGCGTGTAATAGTTCTTCAAAGACAGGGTGTATCTGCACCACGCCCACACGCCCGTACAAATCTTGAAGCAGGCATTGTCCGTTCTCCAAGTCACGAAGCCTTTTCTGATTGTTCTCGTCGTCCTTGTCGATACCGAAAAATTCAAGGGTCTGCTTTATCTCGTTGATGTCCGTAGAACGGAAAGCGAATTTCAGACCGATATTGTTCTTTAGGCTCTCTTTGGACACGTCCCCAGAGGATTGCGTGACGAAGTACACACCAGCCTGCATTGCACGTCCAGCTCGTACCAGCTTGTTAGAGAGAGTTTCTCCCTGTGCCACGTTGAGGAACGCCCATGCTTCATCTAAATCCACGATTTTGAAAATGCTTCTATCGCTGTGGATAAAGTCAAGGGCAAATGTGGAAATGACAATCAGCATAGCTACGGACAGCAGTTCTATGGTCGTGTATTCTTCAAAGGTCGTGTCCTTGTCTGGCAGAACAAGGTCTGCCACCTGTATGATATTGAGCTGGTTGTCCAAGCTGATAGCGTTAGACACTGAACCGTCAGAGAACAGCAGATGTGCAAAGTCATAGTCCGTAAAGCTGTCGATATGGTCGGCAATGTTACG
>NZ_NFLJ01000089.1 GCF_002160865.1 Massiliimicrobium timonense
AGCATATCCCCAGCGGGACGAACTAATTTTACATTGAGGTCGTCGTAAAAGTCCTTGACCTCATCACAGCGTCGTTTCAGCTCGTCAAGGTCGGGAGCTGATACCCTTATCACATAGGAGAGCTTATACATACTTTCCTTGCTCTGGTCTAAATCGGTTTCCAGCTCGTCTACGCTGTCCAGTGCGTCCACCACATTTGAACTGGTTTCGCTTCCAGACTGATAGGCGTGATTGTCCAAGTCTTTCAACTCTTTCTTCTTGTTACGGACAGTCGATAACGCTTTTCTATTCCCGACGATTTCCACATTCATAGAGGTGTCCACGGGAAAGGTGAACTGCTGTTGCTGGAAGTAAAATATCTCACTGGACGGAAAATCCAGCTCACCCACAATCGCATTGACGGTAAAGTAGGACACGAAGCTCTCGCTGTCCTCATGTTCCAGTCGCAAATATCGCTGGCTTTCCTCTATCAGACAGCGGGTCGGACGGATAAGGTCGTACTGCTTGATAAGCGTTGCCTTTTTCAGCTTCTTCTTTGGAAGCGAATACTCGTAGTCCTCATACGCCACGCCGTCCCTGCCGTAGATATGCTCGATAAGATACCCGAAGTCGTTCTTGTCCAAGCGTCGGAACTTGAAACGGCGGGAGATTTTATTTTCCAGCAGTTTTTCCATTTTCATGTAGCGGTTGATTTCATCATCTGGCATGGAGATAAAGTCGCTCATCAGCGTATGGTTGACCTCATTTAGAAATTCCTTGAATGTCAAAAATGCCGATTTCTTCATGCTTTCAAGGCTCACTTTTTCCTCTGTCACAATGAGCTTGAAGCCGATAAAAAAGCGGTAGTCCACTTGATTGTCGCCAATCATGGAAACAAGGGCTTCCGTCTGTTCGTTTATCTTCTGTATCGCCACATCACGAAGTCGCCCCGTCACCAGCTTTTTTGACTGCTCCTGTATGCTTCTTACGGAGCTTTCCGTCGCTATCTGCAAGGCGTGTATCTTTCCCTCACGGCTCTGTGCGATAAGCTGACGGAAGCTGTCATGGACGATAAACTTCTGCTCCGCTGACAGAAAGGAATAGTTATACGGTATCAGCTCATAGTAGGCGAATACTTCATTGTCCTTGTTCCAGACAAGGTTGTTGTCGATATACTTAATCGGGAACATACATCACACTCCTAACCGCCGTAACAGGTTCGCTGAAAACTTTCTTTTCCAGCTTCACGGCTTTTCCTGCATAGGTCACTTTTGGTCGCAGGGCAAATGTAATCTGCGATTTCAAGAAGCTGTAAGGCTTATAAATGCTACTATTAATATGTACAAAAATGATCATATAAAAATGTACAAAATCAATTCAACATAATATAATAATTCAGTTTTTATTGGAGGTTATATTATGATTATGAATTTAACA
>NZ_NFLJ01000009.1 GCF_002160865.1 Massiliimicrobium timonense
GATGAAGTCCCTATACGTGATGCTCCAGCATTAACCATTGCTTCCATATCTTCAAATGTTTTGACACCACCACTGGCTTTAACTTCACAGTGATCACCAACAGTTTGTTTCATTAAAGCTACATCATGAACTGTTGCTCCTCCTGTTGAAAAACCTGTTGATGTTTTTACAAACGTTGCTTTGGCTTTCATAGCCTGTTGACATGCTAAAACTTTTTCTTCATCCGTTAATAAACATGTTTCAATAATCACTTTTACACAATGTCCTTGACTGGCATCCACAACTGCTTGAATATCTTGATAAACTGTATCCATATCTCCAGCTTTTAAAGCACCGATATTGATGACCATATCCACTTCATCTGCTCCTTCTTCAATTGCCATTTTGGTTTCATAAGCTTTCACCTTGGAAGTATTCGCTCCTAGTGGAAATCCAATCACTGTACAAACACGAACATCACTTTCTTTAAGATATTCAGCACAGTATGATACCCATACTGGATTCACACAAACAGATGCAAAGTCATATTGCATTGCCTCATCACATAACTTTGTAATATCAGTTTTTGAAGCATTTGCTTTTAATAATGTGTGATCAATCAATTTGTTCCATTTCTTTTCCATTGTCTTCTTCTCCTTTAAAAATTTTATTGATTGCTTCTAAAGCAACATATTTATCTCCAGGATAAGGATCATTACCAATAGCCGAAGCCATAAACTGTTCATGTCCTTTCCCAAGAATCAAAATAATATCATGTCGATTGGCAATTTCAATAGCCTGTTCAATAGCGATGCGACGATCTTCAATAATCACACTGACAGGTTTTTCGATATATTTTTGTATATCCAGACAAATATCTTGAATATCTTCGTCACGATTATCCTCAGCTGTCAAAATCACTTGATCGCAGTATTGATTTGCAAGTTTTCCAATCTTTTGACGCTTATTATAATTCTTCTTTCCCGGTGCTCCAAAGACTGCAATAATACGTCCGTCTTTTTTAACTTGCTGAGCAAACTGAAACACTTTTTCATAACTTTTGACATGTTGACAGTAATCCACAATAACATGAAATGGATAAGGATGTTGTAAAAGCTCCATACGTCCATCTACACCGGAAATATGTTCAACCCTATCAATCACTTGGGAAAGAGGCATTTCTAAAGCCAATAAAGCCGTCATGACAGCTAAAACATTAGAAATATTAAAACGCCCCAAAACACCTACTGATACATGTTTTAATTCATCATGCACCTGTACATCAAACTCACTATGATCAATAAAAACTTCAATGTTTCTCGCCATGATATCCGCTTTATGTTCAATACCATAAGTCAAAATATGACATTTAATCTGATCTTTAACCAGATTATAAAAACGGACTTCATCAGTATTTAATATGGCATAACCTTTTTCATCAATCAATGAAAACAGTTTTGCTTTAGATGCCATTAAATTTTCCATTGTTCCATGAAAATCAAGATGTTCTTCATAAACATTGGTAAAAATACCAATATCAAAATGAACACTATCCACTCTTTTTAAAGCCAATCCATGACTGGATACTTCCAATGTGACACCTTTGACATCTTTTTTAACCATATCACTTAAATGTCTTTGTAAAAAAATTGTTTCCGGTGTTGTATAAGGACATTGTTCAATAATCCCGGCATATTCAATATTATTCGTTCCAATATAACCCATTTTTAAAAACTGTGACAAAGCATTTTTAATCATTAAAGCTACAATTGTTTTACCACTTGAACCCGTGACACCAATCACAGTCATCTTATAGCTAGGATGATCATAAAATAAATCTGCCACTCGATTCAATTCATCTAAGACATTATCAACCTTAATATATAAAACATCTTTATGCTTAAAAGTCAAAGGTTTAGAATAAACGATACATTTTGCACCCTGAAAAATAGCATCTTCAATATATTTATGTCCATCAACACTTAATCCATCAATGCAAAAGAAAATAGAATCTTTTCCAACATATCGTGAATCACTATGAATAGATTGAACTTTAAAATCCTCATCAACAGGAAATAATTCATTAATTTTTTTCACTTACAACACTTCCTATCAATATCGTATCTTGACATTCTTCAATCAATACATGATATATATGCCCTACAGAATTTAAAGGCAAGTTTGTTTTAACCTTTAAATAATTAGAAGCATGTCCAATCATACTTTCACCATCTGGTTCTTCAATTAAAACCTCTAAAGTTTTTCCAATTTGACTCAAGGCAAATTCATGTTGTAATTGATGGGATAAATCCATCAATGCCTTAACTCTTTGATGTTTTGTTGGACCATTAATCTGATCTTTCATTTTAGCAGCTGGAGTCCCTCGACGAGGAGAATAAGGAAAGACATGCAATTGATTAAAATGCATCTTTTGAATCCATTGATATGTCGTTTGAAAATCTTCTTCTGTTTCACCCGGAAAACCAACAATCACATCTGTAGTAATCGAAAGTGTTGGTAATTTTTCTTTCAGTTCTTGAAGTTTTTGAGCAAATTCATCAGTTGTATAATGACGATTCATTTTCTTAAGGATTTTATCACATCCAGATTGAATAGGAATATGTAAATGATCAACAATAACAGGTGAAGTTGCTATTAAATCAATGATTTCATGTGTAATCTGACTCATTTCAATAGATGAAATACGTAATCTTTTTAATCCTTTAACTTGGGTTGTTAAATCAACTAATAAATCATAAAAGCTATAATCTTCAAAATCTTGACCATACCCAGCTGTATGAATACCTGTTAAGACAATTTCAACAAAACCATGATCAACTAATTTTTGAGCCTGTTGTAAAACACTATCCTTATCTCTTGAACGAATCCTTCCTCTGGCATAAGGAATAATACAATAAGTACAAAAATTATTGCAGCCATCTTGAATCTTTAAAAAAGCACGTGTATTTCTTGTGAATTCATCAATATCCAAATCTTCAAAACGAGATAATGTCATGACATCTTCAACATGGATGACTGTTTGATGAGAGCGTTGATATTCTTCTACAAACTCAACAATACGATTTCTAAACTGTGTTCCTAAAATGACTCCTACACCTTCAATTTGAGCCACTTCCTCACTGGCTACTTGACTATAGCAGCCAACAACACAAACTATTGCCTGAGGATTTTGACGGATGGCTTTACGAATCATCTGGCGTGATTTCGAATCACCAGTATTCGTTACAGTGCAGGTATTAATCACATAAACATCTGCCTTGTCTTTAAAATCAACATTTTCATATCCAGCTTCATGAAACAGCTTTAACATCGCTTCTGATTCATAAGTATTGACTTTACATCCAAGTGTTAAAAAAGCAACTTTTTTCATAAATATCCTTTCTATTTATATTTTTTTATAATTTTCTTATAATTCTTTAAAGAAATATATTCTAAATCTTTGAGTATTTCCAGACAGTCACGATATTGATAATTTTCAATAGCATCTGCAATCTTTTTAACATCTTCTAAATGAGCATCTTTATGAGCATGTTCATCTTGAATAATGACTTTATTCATCAATTCATGATTATCTTTTTTAAAGATATAAATGGTTTTCAATGGGTCAAAATATAAACAAATGTGACGTTGATCTTCATAGACATTTTGTAAAGATGTAAATGCTGTACGAAAAATATGATAACCATACATATCTATCGGTGTTTGTAGATTAACTTGAAAATTTTGAATATATTCACGATGCTGTTTTAAAAGCAACATCTGATAATCATGCGTATAGCGTTGATTCACAAATGGTTCAAGATAAGGAATATAAATCGTCACCTGACTTTGTGAGTCAACAAAATGTGGTGCTTCTTTTAAAACATCAGCAATATCATTATTAAACATCTTCTGTTTTTCATCATAGTTTAAATAATCCAACAAATCATAATGCTGATTTAAAAAAGCTTCATAAATATTTTCAATTTTATTTTTTGTGAGTAACCCACGATAAATAATCTCATATGAAAACAAATCAAAGTCTGTTTTGATCTTTGATGATAATCCCATCTTTTCTAAAAACGAACGATGGTTTTCAATATCTTGATATAATTGAGTCTGTGAAAGAGGAATATGAACTCCAATCTTATTTAAACTTTCTATAAATCCCATGACGACATCAACTCCCTACTAAAACCAATCACACTTAACATATACAATGGTGCTGTTTCACTACGTAAAATTCTTTTCCCTAAGGCACATGTTTCAAATCCAGCCGCTTTCATCACAGCAATCTCACTTTCATCAAAACCACCCTCCGGTCCAACAACAATCGTCAATGTCTGATAATCTTTTTGTAGTGCTTTTGCAAATGTTTGATGTTCTCCTTGACGACTTTCTTCTTCATAAGCCACCAGATTGATGTCACTAACATAATCTTGTAAATGAGATAATGTTATTAATGAAGTCAATTCTGGTATTTTTTGACGACAGGACTGCTCACTGGCTTCTTTTAAAATACGTAAATAACGTTCTCTTTTTTTATCAAAAGTTTTCGCATCCGTTTTAATAATACTGCGTTTAGATAAAAAAGGAACAATTCTTGTAACTCCTAATTCAGTCGCTTTTTGTAGTACCCATTCAAATTTATCATTTTTTGGTAATCCATAAATTAAAGTCACTTGAACATCCAGTTCATTATTCTCCAGCAATTCTTCTTTTTGCTGAAGAATTCCTTTATCCATATCCACAATTTCATATATGTAAACATGTTGATCTGGTAAAATACAAATCACCTGATCACCTGAACGATAACGCATCACACGTTGCATATGTTTATGATTATAAGAGTCAATATGTATATATGACCCCTCTATGTTTTTGGCATCTATAAAATATCTTTGCATAACTTCCTCCTTTCGCTATTCTAACACATTTTATTGAATATAAAAAGAAAAAAAGATTAGTAAAGTCAATCCTCTACTAACCTTTCAATCTTATGACTTTCTAATAATAAATTGTTGATTTTGATAATCAATGACAATATGATCATCTTTTTGAATCGTTCCTTTAATCATTTCTTTAGCAACTAATGTTTCAATATGCCCCTGAATGAAACGTTTAAGTGGTCTGGCTCCAAAAGTAGGATCAAAACCTTCTCTTGCAATTTCTTCTTTAGCCCCGTCACTCACTTGAACTGATATATTCTGTTGTTCTAGACGTGTAGAAAGCTGAGCAATAAATTTATCAATAATCTTATAAACAACTTGATTATCTAATGAATTAAACATGATAATTTCATCAATACGATTCAAGAATTCTGGTTTAAAATGAGCTTTTAACTCCATTTCAACTTCATGTCTTGTTTCTTCATTATTACCTTGTAATAAATATTGTGAGCCAATATTAGATGTCATAATAATGATTGTATTTTTGAAGCTAACAACATTACCTTTAGAATCTGTAATACGACCATCATCTAAGACTTGTAATAACACATTAAAGACTTCTGGATGGGCTTTTTCAATTTCATCTAATAAAACAATACTGTATGGTGCACGTCTAACAGCCTCTGTTAATTGTCCACCTTCTTCATATCCAACATAACCTGGAGGAGCTCCTAATAAACGAGAAACACTAAACTTCTCCATATATTCACTCATGTCAATACGGACAATATTCTTTTCACTATCGAATAATTGTTCTGCTAAACTTTTGGCAACTTCTGTTTTTCCTACTCCAGTTGGACCCAAGAACATAAACGAACCAATTGGACGGTTTTCATCATTGATTCCAGCACGTGATCTTAAAATAGCATCACAGATCTTTTCAATCGCTTCATCTTGTCCAATGACTCTTTTTCTTAAAGTATCATCAAGATGTAATAATTTTTCTCTTTCAGATTCCATCAATTTATGAATAGGAATACCTGTCCATCTGGCAATAACTTCACTGACTGTATCAACTGTTACCTTTTCCTGTAATAAGGCATCATCAGATTCTTGTGATTGATAATCAGCAATTTCTTTATTAATACGAGGTAATGTTTCATACTTGATTTTTGAAGCTTCTTCTAAATTACCTTCAGTTTCATATTTATCTTTAAGTGCTTCATATCTCACTTTTTGATCTTTTAATTCTTTAATATGATCTAAAGCCTTCTTTTCTTCTTTCCATTTGTCTGTTAAACCTGTGACTTGTTCATCTAAAGAAGCGATACGACTTTTGATTTCATTTAAACGTTTTTCATTATCTGCATTTTTATCTTCTTTTTCAATAGAAATACGTTCCATTTCCAAACGATTCTTTTCTCTTGTGATAACATCTAATTCTTCTGGTAAAGAATCAATTTCCATACGCACAGATGCACAAGCTTCATCAATTAAATCAATAGCCTTATCTGGCAAGAAACGATCGGTAATATAACGTTCACTCATATTCACAGCTGCCACAATAGCACTATCAGTAATTTGTACACCATGATGAGATTCGAAGCTATCTTTTAAACCACGTAAAATCGCAATTGTATCGTCACTATCTGGTTCATCAACCTGAACTTTTTGGAAACGTCTTTCTAAGGCAGCATCTTTTTCAATGTACATACGATACTCATCTAGCGTTGTTGCTCCAATACAATGAAGTTCCCCACGTGCTAACATTGGTTTCAATAAGTTAGCTGCATCCATAGCTCCATCTGTTTTTCCAGCACCTACAAGCTGATGAATCTCATCAATGAATAAAATGATATTTCCTTCAGATTTTTTAATTTCATTTAAAACAGCTTTCAATCTTTCTTCAAATTCACCACGATATTTAGCACCTGCTACCAAAGCTCCTAAATCAAGTTCATAAAGCGTCTTATTTTGTAAGCTGACAGGCACGTCATTTTTAAAAATACGCCATGCCAATCCTTCCACAATAGCCGTTTTCCCAACACCAGGTTCACCTATCAAAATAGGATTATTTTTTGTTTTACGTGATAAGATTTGAATCACACGTCTAATTTCTTCATCACGACCAATAACAGGATCTAATTTTCCATCCTTAACATCTTGAATAAGATCTCTACCATATTTTGTTAAAACTTCATATTGATTTTCTGGTTGAGGATTATTAACCATATTTCCACCTCGCATTTCTTTAATAATTTTTTCTAATTCTTTTTTATTTAAATGATACTGTCTAATGATTTCTTGAATAAAAGTAGATTGCACTTCAAACATAGCCATAATCAAATGTTCTACACTGGTATATTCATCTTTATAATCATTCATTACTTTTTGAGCTTTTATCAGTAATTGATTTAGATCATAAGAAATTCTCATTTGACTTTCATCAATACCACCAACTCTTGGTTTTTGTTGTTGTTTATTTCTTAAAAATGTTGTCAATTGTTGAATATCTACATGAGCCTTAGAAAGAACACGATATAAAATACCACTTGTATCCTCTAATAAAGCCAATAGAAAATCTTCTACATCCACAACTTGACAAGACATATCTAAAGCTTGTTGCATGGCTTTTTGCATCGCTTCCTGCATGGCTGTCGTCCATTTTTCAATATTCATATCTATCACTCCTTTAGCACTCATATATCCCAAGTGCTAACTATAGTATATCACGTTTTTTAGCACTGTCAACACCGAAGTGCTAAAATATGAATAAAAAAATCTTTAGGAATCATTCCTAAAGATCATATTTCTTTAAAATACCTACACCAATAGGATAAGGTCCTGTATGAACACCAATGGTTGCGCCAATTTGTTGAATCATAATCGGTTCATGAAAATCCGGAAAAGCTTGAATCAGACTTTCCTGAAGTTTGTCCTTAAAATCTTCTCCTTCTTTTTGGTCATAGCCATAACCTACACAGAAGCGATATTCATGGGGTGATAAATGCTGTTCTTGAAAATACTGAATTGTTTTTTCAATAACTTTCTTTTTTGATTTCTCTCTCCCACGTGTCACTCCCATAGCGAAAATTTCACCATCATGTAAAACAATCAAAGGACGAATGCCTAATGTTTTAGCAGCAACTCCAGCGACTTTTCCAATTCTTCCACCATGAATTAAATATTCAAAATTCCCTACTGTAAAGAAAATACGTCCTGAAGATTTAATATCTTCAATTTTTTGAACAACTTCGTCATATGACAATCCTGCCATTTGCATTTGAGCTGCTTCAATAACTAGCAATCCCTGTAATACCGTATTAACAGTCGCATCAATGATTGTGATACGTTGATTAGGATATTGTTCTTCCAGCATCATTTTAGCATTCATTGCACTGTTGTAAGAACCAGAAAACTTTGTTGTAATACAAATACATATAATATCTTTTTGTTGATCTAATATTTTCGTAAATGTCTGTATATAGTCTTCAATAGAAGGCATGGATGTTTTTGGAAACACATCTTTGTGATCAACCATATACTGATAAAACTCATGAACTTTAATGTCTTCTTTTTCTTTTTGATGATGAACACCATCAATCGTTATATAAAATGGAACGACTTCTAAATGATATTGATCAACAAGTGATTGTTCTAAATCACATGAACCATCTGTGACAATCTGATACATACTCACCCCTCCTTTTATGATTGTGATTGAATACAAAGTATTGTTTGACTATTTTCAATAACAGCATATTCTCCATCCATTTGATTAGAAACACATAGTGGATCATTTCTTTTTAAATGATATTGATTTAATGGATAATAGCAATGAGATAAAGTGATAATACTTTCATCAAAAGCAAATAATGAAAAATAATGATAATATTCCTTAAAAATATAATGCTGTCCCGGTTTTAAAACATAGATTTTATTCCATTCATCATAGATTGTTATCGCATACTCCTGATATTTTTCTAATAAACATAAAACAGCCATAAAATGATCCATTCTTTGATGTGTTACACCATATAAGTCAATCGTATGATAACCATGATCAATTGCATACTGCAAAGCCAAAGCTGTATCCGTATCATCTTTAATAGAAGAATAACGCTGAATCTTTAATTGATCCAAAAGTTGTTCATTATCAAGAGAATCCATATCACCGATTGCGATAATCGGTGTAATCCCTTGATGATAAAGATGTTCAACGCCACGATCCACAGCAATATAATCAATAGTGCGATCATGAACAGGACCTACATCAATACTTCCATAAATACCTATTTTCATTTGAGTGATTCAATAGCTTCCTTTCTATTTTCAGCTTGAAAAACATAACTTCCCGCAACCAGAACATCTGCACCAGCTTGACGACATAACATTCCTGTTGTGGCATTAATTCCACCATCAACTTCAATCAAATAAGAACGCTCTTGACGCAACTGGTCAAGCTGTTCAATTTTTGAAATAGCCTGTTCCTGAAATTTCTGTCCACCAAAACCTGGTTCAACACTCATTACCAAAACAAGATCCAAATCATCTAAATAAGGTATCAATGTATCAACAGGTGTTGCTGGTTTGATACTTAATCCCACATTGACTCCATGATGATGAACATGTTGAATGAAAGCACGAATATCTTGTTCATTAGAAAATGCTTCTATATGAGCAGTAATTGATGAAGCATGAGCTTTGATAAATTCATCTACATATTTCATGGGATTTTCAATCATCAAATGAACATCAAGATACAAATCTGTTACTTGAGAAATATCATTTAAAATACTATAACCAAAAGAAATATTAGGAACAAAATGTCCATCCATGACATCATAATGAATCCAATCAGCTCCACAATTCTTGATGGAATCCAAATCTTTTTTTAATTCAGCAAAATCAGCTGATAAAACCGAAGGTGCAACCTTAACCATATTTTTTCTCCTTTAATAATTTACTCTCTTTTAAAAATGTTAAATAATGTTCATAACGAAGTGAAGAAATTGTCCCCGCTTCAACAGCTTCTTTGATGGCACAATGAGGTTCACTTTCATGTAGACAACCTCTAAATTTACATTGCTTAGAAAGTTGTTCAAAATCATGATAACTATGTGCCAGATCAACTGGATCAATTTGTAATTCCAATGATGAAAATCCCGGTGTATCAGCCACATAACCACCATACATAGAAATCAGTTCTACGTGTCTTGTCGTATGTTTACCACGTCCCAATGCTTTAGAAATTTCATTGGTATCAATCTGTAAATGAATATCCAAAGCATTCAATAAACTAGATTTTCCAACACCACTTTGCCCTGTAACAACTGTTATGCGATCTTTAAAAATCTTTTTCACTATTTCAATACCCTGTTCCTGTTTTGAACTCACATAAATGACTTGATATCCAGCATCTTCATAAGGTTTCAATAATTCATGAATATGTTTTTCATCAGCCAAATCCATCTTTGAAATACAAATGACAGGATGAATATGCAAATGCTCAATCAAGATCAAAAAGCGATCCAGCAACAAAAGATTCATATCAGGTTCTTTGGCTGAAAAAACAAGTAAAGCCTGATCAACATTACTGATAGGTGGTCTAATCAAACTATTGTGTCGTGGCAATAATTTTAAAATATATCCTTCAACCTCATTTTCAATAGAAAACTCACAATAATCACCAACTAATGGTTTTAAAGCATCCTTTCTAAACTTCCCACGTGCCTTACATTGATAAATCTGTCCTTGAGATTGTACATAATAGAATCCAGCAAGTGCCTTAATGATTTGTCCTTTTTGCATCATTCAACCTCACTGATTTGTTATGGTTTGATTCTCACTTGGTTGTGAAGTGGCAGGAGTATTGGTTTCTGGTGTTGTTGGCGTGTTTTCAGCTGGTGTTTCAGGAATCTCTGGTTTGGTATTATAATAATCCAATGTAATTTTTTCTCCTTTTTTATAAACTGTTGTAAAAGCATCTAAAGATTGTTTTTCAACAACATTGATTTTCATTGTTTTTATTTCTTCAACAGAAGTTGGTGGATCTAAAACATTTAATTCCACAACAAATCCTGCTTCTTCTAAAATACTTTTGGCTTTTTGAATATCTTGACCATAAACATTAGGAACAACCGCACTATATCCTTGAGATACAGTCAAAGTAATAGATTTATCATCACTGTTAGGATCTATTTTTTTACCAACTTCTAAAGATTGTTCCAAAATTGTTCCTTTGGACTTCTCATCAATCTTTTCTTCTTTTTTCACATCAAAGCCTAAATCCTCTAATTGTGAAGCAACACTATCATAGTCTTTTCCAACATAATTTTCTATGACAATATATTGTCCTGATGATACAACAAGACTGACTTCATCTCCTTTTTTAACCTGTGTTCTTGCGACAGGATCACTGGAAATAACCTTTCCTTCTTCAACATCATCACTCAATTCATAAGTAATATTGTCTGATACTTTCAAATCTTTTTCTTCCAACAAAGTCACAGCTTCATCTTTATTTAAATTCAACACATCAGGCATTTCAAATGATTGAGATGGTTTCATCACAAAGAAGTAAAGAGCCATCAAAATAACCAAAACAGCAACCACACTGGCCCCTATAATCATGACCATTTTCTTATGTGAACGTGAAGATGGTTTCTCCTCTTTTTCTTCCTCAATCGGTAAATGTGTATGTGTTTGTGTAAAGAAGTCTTTATCATCAGCAACAATAGTCGCTAAATCTTCATCTTCCTGATAATCAAAAGTTATTTTTTCATCATTCATATGTTCAGCTTCAAGACAATGATTTAAATCATCCAACATATCTGAAGCACTCAAATAACGATCTTTTATATTTTTTGCTGTGGCTTTCATGATGATATTTTCAACAGATTGAGGTATTGACGGATTAAAAGCACGAACAGAAGGAATTTCATCACGCATATGCTTTAAAGCAATATTGACAGGTGATTCACCATTAAAAGGAACTTCCCCTCTTAACAATTCATAAAAAACAATACCTAAAGCATAAATATCACTTTGAGCTGTTGCCTTTTCTCCTCTTGCAATTTCTGGAGCCAGATAATGCAACGAACCCATAATGGTATCAGTCTGTGTTACCTGTGACAATGACTGAATAGAAGCAATTCCAAAATCACCAATTTTTACAACACCACTATCTGTAACCATAATATTCTGTGGTTTCAAATCACGATGAATAATCCCAATCGCATGTGCTTTGGCTGTTGCACTGACAACTTGTTTCATAATATCAACAGCTTCTACATAATGCAATGCTCCACGTTTATGAATCAATTCTTTTAATGTCTGTCCCGGTACATATTCCATGACAATATAATAGTCATCTTTTTCATCACCGACATCATATATTTCCACAATGTTTTTATGTGACAAAGCAGCTGCAGCACTGGCTTCACGATGAAAACGTGTCACATAAACAGGATCTCCCGTTAATGAAGAACGCATGATTTTGACAGCGACTGTTCGCCCCAAAATCAAGTCTTCAGCTTCATAGACATCCGCCATACCACCCTGTCCAATGAGTCTTTTTAATTGATAACGTCCAGCTATTGTCTTATTGACTAAACTCATAAATCAACAACTCCTTTTGTGATAATAAGTGCAAAACTGATATTGTCTTGTCCACCATATGTATTGGCTGTATCAATCAATTGACACGCTCTTTCATCCATATCTTTGGATGAATGTAATATATTTAAGATTTGTTCATCACTCAAAGAATTATATAAACCATCAGAACAAACCAATATCATACCATCATTCAGCTGTGTCTGGATAAAAGAAGGATTCAAAGCATCACTGACTCCTACAGCCTGTAATAAGATATTCTTTTGCGGATGAATTTTTGCTTCTGCTTGAGAAATTGTTCCCGAATCAACCAGAACATTCACCAAAGTATCATCTTTTGTCAACTGTTTTAATTCATCACAGACATAATAAACACGGGAATCTCCAACATGAGAAATATAAACTTGATGATTCACATATAAAACAAGAGCAATCGTTGTTCCCATACCTTCATATTCTTGGGCTTCATGACTTTTATCTTCCACTATTTGATGTGCATGTAAAATTGCTGAAAGCATCCAATCATGAATACTTTTTTCATCTTTTAAAGTCCCTTGATTTTGATAATTTTCAATAATATCATCACAAACCATCTTTGAAGCAATTTCTCCAGCATTATGTCCACCCATGCCATCGCAAAGAACTACCAGACATTCATTTTCATTTTTCTGATAAAAACGAACATCATCCTGATTCACTTTTCTCACACGTCCTATATCACTTTTCACTATGATTTGCATGATTGTTCACCTACTTTCATGGCACGTAACTGTCCACATGCCCCATCTATATCTCGTCCATGTTCTTTACGCAATGTCACATTGATTTTTAATCGTAACAGTTCACTTTTAAAAGCTTCTACATCCTGTGGTAATGATTGCTGATAACCATGCTCATCCACCGCATTATAAGGAATTAAATTAACATAAGCATTAAGCCCTTTAATATAATGTGCCAGTTGTCTGGCATGTTTCAATTCATCATTAACCCCTCTTAAAAGAATATATTCAAAAGTCACACGACGATTCGTCTTTTGAATATAATCAACAATAGATTGTCTTAAAACATCCATTGGATAACGTTTATTAATAGGCATCAGCTGATTTCTTAATTCATCATTTGGTGCATGTAAAGAAATAGCCAGATTGGTTTGAATACCTTCATGACTATAACGTTCAATCGCATCACATAAACCACATGTAGAAATGGTGATATGTCTAGCTCCGATTGCTAAACCTTTAGGATGATTGATAATACGTACAAAGTCCATCACCGCATCATAATTATCAAAAGGCTCTCCTGTCCCCATCACCACAACATGACTGATTCTTTCTTGAGTATCATTCATGACCGTTAAAACTTGGTTAACCATCTCACCAGCTGTTAAATTTCTTTGTTTCTTCAATAAACCACTGGCACAAAAACGACACCCCATATTACATCCTAATTGGCTTGTCACACAAAGGCTTCTGCCATAATCATGAACCATTAATACTGTTTCAATAAAACCACCATCAGATAATTGCAAAAGATATTTAATAGTTCCATCCTGTGAAACCTGTTTTTCTTCTATCTTTAAAGGTCCTATACGATAAGTTAAAGAGAGTTTTTCTCTTAAACTTAATGATAGATTATTCATTTGTTCAAATGATTGCACATTTTGACGATATAACCATTCAAAGACTTGTGTCGCTCTAAATTTCTTTTCTCCAAGTTCTAAAAATTCTTCAATCATTTGGTCTTGCGTATAATCATAAATTAATTTCATATTTTCATTCCTTTTCTAATAGACACATATAAAAACCATCACTATGATACTGATATGGTAAAATGGTCACTTCTTTTCTTTTTTTCATATCAGGATACTTCGTTATGAATTTTTCTATTTGTTTTTCATTTTCTTTTTTATTGATTGTACAGGTACTATATACAATATTACCACCTTTTTTCAATAAAAAATATGCATTTTCTAACAATTTTTCTTGAATCACCATAATTTCATCCATAGATGAACTGTCATGATACTTGATTTCTGGTTTTCTTGCTAAAACGCCTAAACCACTGCATGGTGCATCACATAAAATCTTGTCAAATGTTTCTTGAGGATACACCTGCATTAAAGTGGTTGAATCTCCCACATGCGTTTGTACATTTTGAACATGTAAACGTGTCAGCTGTTTTTCTACCAGATGAATTTTATGTTCATATAAATCATATGCTTCAATACATCCCTGATTGTTCATTAACATCGCTAGATGCGTTGTTTTACTGCCCGGTGCACAGCACATATCCAAAACATAATCTTGTTTTGAAGGATTCAATAATCGTGCCACAAGCTGACTGGATTCATCTTGAACTGTGACATAACCTTTTTGGAAAGCCTCGCTGGAGGCAATATGATGTCCTGTATAATAAAGACCATCTGGTGATAAGTCAGCTTTTTGCCAATGATTATCTTTCAACAATTCCTCACGTGAAATCAAAAGGGTATTCACTCTGGCACAGTGGCGAGGAACTTCTAAAAAAGCATGGCAGATGCGCTTTGTTTCTTTATCACCATATTGCTTATTCAACATTTTAACAAGCCATAAAGGATGACTTGTTTCTATAGATAGTCTTTCTAATGGTGGTAAATCATCAAGCTGATAGGAAGATTGAAACACATTTTGTAAAACACCATGAATAAAACGTGATGTTTTCATCCCCTTTTTCTTTTTAGCCAATTCTACAGCTTCATTGATAATAGCATAATCTGGAATAGCATCCATCATTTCATGTTGATAAAGACTCATCAATAAAAGCATTTTTTCAAATGTCTTAACACGCATATGTAAATGAGGCTTTAAGATATATTCCAACAACAACATATTTTGAACCGTTCCATAAACAATACGTGTAATGAAATCTTTTTGTTGTCTTGTTAATGTATAACGTTGAAAATAATGATTAATCGTTAAATTCAAATAACTTTGTTCCTGTTTGAATTTCAATAGTATTTCTAATGCTAATTGTCTTTCCATAATTATATCTGTGAATACGGATTAAAATCACAGACAATTCTCACCTTTCCTTTTTGTTGTTTATTATAATAATCATTGATATTATTTAATGCTTCATAGATATCTTTTGAGTTTAAAAACTTCACTAAAATACGTTCACGATAAATATCCTGCATTTTATAAATTGTACTTTTAGCGGGACCCAATATGATGGTTTGATGACTATGCGTCTGTAAATAATTTTTCACATCCATAGCCACTTGATGAATCCACTTTTCTTGTTTAGATTGAATCAATATACTGACCATATGACAATATGGTGGATATTTAGCCACTTGACGATATTTCATTTCTTGATGAAAAAAAGACACATAGTCATGCTTCGCTGCACAAGTGATCGCATAATGATCAGGATTATAAGTTTGAATAATCACATGTCCCTGTTTCTGGCCTCGTCCACTACGTCCAGATACCTGACATAACAGTTGAAAAGTACGTTCACTGGCACGAAAATCTGGAACATTTAAACTCAAATCTGCATTCAAAACACCAACAAATGTCACATCTTCAAAGTCTAATCCTTTCGCAATCATTTGAGTACCTAACAAAATATTGGCTTCCTTATTTCTAAATTTTTCCAATAATTTCAAATGTCCATTTTTTTGACGAGTTGTATCTACATCATAACGTAAAACTTTCGCTCCATGAAATAACTTTTCTATTTCTTCTTCAATCTTTTGCGTTCCATATCCTATACTTTTAAAATGAGTTGATCCACAATGAGGACATACACGAGGATAATCTATCATGTATTCACAATAATGACATTTTAATTTATGTTCACTACGATGATCTGTTAATGTAACATCACAATGCGGACATTTCAAAACCTCACCACAATCTTGACATTGTACATATGTAGCATAGCCTCTTTTATTTAATAAAAGAATCACCTGTTCTCCTTTATCAATGGTTGTTTGAATACTTTGTTTCATTGGAATAGAAAACAAAGAATAATTGTGTTGACGTGTCTGTTGAATCATATCCACAATTTCAACATGGGGTAAAGGTTTTTGATTAATACGATCAGGTAATTCATATAAATCATAAATTCCTTTTAAAGCTCTGGCATAGCTTTCTAATGAAGGTGTCGCACTTCCCAGTACGACACTGGCATGATGTGTTTTCGCACGTATTTTCGCTATCTGGGAAGTTAAATAACGTGGCTTACTTTCCTGTTTATAACTTGGATCATGTTCTTCATCCAAGATAATAATACCAATATTTTCTAATGGCGCAAACACAGCTGATCTTGCTCCTACAACAATCTTGACTTCCTGACGTTTAATACGACGATATTCATCATATTTCTCTCCTTGAGAAAGGCGTGAATGCAAAATAGCCACTTGGTCACCAAAACGTTCTCGAAAAACTTCGACCATCATCGGTGTTAAAGAAATTTCTGGAACGAGCATCATCACTGCTTGATTATTTTTTAAATAATGTGCCGCCAGTGTTAAATAAACCTCTGTCTTTCCAGAACCCGTCACACCATGTAATAAAGCTACCCTTCCTTGATGAGAAAGAATACCATCAACAACTTTTTGTTGTTGAACAGTCAATTGAATATGTTTAGCCTGATGTGTCATAGAAAAAGGTTGACGATAAACTTCTTTTTCAATGATTTGTATACAACCCTGTTTTTCTAAATTCTTTAATAAAGCACGACTATAGGGAACCTCTTTTAAAGGAATGTCAGGATGTTTCTTTAAAAAAGAAAGACATTCCTGCTGTTTTACTGTTTTTGCTGATTGATCCATTATAACTTCAACACATAACTGTGTCTTCATTCCAACAGCTTGATGTGATGCCGGTTTTAATTGAGTAGGCAACATCGCCTGTAAACATGAAATACGTGGTGATAAGGTCATACGAGAAAGCTGATTGGCTAAATCTTGAAGTTCTTCATTTAATAACGGTTCTTCATCAATAACATCTATGATATACTGATAATGAAACCCTACCTGTTTTTCAAGTTCCTCTTGAGAAAGCACTGTTTCCTCGATACTTTCAACATACCCTATGATTTTTTGATAACCAAAACGAATCCATACACGAATACCTTTTAACAATGGTTCATGACTCAAATAATCAAATGTCGTATCTAAAGAATGAACAGGATGTTCAACCAATACTTTTACAATATACATAGACTCACCACCTATTGCATTATTCTACCATAAATACATTCCTTTTTAAAAGAGTTCCTTGTGATTTCAATAAAAAAACAGACAAATGTCTGCTTTATGACTTCTGTTCTTGATAACGTTCTTCACCCCACCATAAAGGTAAAAGTTCTTTTAATGTGACAATTTCACGTGTTTGATAATCCACCATAATTTCCATGTCTTGATTCTTTTCATTAAGCTGCATAAAAAACTCACGACAAGCTCCACATGGCATTCCACTCCCTTTACCAAAAGGAGGCTGATCACGAAAGGCTATCATTCTTTTGACAACAGTCTGTTGACTTTGAATATACATATTTAACGCCGCAACTCTTTCAGCACATAAATCCATCACACCGGCACAACTTTCTATACAAAAGCCGGTATAAATCTCACCATTTTCACTTTCTAATGCACAAACGACATGATGAGCGTAAATAAAAGGTGAAACCTCTTGAGGATGATATTGTTCTTTAGCTTTTTGATATAACTTTTCCCATATATCCATTTCTATAATTCCTCCATCTTTTTGAGATGATCTTCACAGATATATGATTCTACATAACCACATGTTTTACAAATATATTGTTCAACTTTAAGCTTATGATAATCAACAATAATATCTTGATAAGCATTACGCCTGTAAATACCTTTTGCGGGAACATAAAGTATATCATGATGACCGCATTTTGGACAACAACCACTTTTTTTCATAACTTTACTCCTTTGAATTGACGATAAAGATATGCCAGAAGCATTCCAATAATAAAACTAATGAAATGAATAACAAATGTTGATATATTGTTTGAAAAGAAAGGAATTTGTGCAAATATCACATAAACAATAATCCATTTTCCATAAAGAGAACGAAAATGAAATTTTGGTAAAATAGAACGCATTATCAAAATGAACCCTAACAAACTAAAGATAACAGGTGACCCTCCAACACTGGTACTTTCTGGATAAATCAAACTAAAAATAATGTGAGCAATTGTCCCTCCAAGCAAAGATATAAAAAATAAAGTTCCTGCTTTTATACGCTGGTCAATATAGATATCAAGATATGAAATCGCTAGAGCATTCACAGCAAAATGTAAAAGATTCACATGTAAAAATAACCCTGTTATCAAACGATAATATTCATGATGAATGATTTGAAAACCTTTGTTGCTTAAAGCATCAAACCATGATGTCTGCATACCAACAATCAAAAAGATAAGCCATATGCCTATCCATAAATAACTCATTTTCCATCTCATCATCATAACTCCTAAAAAAACACCCTAAGGTGCTTACAGATTGTCTTGGATGATTTGAGCAATCTTTTTCTTAGCTGCAACAACATCATCATTTTCTACAACATATTTATATTCATTTTGTGTTGCTATTTCTTTTCTTGCTTTAGCAAGTCGTTCCTGTACAATACTTTCTTCTTCTGTACGACGACCACGAATACGACGTTCCAGTTCTTCCATTGATGGGGGTACTAAAAAAATCGTTAATGCATGAGGACATTTAGCCATGACCTGCAAAGCCCCTTGAACTTCAATTTCCAATACAACATTCTTACCTTCACCTAATAACTTTTCAACATAAAATTGAGGTGTTCCATAATAATTACCTACAAACTGGGCATACTCCAACAATTCACCTTTTTCAATTTTATCCTTAAATTCTGCTTCACTGACAAAGAAATAATCAACACCTTCTTTTTCAGTTGGACGAGGTTTTCTTGTTGTCATAGAAATAGAATAAGCCAAATTCAAACTTTCATCTTTAAAAAGCTCTTGACGAACTGTTCCTTTCCCTACACCACTTGGTCCACTTAAAATAATTAAAAGTCCCTTCTTCAATCTCTCCACCACCTTTGAAACAATACTACATGAATGTAACTTTAATGTCAATTCTTTTTGAAATATGTTATACTATTTAACGGTGATGAAAAATGGCTTATGACGGAATTATGTTATCTCGTGTTGTAGAACAGCTACAAAATCAAATCACACGAGGAAGAATTAATAAAATATATCAAATTTCACAATATGAACTTTTGTTTCATATTCGTGCTCAAAGAGAGAATTACAAATTACTCATTTCAATACATCCTGTTTATGCGAGAATGCAATTGACACAGTTAAGTTATCCAACTCCTGCATCTCCTAATGCTTTAACGATGTTATTAAGAAAGCATCTGGAAGGGGCATATATTGAAAAAATAACACAAATGCAGCTAGATCGTATTGTTGATATTGAAATAATTGGTGTCAATGAATTAAAGGATACAGTAAAATATCACATTTATTTAGAAATCATGGGAAAACACTCAAATGCTATTTTAACATATCACAACAATAAAATTATTGATTGTTTAAAACGTGTTTCCCCTTCTATGAGTGCTCGTATTTTACAACCCGGTGCAATATATCAAAAACCACCTTTAATTGAAAAATACAACCCTTATACAACAGATTGGATAGAAACAGATAATTTAACCAAAACATATCAGGGATTCTCTCCAGAATTATCTAAAGAAGTTTTATATCGCATGGATCATGGAGAAGCATTCCATGATATTATCACGTTACTCCATCATTCCACAACATTGTATATTCATAAAAAAGAAGATAAGGAATATTTCCATGTTATTCCTCTTACACATTTACATCAGGAGTATACGGCTTATCCGCTTTTTGATGGCTTAGATCAACATTATGATTTAATCGATGAAAAAGATCGTATTAAACAACAAACATCGGATTTAGCTAAATTCATTCAAAATGAATATCAAAGAAATGTTCATAAATTAAACAAACTACAACAGACATTATTTGAATCCCAAAATAGTGATGATTTACGTATTAAAGGAGATTTGTTGTTTGCTAATTTACATTTATTAAAAAAAGGACAAAAAGAAATCACTGTAGAAAATTATTATGATGGTACAATGATGACGATTCCTTTAGATGAAAGATATGATGGAAAGACAAATGCCAATAAATATTACGCTAAATATCAAAAAGCAAAAAAAGCATTATCCCATCTTCAAGAACAAATTCAAATTACAGAAAATGAAATTCATTATTTTGATACTTTAATCACAATGATGGATAACGCTTCTTATTATGATGCTTTAGAGATTAAAGAAGAATTAGAGAATTTAGGTTATCTCAAAAAGAAAAAAACAAAACAGGTGCATAGACCTCAAAAACTTCATATAGAAACCTATATAACTAAAGATCAGATTCCTATTTATGTAGGTAAGAATAATCTGCAAAATGATTACCTTACCTTTAAGATGGCTGCCAAAAATGATATGTGGTTTCATGTCAAAGACATGCCTGGAAGCCATGTTGTTGTGCATAGTCAGAATTTAGATGAATATACCATTCGTCTTGCCAGTCAATTAGCCGCCTATTTTTCTAAAGGAAAGCACAGTTCGTCCGTACCTGTAAATTATACATTAGTCAAAACATTGAAAAAGCCACAAGGTGGTAAACCTGGTCAGGTGATATTATCTCATTATTCAACCATTTACATTGATCCTGATGAAAGTCTTTTTAACGATATCCATAAGGTGAATTCATAGAAGCATTGACAAATGTTTGTTCATAAGCAGGATAAAAGACTGGGTAATACATACAATGGTTAACACGACGACATTCAATAGGACAAATCACAGGTTGCGGAACAGGTGTAATTTGATTTGTTACACAAACTTTTTTAGGAGCTACTAAAGGTTGTGGTCGTGGACAACCATTCATATATCCATTATTCATTTGTTGAGCCTGACATGAACATGAGTTCATGTTTTGGCAACCACAAGATTGTTGAAACATTATTCATCCCTCCTTCACTATTTAATGTATGTCAAAACATCAAAAGAGGCAGGGCTTTTGAAAGGAGTCATTATGAAATTAATAGAATGGAATTGTTTTAATGAAATAGAAGCTTATACAACTTGTCGCGAAGATCATGGACGCATCATGAATATGAGCTTTAATGGCATTGATGATCAGCAAGTTTTAGAAAATCGTCAACGCTTAGCCAAAACACTTCATAGCGATCTTTCTCAAATGGTCGCCACTTTACAACAACACACTACACGTTTTATTGAAGTCCATCATAGTGATGGTGGTAGAGGAATGTGGAGTCGTGATGATGCTTTGATTGGTTATGATGCGATGTATACAAGAGATCGTCATTTATGGTTATGGACTTTTCATGCTGATTGTTGTCCTGTTTTATTGTATTGTCGAGATCAAAAAATTGTGGCTGCCATTCATTCAGGATGGAAAGGAACAGTAGGTGAAATCGTTAAAAAAGTAACACAGCATTTAATTGAAAATGAAGGATGTCAGCCACAACATATTTATGCTTATATTGGTCCTTCCATTGAACAACGTCATTTTGAAGCCAAAGATGATATTATTGATTTAGTCAAGAAAATGTCTTTTGATACAAGTCGCTTTTATATTCAAAAAGAAGATGGAGCTTATCTTTTAGACAGTAAAGGATTAATTCAACAACAATTATTAGAATTACACGTTCCACAAAGTCATATTACAGTTTCTCCTTATTGTACAATAGAAAATGAGGACCTCTTTTTCTCCTATCGTCGAGATAAAAGTCCTCATCGTCATATTACACTGATTTCTCTAAAGTAACCTTCGGGTTACTTTTTATCATCTCATCCATCACTTCTGGTAAGTGTTCAATGAGGCGTGATGGCAGCACTGTATAAGCTTTTTTGGCTAATTGTTCACCAGTATACCCATGTATGAAAACACCTAATAAAGCTGCCTGTATGGCTTGATAACCTTGTCCTAAAAAACTTGTAATGATACCTGCTAAAACATCTCCCATACCCCCTGTCGCCATTGCTTTATGACCTGCCATAACACGATATGATTCATATCCATTCGTCACTATTGTATATGGTCCTTTTAAAA
The DNA here is from genome assembly GCF_002160865.1 of Massiliimicrobium timonense. Lineage (GTDB taxonomy): Bacteria > Bacillota_I > Bacilli_A > Erysipelotrichales > Coprobacillaceae > Allocoprobacillus. The sequence goes on from NZ_NFLJ01000009.1 coordinate 22,662, forward strand.
CCAATGTCACATGATATGTTTTCGCAAAATTTTGTGCTATTTCCAGCATATCATCATCATCTTGAAAAGGACATAAACGCTGAAATTCCCCTAAATGGGGCGTTAAGATAATATCACGCTTTTGATTTTTTAATAAATCAACATGAGCCGATAAAATTGTTAAAGCATCCCCATCAATAACCAGTGGCTGATGTGTTTTTTCCAATAAGTCAATAACATAACGATAGCTATCTAAGCTTTGTCCTAAGCCACATCCAATCAATAATGCATCATATTTCACAAAATCATCTTTTTGTAAAACAGGTGGTCTTAAAACAGCTGTTGCCTCTGGACAAAACTGTGTCAAAGCATTAATAACACTTTCATCGCTCATAACAGTCGTAATCCCACTTCCACTATAGACACAACTTTTAGCACTCAGTAAAGCCGCACCTTTATACTCCTGACATCCTGTAATCAGACAAGTATATCCATATGTTCCTTTATAACCATCAAAGACTCTTTCTTTTAATAATGGAATGATCATCTTTGCATTGCCCATTTGATACAAACCAGCTGCCTCTCCAACATCTCTTGCATCAAGCATTTCAACAATGACTTCTCCCGTAAAAAAGCGACTATCGGGATTCAAAAAACCATTTTTTATCGCACTCAAAGTTATTGTCTTCGTTGCATAAACAACACTTTGATAAGGCTTCCCTGTATTACATTGTAACCCTGTTGGAATATCCACAGCAATCACTTCATGATCATATAACTGATTTATTTCTTCAATGACACTTTGATAAATTCCTCTTGGACAACTGTTTAACCCAAACCCAAAAATTGCATCCACAATGGTTTCACATGAATCCATACATTGAATCAGTGCATCTAAATTATCCTGTTGAAATAAAGAAACAGGGATAGATAAATCATAACATTGTTGTAGATAATATAAATTGGCTTGAGAAAGATGTTCGCCATTATCAAAGATAAAAACATGAACTTCTTTTTTTTGTTGAAAGAGCTTGATAGCAAGAGATAAACCATCCGCCCCATTATTGCCTGGTCCACAGACAATTGCAAAAGAATGACCTGACATATGTTTATACAAACAATCACTTGCTTTATCCACCAGTTCTTCAATAGTATATCCCTGTTCTAATAAACAGGCATCATATCTTTTCATCAAAGCCTGACTTCCAATATACATTTCTATCACCTCATTTTCTTTCATTATACCAAAATAAAAACTGTAATGAAATCAATTCATTACAGTTTTTGATCATTAATATCTTACACCACAAGTAAATCCACTTAGACTTGTGTAGCTAACAACAGCCCCACTATGTGGAGAGTGAATAACTCTACCACCACCTACGTAGATTCCTACATGACCTGGACGCCAAACAATATCACCTGGTTTTACTTTAGATAGAGAAATTGTTCTTCCTCCACTCTTTTGTGCACTAGATGTACGCGGGATACTCTTACCGTTTTTACGATATACCCATTGAGTAAATCCTGAACAGTCAAATGAACTTGGTCCAGTCGCACCCCATTTGTATGGGCATCCTAATCGTGATTTTGCAGTAGCTACCATTCCTTTATTAGGAGCAATATCATCTGGATTAACAACTGTGACTTTCAAAGATTTAGAAGTTGAATTTCCAGCTTTATCTGACACACTGTATGTGACTGTATACTTACCAGCTTTTTTTGTGTTAACAGAACTACTGATTTTGACTTTAGAAGTCAGATTTCCATCTTTGTTGTCAGTTGCACTCTCTAGATATTTCTTAGCACTAAAGCTCTTACCTTTTGTAATTTCAACTGAAGATTTAGATAAACTAATCTTCGGTGCACTTAAGTCACCAACATTTACTGTTAATGATTTTTCAGATGTATTTCCAGAAGAATCTTTAGCAGTAATTTTTAAAGTTGTTTTACCATCCTTTTTCGTATTTACTGTTCCATCTACATCAATAGATTTAACAGTCTTATCAAAGTTATCTGAAACTTTGACATAATCTGAATAGTCAAACTGAGAACCATAGTCTACTGTAACTGTAGATCCCTTCTTGTAACTAATCGTAGGTGCAGTTGTATCTGAAACATAGAATTCAAATGTTTGTTGTGTTGTATTTCCGGCATTATCAGAAACACTCAATTCAATCATTTGTGATCCTAATTTTGAAGTATCAAGTTTCTTATTTGTTTCAATGAATGGTGTGACATCACCATCAACATTGTCTGAAGCATTGACATATTGTGCCACATCTTTACTTCCATTCGCTTCCACATTAATAACATAACCTTGACTTCCACCTACTGGCTTCAATTCAGGAGCTGTTTTATCAACAACTTCTACTTGAACAACCTTTGTACTTATATTTGAGAACATATCGGTTGCAGTTACTTCGACGTTATATATACCTAATTGATATGCATCATATGATGTATCATCAATCTTTACATCCATAGCGTCTAGGGAATCACGATTATCAGAAATAGCGAACATCGTCTTATCTAGCTTTGTTCCATAAAGAACTTCAATCTTATTAGCTTCGATTGTTGGTTTTTCTTTATCAACAGCTGCATAACCAACCAAACCAAATGTTGAAATACATAACATCGGAATGAACATGGCTTTACGTTTTAAAACATGTTCTTGCATCATTTCTAATAAATTCGTCTTAATATTACTATCCATTCGTTGCCTCCTTTCAATAATATACCCAATTAGAATTATAAAACAACGTTCACAAAAAGTCCACAACTTTCTTAAGAAATTCTTAAGAAATTGAAATTATATTGATTAAATCAATGTTTTTTTAATTAACTTTTTTTGAATTTATAACTATTTTCATACAAATTATGAACTCATTTGTCCATATTTAATCATATTTTGACAGTTTTTTCATAAAATAAAATACAAAAAGGAGAATGTTATGATTATTGTCTATTTTTCAATTTATTGTTTTTTAGGATATTGGCTTGAGTCTTTTTATGTTTCATTATTTCAAAAAAAATGGTGTTCCTCTGGATTATTGAAAGGTCCATATATTCCCTTATATGGTTTTGGTGCCTGTATCCTCATTCTTTGTCAGCCTGTTTTGATAACTTTACCCGTTGTTTTTACTTGTCTTATAGGTGGTATCTTGATGACACTTTTAGAACTTGTAAGCAGTTATTATATCGAAAAATGTTTTCATACACGTTGTTGGGATTATTCACATCATCACTTGCATTATCAAGGAAGGATATGTTTATCATACTTTTTATTATGGTGTGTTTTAAGTGGTGTATTTCTTTATCATATACATCCTTTCATCACTTCATTATCCCTATCACATGATGCCTGTTATCTTTGCAGTCTGATATATATTTCTTTTATTTTAAAAGCCTATGGTGAACGCCTTTTTCCCTCTCAAAAAAAGGGTATTAAAATTCATTAAAAAAGAAGATCATTCCAATCTTCTTTAACCAAGATAAGCTTCTCTTACCTTTGGATTATTTGCCACTTCATTGGCTTTCCCTGACACAATCACATTTCCAGTTTCAAGGACATAAGCACGATCAGCAATTGAAAGTGCTTTATTTGCGTTTTGTTCAACTAATAACACCGTTACTCCATCTTTATTAATACTTTTAATAATGTCAAAAATTTCATTAACCAAAATAGGTGATAACCCCATTGATGGTTCATCTAACAATAATAGCGTTGGTTTTGACATTAATGCGCGCCCCATTGCTAACATCTGCTGTTCTCCACCTGACAGTGTTCCAGCCAATTGATTTCTACGTTCCTTTAAACGTGGAAATCTTTGATAAACCTTTTCTAAATCTTGTCCTATTTTATTATCCGTACGTAAATAAGCACCCATTTCCAAATTATCTTGAACCGTTAATTGAGCAAAAATACGTCTACCCTCAGGAACTTGAGCTAAATTTTTGGCAATAATTTTATGTGCAGGAAGTTTTGTAATCTCATCCCCCATAAAAGATATCGTACCACTTTTAGGTTTTACCAATCCACTAATAGCATGCATGATAGATGTCTTTCCAGCCCCATTAGCTCCAATCAAAGCCACAATCTCACCTTGATTCACTTCAAAACTTACATTTTTAATAGCATGAATCACACCATAATAAACATTTAAATGATCAACTTTTAACATGGTCATCCCCCTATTCTTCATTTCCTAAATATGCTGCAACCACATCAGGATTATTTTTAATTTCATCTGGAGTTCCAAACGCTAAGACTGTACCAAAATTTAAGACTGCAATTTTTTCACAGATCCCCATAACAAGTTTCATATCATGTTCAATCAATAAAATCGCAATAGAAAATTTTTCTCTTACAATCTTTATCGTTTCCATTAATTCTTCTGTTTCAATAGGATTCATCCCAGCTGCAGGTTCATCTAATAAAAGAAGTTTAGGTGCCGTTGCAAGTGCTCTTGCTATTTCGAGTTTACGTTGTTTTCCATATGGTAAATTTCCAGCTTTGACATCAGCATATTTTTCTAAATCAAAAACACGAAGTAAGCTCATAGCCATTTCCTGCATAGCTTCTTCACCTTTAAAATAACTTGGAAGATGAAGAATAGATGATAATAATGAATAATTTTGAGAATGATGCAATCCAACCTTAACATTATCAATAACACTCATCTTTTTGAACAATCGAATATTTTGAAATGTTCTTGCAATCCCTAATTGTGTAATTTGCGTAGGTGTCATCTTTAAAAGTGACTTCCCATCAAAAAGTATTTGTCCACTCGTTGGTTTATAAACACCTGTCAACAAATTAAATACAGTGGTTTTTCCAGCTCCATTTGGTCCAATCAAACCATATAATTGATCTTTATCCATTTCAAAATTAAACTCATCAACAGCTTTTAAACCACCAAATTGGATTCCTAATCCCTCTGCTTTTAACAAACTCATCAGTCATCCACCTCCACAGTCTTATTCTTAAAAAATTTAGCTTTAATACGAGGCACTAAATTTTTTTCTTTGATAATCATTGCAGCAATTAAAACAATTGCATAAAGTAACATACGATAATCTGCAAATGCTCTTAAATACTCTGGCAATATCGTCATGATAATAGCTGCTATAATAGAACCTTTTAAATTTCCTAATCCACCTAATACAACCATAACTAAAATTTCTACTGATTTATTATAATCAAATGTAGAAGGAACCAGCATTCCCATATATTGAGCATATAATCCTCCTGCAATCCCTGCAAAAAAAGCTGAAATAGCAAAAGCTAAGATCTTATAATATGATGTAGGAATACCAGACAACTCACTGGCTGTTTCATCTTCACAAATAGAAATAATGGCACGCCCATGACGTGATTTAACAATACAGTAAATGACATAGATTGTAATCACAGCACTTAAAAAATAGACAGAAAAATCAATATTCATTGCTTGAAATCCCATCAATCCTTTGGCACCATTTGTAATACTTAAATTAAGCATAATAACACGTATGATTTCATTAAATGCTAAAGTAATGATACAAAGATAATCACCTTTTAATCTTAATGTTGGTATACCAATAACAACGCCAATCAGGCAGGCAGCAATAGCACCAATCAATAAGCTTAATAAAAATGGGAAATGAAGATATAAACTACATAAAGCAGATGTATAAGCTCCTACGGACATAAATCCAGCATGTCCTAAAGTTAACTGTCCTAAATAACCACTCGCTAAATTCAAGCTTGTTGCTAAAATAACATTGATACAAGCCATAATGAGAATTCCTGACCAATAATAGTCAACAATTCCAGCACTCATTAAAAACATAATGATTCCATAAATAATCAGCGCCATGATAAAGGATATAATCAAATCTTTTATTTGTTTCTTTTTCATCCCTATCACCTACACTTTCTCTCTCATATTCTGACCAAACAATCCTGCTGGTTTAACTAATAAAATAAAGATTAAAATACCAAAAACAACTGCATCTGAAAAAGCAGATGAAATATATGAAATTGTAAATGCTTCAGCAACACCAATAATCAATCCACCTACCATTGCTCCTGGAATGCTTCCAATTCCACCAAGAACAGCTGCTATAAAAGCTTTGATACCTAACATGGCACCTAAATATGGATTAATCAAAGAATAACTCATACCATAAATAATACCTGCAATAGCTCCTAAACCAGAACCAATGGCGAATGTTAGAGAAATGGTTGTATTCACATTGATTCCCATTAATTCTGCAGCTCCTCGATCTTCACTGACAGCACGCATTGCTTTTCCCAATTTTGTTTTGTTTATAAACAAAAGCAATGATCCAGTACAAATAAAAGTTAAGATAAGTGAAAGCAAAGCGACATACGTAATATGAGCTCCAAAAAAAGATACTGTACCACTAGGCATATATTGAGGAAAAGTTCTGGCAGCAGAGCCAAATAAAATCAAAAATAAGTTCTGTAACAGATAACTGACACCAATAGCAGTAATTAAAACAGCTAAACTCCCACTATTTCTAAGGGGCTTATAAGCCACTTTTTCTGTCACAACACCTAATAAAGCACATCCAGCAATTGCTACTAAAACACTGACAATAATGGGTGTCTGCACCATAGTTGTCATCACATAAGCCAGATATGCACCAACCATAATAATTTCACCATGAGCAAAATTGATCATTTTAGCAATCCCATATACCATTGTATAACCAATGGCAACAAGTGCATACATTCCACCCGTACTCAATCCATTGATGATTTGTGTTAAAAATTCCATTTGTAAACCTCCTGACTTAAAAAAATAAAGGAGAAAAATCTCCTTTATTTTTCTTCTAATCTAAATAACTATATTCACCATTTTTAATAGTTTTAACAACCAATTCTTTTGTTGGATTATGTTGATCATCAAATTCAAAATGACCTGTAATACCATCATAATTTGTCTTTTCTAACTGTTCACAAATTTTAGCATAATCAGTTGTTCCAGCAGCTTCAACGGCTTTTAATAATACCCAAGTTGCATCATAAGCCATTGTTCCAAACATGTTTGTATCACTGTTATATTTTTCTTTATATTTAGCTACATAATTTTGTACATCTTCTACACGGTCATCGAATGTATTTGTATAATAAGCTCCATTGAAAATAGATTTATCAACATCTTTAACTGATAAAACGCCATCCCAACCATCAGTTCCTAAGAATGTACCGTTGTAACCAGCATTTTTAAATTGACCAACCATAGTTGCAATCATTTCATAATAATCTGGAATATAAACAGCATCTGCACCTGATTGTTTTACTTTTGTAATATAGCTTCCAAAATCTTTTGTATCCTTTGGATATTTTTCTTGTAATACAATTTGTGTACCATCTTTATTTGCCTGAGCAACAAATGAATCTGTACATCCCTGACTATAATCACTACCACTATTTGTTAAAATAGCAACCTTCTTAACATTAATACGACCATCACCAATAGCTGTCGCAATTGTCTGACCACCCATTGAGTCATTAGAGCATGTTCTAAAATAATTGCTTCTTGTACTTCCATCATTATTTAAAGTAATACTATCACCAGAAGTACTTGGTGAAACAATTGGTGTTCCATCAGCTTTAGATGCCTCTCCTAAAGCTAAACCTTCAGCCGTAATAACCGGACCAACAATTCCAACAACCTTTTCACCAACTAATTTTTTATAAGCATTTACAGCATCTGTTTCCTTACCTTGAGAATCTTCAGCTAGTAATTCTACTTTATATTTTGCATCATCAGAATTATTATAATCTTCTATGGCAAGTTCAATAGTATTTTTAACTGGAATTCCATAAGTTGATGTTTCTCCAGTTAATGGACCAACAAATCCAATTTTAATTGTATCCCCATCTTTTAATTCTGTAGCCGAAGAACCACCAGTTCCTCCACCACAAGCAACCAACATACTTGACACAGCCATTAAAGACATAACTTTTTTTATATTCATATATCTCTCCCCTTTTTTTAAATATATTCATTATTATACTTATCATTTGATACAAGTCAATAAAAAATAATATTATTTTTTAAATATTCTAAAAATAATAAAAATATTTATTTATTTAATAAAAAATATATTATTTTATAAAACAAGGAGTGGATGATTCCACTCCCTATTCAATACTCTTTAAAGATTCCACCATATCAACCTTATTTAAAACATGTCGCATTGTGAAATTAATAAAATAAGTAAAACCTAAAGTCATAATAATAGCATATATATAACTACTGATATTTAATTGTCTAACAAACATTGTCATATCCAATTCCACCGTCAAAATAATAAACTTGTGAAGGAAATAACCAAAAATCATTCCCAGTAAAGAACCAATCACTGATAAAAGAACATTTTCTCTAAAGATATAGTCATAAACTTCTTTACGTCTAAAACCTAAAACTTTAATCGTTGCAATCTCACTTTTACGTTCTTGAATATTAATATTTGTCAAGTTATAAAGGACAATGAAATTTAAAGCTCCTGCACAGACAATCAAAATAACAACAACCAGATTTACACTTTGAACCTGTTTATCAAATTCTTCACCAATTGATGATACATTGGTTAAATTTCCATAACCTTTGTCCTGCATATAAGCTTCCAGTGTTTTTTGACTCGAAGCACGATCATCCTGTAAAATCAAGAACGCATTATTCACTTCCAGATCCTGTAATGTCAATGATTCATATAAAGTCTGGGACATATAAATATAATTCATAAAATAGTTTTCTGTGATACCTGAAACCTTTACACTATACTTTGTTTCATTGAGTTCAATATCAATTGTATCATTATCTTCCACACCAAGCAATTCAGCTGCTTTTGCGGTTAAAATAACACCTTCATCATCAAGAACTAAATCTTTATATGTCTGATAATTTCTAAACTGAACAAAGTTTTTCATATTATCCATTGATTGATAAACAATTAATGAACCATATAAATCTTCTTTATCTTTTAAGATATTAATACTCTTATTTAAAACATATTCCACATTTGCAACTTCGCTACGATTCAATAAATCTTTTTGATAATTCTGTGCTGTTTTGGTTGAAACACTATCTTCTAAACGAACAAGATAATCATATGTAAAAACATCTTGATATTGTTTATCAACAACCTGTGATACAGAAGATTTAACACCAAAGCCGGTAATAATTAAAGCTGTACATCCAGCAATCCCAATCACAGACATAAAGAAGCGTTTCTTATATCTAAAAATATTACGCATTGTTACTTTCTGATTGAAAGACAAACGACGCCATAACCAATGAATTCTTTCCAAAAGAATACGTTTTCCAACTTTTGGTGCTTTAGGTCGCATTAAGACCGCTGGCATCAAATTCAATTCACTCATACAAACAAAGAGTGTGACTGCCAAAATAACAAATACCGATATAAAAACTGTTTCCAGCAAAACCCATGTACTGGCATAAATCGAAATAGGTGCATCCACTTGAAATAACATTAAATTATATAAATAATAAATAATACGTGGGAAAAATTGTGTTCCAGAAACAATTCCTAAAATACAGGCAAAAAAGGTTGCAAAAATAACATATATGATATATTGCTTCATGACATCCCATTTAGAATAACCTAAAGCACGTAATGTTCCACTTTGACTTCTTTGTTCTTCCACCATTCTCGTCATTGTTGTTAATGAAACCAAAGCTGATACAAGGAAGAACATTAATGGGAAAATATCTGCAATAGAAGAAATAGAATCCTTATTAGAATCAAAATTCACAAGTCCTGAATTTTCATGACGTGTTAAAGTATAAAGCCTTCCTTTAGGAATCTGATCCACTTGATCTCTGGCTTCATCTAACTGCGATTTTGCCTGATCTAATTTGTCTTGAGCTTTTTCTAATTCATTATTTGTTTTCAGTTCTTCTAAAGTCAATTGATTTTCTTGTTGTTGAATTTCAAGCTTAGCCTTTTCAATCGCAATAGAAGCTTCATTCAATTGCGTCAATCCATCTAATGAGGAAGATGCATTTTTAAGAATATCTCCCATTTTTTCTAAACTAGCTATTGATTTTTGCACTTCTGGAGAAATATTTTCAGTATTTTCATTTTGATAATTCTCAAGTTCTTTTTGTAAACTTTCTAAATTTCCTTTTAACTCCTCACTCGTACTTTCAATTGTTTCTAACATGTCTTGAATTTGTGAAGATGCTGTTGATTGAGCTTTTAAATATTCAGCTTCTTTTGTAGCCAATGTGATTTTCGCATTCGTTAATTGAATTTTAGCCTCTAATATCTTTTCATCAAACAAATCTTTAGAATCACTATATGTCTGATAACCTTCATCATATTCTTTTTGGGCTTCATCTAATTTTGTTTTGGCATCACTTGTCAAATCTTCATACAAGCGACTCATTTTTAATGATAAAGTACTTTTTATTTTTGTATTCACATCTTCAATATAATCATCATATGCCTCACTGAAAACATTATATTCTTTAGCTCCCTTTACACAGACAGAAATCTGATTATATAAAATATCTTCATCACGTAATTCATAAAGATCTTCTGGCATAGCTAAAAAATCATTGTTTTCATTTAAAATTTCAATATATCCAGCATTCGTTCCATCACCCAAAGTATTCGTTCCACGATCCGTAATAGCAATATAACGAACATCATTCACAACACCAACGATTTTAAAAGTCTTTTCACCTTGATCATTATGAATAGAAATCTCGTCACCAATCTGATAATCTTCTGCCAGCATTTCTTCATCAATGACACATTCATTGTCTTTTTGAGGATAACGCCCATCAACCAGATAAGGTTGATTAAGCATATCTTGATCATATTGTTCACTGGCGTAAACAGTAACTCCTGCCAGTGAATCATTATGATGAATCAAAGCATCAAATTGATAACCATATTGAATATCTTCAATACCCGATATATTTTGAATTTCACTAATATCATCTTTGGAAAAACCTAATGATGCCATATATGTTAAATCAGCATAATGGTGTTTGTCCAAGTAATGATCCATTGATTGAGTCATTGTTCCCGGTGTATTTCTTAACCCTGCAAAAAAAGCCGCACCTAAAAATACAATCGCAAAAATGGAAAAAAATCTTGCTTTAGATGTTAAAATTGTTTTTCTGAGATTTTTCCAATAAGCTTTTTTCTTTCTTTTTACCATTCAATTTCCTCGATTGGTTGTGGGTTTTCATTGATTTCAACCCCATTGACCTTTCCATTTTTTAAATGAATCACACGATCTGCCATCGGTGCTAAAGCAGAGTTATGAGTAATCACAATGACTGTCATCTGATAAGTATCACACATTTCCCTTAATAAAGATAAAATTGCCTTCCCCGTCTGATAATCCAATGCTCCAGTTGGTTCATCACATAACAAAAGTTTTGGATTTTTAGCAATCGCTCTTGCTATGGCAACACGTTGTTGTTCCCCACCAGATAATTGTGCAGGAAAGTTCATCATTCGATCAGCTAAACCAACACGCTCTAAAACATTTCTGGCATCCAAAGGTTTTTGAGAAATCTGTGATGCTAATTCGACATTTTCTAAAGCCGTTAAGTTTTGTACAAGGTTATAAAACTGAAATACAAACCCTATATCATTACGGCGATATTCTGTTAATTTCTTTTCATCATATAAAGCAATATTTTCGCCATCAACAAGAATAGAACCACTGGTTGGTGAATCCATTCCTCCCAGTAAATTTAAAATAGTCGTCTTTCCAGCTCCAGAAGCCCCAACAATGACGACAAATTCCCCTCTATTCACAATAAAATTAACCCCATCACTGGCATTGATCGTTATATCCCCCATCGTATAACTTTTAACAATATTTTTAAATTCAATTAAAGCACTCATATTGATACCACCCTTTTTATAAGTGTAACATATTTTCATCTAAAAAAAAACAATGTCATCACAATAACAAAAATTTACATAATAAAAAGGAATTAAAGACAATTCCTTCCTATTTTTTTAAAATCTGTTCTGCACACATGATTCCATCAATAGCTGATGACATAATTCCTCCAGCATATCCAGCTCCTTCTCCTATTGGATATAAACCTTCCCATGATTGATAAGAAGCATCTCTTAAAATACGAACAGGTGCACTACTTCTGGCTTCAATACCTGTGATGATTGTATCTTCATCTATAAATCCATGCATTTTTTGATTCATTTGAATAAGACCATCATGCAGTGCCTGATTGATAAAATCAGGGAACAGTTCATTCAAATCACATACACGATAACCCGGACGATAAGTTGGATTAATTTGACCTAAGGGATTCACTTCATGATGTAAATAATCCTGCACTCTTTGTACTGGTGCAAAGTTATTGCTCCCACCCAATTCAAAAGCCTTATGTTCAAGTTCTCTTTGAAAGGCAATACCAGCTAATGGATGGGAACTTTCAAAATCATCCGTTGATACTGTAACCAGAATGGCACTATTGGCATTTTGACCATCTCTGGCATAATAACTCATCCCATTGACACAAAGTGTCTGTTCTTCATGATGTGATGGTACAACAACACCACCGGGACACATACAAAATGTATAAACACCTCTTTTTCCACTTTGCACAGCCAACTTATAACTGGCCGCCTTTAAATATGGTGATGAGGCACTTTTCTTGTATTGAATCTGATTGATTTTCTGTTGCGATTGTTCAATACGAACTCCTACAGCAAAAGGCTTTTGTTGGAGAGGGATACCTTTTTGATATAGCATTTCATATGTATCTCTGGCACTATGTCCAATGGCTAAAACAAGTAAATCACTATTCAAAATCTTCTTTTGATAATTTTGTAAAACTGTTATCTGATAACCACTTTCTGTTTTTTGAAAATCAATCATTTTTGTTTCAAATAAGAAAGTGACACCTTTCGACACTAAAAACTTACGCATATTTTGAACAACCTGTCGTAAATAATCTGTTCCAATATGTGGCTTATGCAGATATAAAATATCCTCTGGTGCTCCAAACTTTACAAATGTTTCTAAAATATAGCGAATACGCTTATTTTTTACACCTGTTGTCAATTTCCCGTCTGAAAAAGTTCCTGCACCACCTTCTCCAAAAGCAATATTGCTTTCACTATGTAATAGACCATGTTCAAGCAAATCTTGAACCGCTTTTTCACGTTTTTCAATTTCCTGTCCTCTTTCTATCACTGTAACCTTTTGACCACTCATAGCCAAAACATAGGCACAAAACAGTCCGGCTGGACCACTACCGACAATCATGACTTTTTGATCATTTGATGGTAAATACTGATATTGATAAGGTTGTACTTTTTGAAGCTGAGGAAATCTTTTTAAAAACTGTTCTTCATTGGAAACAGTAAAATCAAAACTACAAATCCAATGGACATTTTGTCTTCTGGCATCCAAAGATTGTTTGACAAGCGAAACATTTTGAATTTCTTTTTCACGAACATTTAAACTTTGAGAAATGATTTTTGCATAACGTTTTTCACCAAGCTTAACTTTTAAATTATGAATTCTTAACATAGACATTCCTTTCTATTGCTTTTGCAACACGATAAGCACTAGCAAAAGCAAAATGTAAATTATAACCCCCACACATCCCTGCAACATTCAAAATTTCTCCCATTGCATAAATACATGGATATTGTTTCAATTCCAAATCTTCTGTTACTTCCTTTAAAGATAGACCTCCTTTCATAACTTGGGCATAAGAAGCTTCTCTGATTCCTTTGATTTCTAATGGATAATGCTTCAATAATGATACAAGCTGGTCTATTGAAAGATACTGATATTTTTGAAATGCTTTGGCAATCTTATGATTCATCAATCCTTCTAAAAATAAAGAAGATTGTTTAGACAATAATTGACATAACTGATTGTGACTTAATTCATCAAAAAAATCAATATATAATTGATAATGATGATGCTTTTGATAAAAAGATGATAATTGCATCACTGCAATTCCACTAACACCATAATCAGTAAATAATAATTCTCCTTTTTCCTGATGGATACATTTTTCATTTTCAACTAACGAAAATGTTCCTTTAACTCTTACACCTTTTAAAGATTTCAAGACAGGAGATGTATAAAATTGCACAAGCGAAGGCACTGGTTCAACTACTTTTAAATGCATTTGTTTTAAAATCTCATAACGTGATGTATTCATTCCAGAAAGTTTCCCTGCTTCACTTCCCATCGCCAATACAATAACATCAGCGATAATATTTTGAGAATTTGTTTTGATGAGATATTGATGCTTTTGTCGTTGAATTTGTAAAACTTCCTGTTCATATTGAAAGACAACCCCAGCTTCTTCACTACGCTGCATGAAAACGTTTCTCACAGACAATGCCTGTTCACTTTTAGGATAAAGCAAATCACCTTGATAAACACAATAGAGTCCTATTTTTTGCATTTGTTCAACCATATCAAAATCTTGAATAATTGATTGAACCATTTTGAGTTGATCGCTTTGATAATATTGTGAATGCATCTTTCTATTGGATAGATTACATCTTCCATTTCCTGTAGCTAATAATTTTTTTAATGGGGATTTATTTTGTTCTAAAACTATGATTTGATTTTGGGGCATTTGTTGTTTTAATAAAAGTGATAAATAAACACCAGATGCTCCTGCTCCAACAATAACAATTTTTTTCACGGCAGACTCCTTTCTTTAATCTCTCATGATGAAATATAGTGATTATACCATTTTTTATTGAAAAATCACTAAAAAATGTTTATAATACTAAAGGAATTTTTAAAGGAGGCGTTTAATCATGGGTAGAGCACATGAAGTGCGTAAAGTTGCAATGGCAAAAACAGCTGCCAAAAAAGCAAAATTATATTCACGATATGGAAAAGAAATTTATTTAACAGCGAAAGCTGGTGGACCAGAATTAGATGGAAATTTAGCATTAAGACGTTTAGTAGACAAAGCAAAAAAAGAACAAGTTCCTGCTGATGTTATTAAACGTGCTATTGATAAAGTCAAAAGTGGTGTGACTGAAAATTATGAACCTATTCAATTTGAAGGTTTTGGTCCAGGTAATTCTACATTAATCGTGAAATGTTTAACAGATAATATCAATCGTACAATATCACAAGTTCGTCCAGCATTTACAAAAGCAAAATCTAAATTAGGAGCTGAAGGTTCTGTTGCTTATTTATATAATGTTGAAAGTACAGTTATTTTAAGTGGTATGAGTGAAGATGAAGTATTAGAAGCATTAGTGATGGGAGATGTTGATGCTAAAGACATTACAACATTAGAAGATGGACGTATTAAAATCACTGGTGAACCAACAGATTTAAATAAAATTAAAACTGCTATTGAAGCTGTTAAAGAAGATATTGAATTTGATGTAGATGATATTACAACAACACCTCAAGAATATGTTGAACTTGAAGGTGATGATATGATGTTATTTGATAGATTAATGGGATTATTAAATGATTGTGATGATGTTGATGAAGTTTATCACAATGTTTCAAATTATGATGACGGAGAAGAAGAATAACATGTTTGCATGTTATCTTTTTTTATATGAAAGTTACACATTTATATCATAGTGGTTGTTTAGTCGAGTTAGACAATCATTTGCTTTTATTTGATTATTATCAAGGTGAACTTCACCTTAATCAAGAGAAACCTCTTTATGTTTTTGTTTCTCATCGTCATTATGATCATTATAATCCCAATATTTTTAAAATTCATCATCCTCAAATCACTTATATTTTATCCAATACACTGCGTCATAAATATGATGCATATTATGTAGATATACATCAAACTTATCAAATAGATGATTTATCTATTTCCACACTGCTTTCTACTGATGAAGGATGTGCTTTTCTTGTCCATGTGGAAAATCAGACAATATATCATGCTGGTGATCTTCATTGGTGGCATTGGGAAGGTGAACCAGAACAAGACAATATATATCAAAAACAGACTTACCTCCAAGAAATCTGTTCTATCAAAGAACCAGTTGACCTTGCTTGTGTTGTTGTGGATATCCGTCAAGAAAAAGACTATTTATTAGGCTTAAATGCTTTTTTAAAACAAGTTCCTACAAAATACATTTTACCAATTCACTATTTTGGACATTACGAAACAACAAAACTTCTCTTACAAGAACATTTAAATAATCCCTATCATGCTCAAATCCTGCCTGTTACCCATCAAAATCAGACATTTGAAATTCTCGTATAAAAAGAACCTTTTGCACAAAGGTTCTTTGCTCATTTTTGTGGTACAATTTCCAGCCAGTAATCATCAGGATCATGAATAAAATAAAGTCCCATTGCTTCATTTTCAAAACATATGCATCCCATGTCTTGATGCAATTGATGATATGCTTCATAATCATCAACAACAAAACAAATATGACTTTCATTTTCACCTAATTCATAAGCCTGTGGATGATCTTTTAGCCATGTCAATTCTAATTGAAAAGAGGCTTCACAATCAGTCAGATAAACAAGTTTAAAACTTCCATCCGATGCTTCCTTTTCTCTGACAACAGTAAGTCCTAATGCTTTTTGATAAAATGTGATACTTTTTTCTAAGTTTGTAACATTAATATTACAATGATTAAATACAGCTTTCATGTCGTCCTCCTATTCTTCATCTGGAAATACCGTTGTAATAATAGGTCTTCCTTCTCTATCAACTAATACTGTCAGTCCTGCACCAACGGAATTACTATGAAAAAGATAATTCACACCTGTTTCTTTATCAACCCATATTTCAGAAGTTTGAAGTATTTTTTCTGAACTATAAGTTTTTATAAATCTCTCATATTTTTTTGCCATAATCTTCTCCTTTTTTTAAATTATAACAAAAGAGAAGTCTAAATAAAAATATTATTTCATATATTTTAAGGATTTTAGCACTTTTAAAATCATAGTGCTAAAAGTTCATATTCAGTTCATATATCATGCTATAATAATAGTTGTTAGCAAACAAGATATATGAGTGCTAAATAAGGAGGAATACAAATGTTAAAACCATTACATGATTATGTGATATTAAAAAAAGAAAAGGCTGAAACACAGACAGCCAGTGGAATCATTTTAACGAGTCCAAAGGAACAAGCTAGTAATCAAGCAACAGTTGTTGCTGTTGGACCTAAATGTGATGATCATTTAAAAGAAGGTATGACAGTTATTTTCAAAGAATATTCTGGAACGAAGTTTAAAGATAATGACGATGAATATATGATTTTAGAAGAAGAAGATATTTTAGCTATTGTTGAATAGGAGGAATTAAGATGAGTAAAGAAATTCGTTTTTCTAAAGATGTAAGAGATGCTATGTTAAATGGTGTCAATACTTTAGCAGATGCTGTAAAAGTAACAATTGGTCCTAAAGGACGTAATGTTGTTTTAGACAAAGGTTATGGTTCACCTTTAATTACGAATGATGGTGTTTCTATTGCTAAAGAAATTGAATTAGAAGATGCTTTTGAAAACATGGGAGCAAAATTAGTATATGAAGTTGCTAATAAAACAAATGATGTAGCTGGTGATGGAACAACAACAGCAACAATCTTAGCTCAAAGTATGATTCAAAATGGTTTAAAAGCTGTTGAAAAAGGTGCAAATCCTGTTTTAATGCGTGAAGGTATTGATTATGCAAGTAAGGAAGTTGCTAAATATATTTTAGATAAATCTCATAAAGTAGAAACAAGCAATGATATTGAAAGTGTCGCAACTATTTCTTCTGGAGATAAAGAAATTGGTCAATATATTGCTCAAGCAATGGAAAAAGTAGGTAGAGATGGTGTTATCAGTGTTGATGAATCTAATAGCTTTGATACTGAATTAGAAGTTGCTGAAGGTATGCAATATGATAAAGGTTATGTTTCTCCATATATGGTATCAGATAGAGAAAAAATGACTATTGATTTAGATAATCCTTTCATTATGGTAACAGATCAAAAAATCAATACTGTTCAAGAAATCTTACCAATTCTAGAACAAGTGATGCAATCTAATAAACCATTATTATTAATTGCTGATGATTTTGAACAGGAAGTCATTTCAACATTAGTTGTTAATAAATTAAGAGGAACATTTAATGTTGTGGCTACAAAAGCTCCTGGTTTTGGTGATAATCAAAAAGAAATCTTACAAGATATTGCTATTTTAACAAATGCAAAATTCTATAGTAAAGACTTAAATATGAATTTAAAAGATATGCAAATGACGGATTTAGGTTCTGCTAAAAAGATTCATATTACAAAAGATCATACAACAATGATTGGTGGTGCTGGTGATAAAGCTGCTATTGATCAACGTGTGAAAGAAATCACTGAACAGATGAATAATGCAAAACAAGAGTATGATAAGAAAAATTTTGCTGAAAGATTAGGTAAATTAAGTAATGGTGTAGCAATTATTAAAGTTGGTGGAGCTACTGAATCTGAATTAAAAGAAAAGAAATTAAGAATTGAAGATGCTTTAAATGCCACAAAAGCTGCTGTTAGTGAAGGTATTGTTATGGGTGGAGGTGTCACATTAGTGAATGCTTATGTTGCCCTTAAGAATCAATTAAAAGATACAAACGTTGATAAACAAAAAGGTATTAAAGTTGTCTTAGATGCATTACTTGCTCCAATGGGACAAATCGCAGAAAATGCTGGTTTCAACAGTGATGAAATTGTTGAACAACAAATGAAAGTTGAAGATGGACAAGGTTTCGATGCAAAAGATGGAGAATGGGTATCTATGTTTGATAAAGGTATCATTGATCCAACAAAAGTGACTCGTAGTGCTTTATTGAATGCTGCAAGTATCTCTGCTTTATTCATTACAACAGAAGCTGGTGTTGCTCCAATAAAAGAAGAAAACCCTGCTCCTGCTCCAATGGCACCTGGAGGAATGTATTAAAAAACTGGCAAATGCCAGTTTTTTTTACGTCTTTTCTTTTTTTGCATATGCAATCAAAGTCAAGATTAATAATACGACAATCACAATATAAAATAATGTGATGATAATTTGAACATACTGTATAAAAACCCAACGAGCAGGAAACGATACGAATGTTACAGAAATCACATTCATTGTTCTTAATATGTTTAAACGCTTGGATTCCTTTTCAAAATGGTGCGATAAAGCAATATTTGAAATATTCGTTAATAACTGAAACTGTATATAAATGGAAATAATATTCATAAATAGTTGTAACATATCAAAGCTCTCTATAGAAACATTTATGATCATTAAAATCCATACGATTCCATTATACACTCCTAAAATCACAATCAATGGTCTTAATAATTTTGTACTTTCCTCATATTCTCCAATCACATCAATAGCCTTATAAAAAAGATAATAACCAATCCAATCTGGAAGAAACTGAATGGTTTGAATACGAATATCAAAAACAATGAAAATAAAACCAAATATAATTTGATATAATGCACCAACATATGATTTAGCTTTCATACCATTCACCATCTTCCATGTTTATTTTGATCAGTTCTGTTGTTCCATTGATATCTATTTGTAAAGCATAAGTTTCTGGTAAACGAATGCTATTGGCCTCTTGATAATAAGATATATGTTGAAAACGATATTCTTTATCTAATGTATGATTCTCTACTTTTGCAAAAAAGAATGTTTCTTCATTTGATGAAGACTGATAATATAGCCCATAATCAGAAAAATTATCATGTTTTTCAAAATGAACATCTTCGTCTTGATTATTTAGATTTTTTAAATTCATAGAAATATATTCTATTTCATCTTGATGATGTAAAGATTGATGATTTTGATATATGACTTCTAAATACTGGTAACCACTATTGAATCTGGCTTGTGGTCTTAATTCAAAAGCATGGAGAGATGGTGTATTCATAATATCATTGCCAAAAACCTGATAACCGTTTCTGACAATCACAGTCACTTTACCACTTTGACAAGGCAATGATATAATTTTATAGATCGGAATATCATAAATTTCACTATTCATAAATGTTCTAAGATGTGTAGCATCCCCTGTTAATACTTGACCATTTTGTCTGACTTTCCAGCCACGCTCTTTTTTGATTTGTATTGGAATGATGTTATAATGTGCTATCACTCGATTATTTTCAACATCAATATTTTCATTTTGATTATAGAAACATAATTTTGCATGATATTCATGATCGTTGATTTTTTCTAAATGTATCACATCATATAAATAATAAGTAAGAGTAGATACAACTGAATCAGGTCTTTGACTGAGTACAGATCGAAAATCATGATAATCCTGTTGTGGTAAAACTGATAATAAAAACTGTTCATCATTGGAAACAATACCTTTTGCATATGTATCAATAGCACCAGCTATTGTTGGATATTCCATCATTCTTGCAGAAGCTAAAGAAAGCTGATAAGAAAAACTTTCATGCTCATAAGGATTACCTATTAAAGTATAAGAATGGAAATATCCAATTGATAAAGGAGCCAATAAAAGACATATACACAAAGAAACAATCATCATACCTTGTGGATATTTTTTAAATCTAACAATAGCTTCAATACGTTTTTTTATATTCTTTGCCCCATTGGAAAGAGAAGTTGTTCCAAAAGCATAAGGATATTTTTCATTGGTCATATTCAACAAGATTCTTCCATAATCTCTCCTTTGCTCCCCATCCAGCTTTTCCAATACTCTTTGATCACATAGACTTTCCATATCATTATGAATTTGGTCAAAGACATATTGTAGAAAAGGATTACACCAGTGAATACATCTCAAACAAGACCATATGACACATTGTAAAGAATCTTTATATTGAAGATGTAGTAACTCATGCAAAATAATTTTTTCATCTAATGTATCTTGTTTTGGTAAGACAAAAACTGGTTTGAATAGACCAAACACAAAAGCTGAAGGTATACCTTCTAAAACAAGGGCTTGACAAGATGGAAAATGATATTTTGTTTCGATTTGTTGAATTTTTTGAAAAAGTTCATCACTTGGTTTTTGACCATAAATAAAGATAATTTTTTTCAATTGGATATATTGATGCATATATCGTATCAGATGATATAAAACACCTAAAACATAGAAAACAAATAGAAAATCTGTTACGCTATGAGGAATACCAGTCACCAATGGAAAAGATGTGATATTTTTAATAGGAAGATAAATATCTATGTAAGATGAATGAAGTGATTGTTCAATGATTGTTTTCACCGCTTCGAGCAAGACATGTAACGAAGGAAAAAGAGCAAAAGGAAAGAATCCTACTGGTATTATCAAAGAGAGAAAAAGAACACTCCAGACTCCATATTGCCATCTTGGTGATAATTTATCTTGAAATATTTTCTTCAATAACAGTAATATCAAAGCAACAATAGAGATTTCTATTGTCTGCATTAAAAATCCCCAAATATTAGTCATACCTAAACCTCCATTTCATCAAGAATTTGATTGAGTTTAGCTTTTTCTTCTGGTGTTATTTTTGAATCCTTTAAAAATGCACTCATTAAATCAGTCACAGATCCTTGATAAACCATATTTAATAAACGATTTCTTTCCCATTGCAGATATTCATTTCTTGATAAAACATAACAATAACGATGTGGTTCATGCGTTCTATCAATTTTAACCAGATTCTTCTTTTCCATTCTTGTTAAATAGGTATGAACTGTGTTGCGACTCCAATGTTTTTTTATCTTGAGTGCTTCTACAACTTCTCCTAGTAGAAATGTCTGACCACCCCATAAAACTTCCATAATTAATAGTTCTGCATCTGATAAACTTTTCATTTTCATCACCTCCTACAATTGTAGTCCTTCTACTATTATACTACAACTGTAGTTATAGCCTGTCAATAAAATAAAAACATAGAGAAAAATCTTTTCCTCTATGTCCTATAAACAATATGTACTTATCTTGCAAGTCCTTCTTCAATAGCTTTTTTGGCTACTGCTTTAGCCACAACATCACTGACACGTGGGTCTAATGCATTAGGAATGACATATGTTGGCGATAATTCAGTTTCATCAACAAGAGAAGCCAAACCATAAGCTGCTGCCAATTTCATTCCTTCACTGATTTTTCTGGCCTTAACATCCAATGCCCCTCTAAATAATCCTGGAAACGCCAAAACATTATTAATCTGATTTGGATAATCAGAACGTCCAGTTCCCATCACTGCAACTCCTGCATCAATAGCTTCTTGATAAGGAATTTCTGGTTCTGGATTGGCCATTGCAAAAACAATTGGATGATCTTTCATACTTTTCACCATTTCTGGTGTTAAAACTCCTGGTGCAGATACCCCAATAAAAACATCAGCTTCTTTCATAGCTTCAGCCATTGTCATACGTTTAGATTGAGAATTAGTGATTTCTGTTAATTCCTGTGTTAAAAAATCATATTGATCATAATCCTCTTTTGTAACAATTCCATTGATATTAAAACCATAGATTTCTTTCACACCCAGTGCATGAATCATTTTAATGATAGAACTTCCTGCTGCCCCTGTTCCACTCACAACAACAGTGATATCTTCTATTTTTTTATGAACAACCTTCAATGCATTTAATAAACCTGCCGTTACAACAATAGCTGTTCCATGTTGATCATCGTGGAATACAGGAATATCTAATTCCTTAATCAGTGTTCTTTCAATTTCGACACATCTAGGAGCACTAATATCTTCTAAATTAATACCTCCAAAAGATGGAGCAATCGCTTTAACAATACGAATAATGTCTTGAGGATCTTTGGTATCTAAGCAAATAGGTACAGCATCAATATGACCAAATTTCTTAAATAAAATAGATTTTCCTTCCATGACAGGCATAGCTGCTTCTGGTCCAATATCACCTAGTCCAAGTACAGCTGTCCCATCGCTCACGACTGCAACACTGTTTTGTTTCCAAGTGTATTTATACACATCTTCTTTATTTTTTGCAATTTCTCGACATGGCTGAGCAACACCAGGTGTATAAGCCAATGATAAATCATGACTTTCATTTAATGGAACTTTCAGTTGTACTTCCAGTTTTCCTTTAACTTTTTCATGCATTTCTAATGCTTCTTGATATATATCTTTCATCTTTTTCCCTCTTTTCTTTTTTATTATGCCATAATTAAAAACAAATGAAAAGCAGATGTTTTCCATCTGCCTCATATTTATAATGTTGTTATCATGACTGTCATTTTTCCATCATAAGTCACTTCTTTTTGATCACTACAGATAATAAAATGATCACCCATTTTAACATCCATACCTTCCAATGTTCCTTCACCTTCTAGAACACTAACCAATTGGAATGGCTTATCATTCATAACAGTATTTTCTCCATCCATTCTATAACAATCCACTGTAAAGAATTCACTTTCCACATATCTTGTTTTTGAACCATGATCCAAATGACTATTTGTAAAAAGCTTATTTGTTTCTAAATCAGCAGGAACATTTGTGACATCGATAGATTGTTGAACATGTAATTGTCTTTCATTACCATCTTTATCTTTACGGTGATAATCATAAACACGATAAGTAATATCTGATGATTGTTGTGCTTCATAAATCAATGAACCACTACAAATAGCATGTAAAGTTCCAGAAGGAATATAGAAGAAATCTCCTTTATTAATTTCAAAAGAATTCAATAATTGATCATAATCATCATTTTCAATAGCTTTTATAAATTCTTCCTTCGTTTTGGCATGATGTCCCATAACCATTTTTGTTCCCTCATCAGCCTGTAATACATACCAGCATTCTGTTTTTCCTAATGAATTTTCATGTTTAGCAGCATATTCATCATTAGGATGAACTTGAACAGATAAATCATCTTTCGCATCAATAATTTTGACTAAAAGTGGAAACTGTTGACCTTCGACATTTCCAAAAAGTTCACGGTGATTTTGCCATAACCATGACACTGTTTTTCCCTGATATTCTCCATCAGCAATCATACAATCCCCATTAGGATGACCAGAAATAGCCCAGCATTCTCCTGTTTGATCACTAGGAATATCATAGTTATAAACATCTCTTAGCTTATGACCTCCCCAAATCATTTCTTTAAATACTGGTTGAATCTTTAAAATATGTCCCATAATCATCTTCCTTTCCAATATATTTTAAGAATTCCTCAATTTCATTTTCATGAAAAAGCATAATACCATGTTCTTGGCACATCTTTGCAAAAACACCTTGCCCATCAATCAACTGATGTTGAAAAGTGCCATCATAAATGCCATCACATCCACAACTTGGACTTCTATATTTCAATAAAGCCACCTGAATATCATTTTGTATAAAAATATCTAAAGCTTTTTTTGCTCCTAACACATATTCCTTTGTGACATCTTGATGATATCTCGTTTCCACAACAAGAGGATTCATAGACTGAATTTCAGCTGGATCACGAGGGATAGGAAGTCCACCCAGAACTTCTGGACAGACAGGTACAACTTGATGTTTTTCATTCATCTTGATAATGACTTCCACTGGATGACTTTTGCCATTATATGTACAACAAACACCTAACAGACATTGACTGACACCAATGTTCATCTTTGAATAATCTCCATAATTTGAGCTGGATTGTCAACAATATCATTGGCCCCAGCTTCTGTTAATTCCTGTCGACCACGAAATCCCCATGTCACTCCAACAGAATCTATTTCTGCATTATATCCTGTATCGATATCAACTTGACTATCTCCAATAAATAAACAGTCTTTTTTATCTAGTTTCATAGCCATTAAAGCCAGATAGGTAGATTGTGGATCAGGTTTGACTGGATAAAGATCTTGTTGCCCGTAAATAGCTACAAAAGTATCAGGAAACAACGTTTCAACAATCTTAATCGCTAATGCATGTGGTTTATTTGTAACTACAGACATTTTGATTCCTTTTGCTTTGAGATCATCAATCAGCTCTTTAATCCCTTGATAAGGAAGTGTATGATCTAAACAATGTTGACGATAAATCTTTTGAAAATCATTTAAACATTCATCTAATAAATCTATATGTTCCTGTCCTAATGCTCTTTCCATTAATTTTTTCACACCATTACCAACAAATAAACGATATTGTGAAATATCATAGGTTGGTAAATCATGAAGTTTTAAGACTTCATTTGTTGATATAGCTAAATCTTCTATGGAATTGACTAAAGTTCCATCTAAATCAAATAAACATCCTTTTTTCATAGAAACCTCCTTTGATATTATAACAGTATTGAAAAAATAATGAAAGATGTTATAATAACTTTATATTAAATGGGGTGAATTTATGCAAAATAATCAATCAAGAAAATATACAGATATTTTTACATTTATTGGATATACTATTGGTTTTTTATGTATTATCTGGTATTTTGTAGCTGGTGGTAATCCTTTTCTTCCAATCATTGGTGTGATTATCGTTTTTATTGGACGTTTCATTGGATATGGTATTGATCGTATAATGGATTTAAAACAGGAAAAATAAAGTGATAGATTCTTTTTGATCCTATCACTTTTTATTAATGACTCACTTTTCTTTTGATAACAATAACAACAATAACCACACCACTTATCAAAGCAATAATGATTCCATAATAAGCGACTCTTTCAAACATTGTAAAAGATAAATCATCAGATAAAACCATATCGTATGAATAAAGACATTGTTCTTGATTATAGACCATAAGAGTGCCAATCTGTTCTCCTTTTTCCATTGGGGCTACAAGATAAGCATTTGTATCTATTTGAAACTGTAAATCATCACTCGTCAAATCTTGGGGCACAATAATAGAAATCGTTTGCGGTGCTTTATATTTATAACGGAATTGAAAAGACTGTAAAACCCAATAATCCGCAATATCTTCATCTTTTTTATAGAGAATAACTTCATGATAATGATTGTGTAAATATTGACATACTGTAATGGCATCACGAACATGATTTTGAGTGTATTGTCCTTTAGCGTAGGCTGTCACTAAAATAAACTGATGTCCTTCTAATGTCATTGTACTCGCTAATGTGAGTTGTGCTTCATCTGTAAAACCACTTTTAGCTCCATCAATCTGTGAAATATCTAAGTTAAAGGCGTTCTTTCCTCTTTGCAAAGAAGAAGACCAAGTATGATTTTTCATGGAACTCGTATATGTTCGAGCATTAAAAATTTCTTCAAAAAGTGGATTTTGTAAAGCATGATGTAAAATCAAAGCCATATCATATGGTGTTGTATAATGTTGATTATCGTGTAAACCTGTCACATTTGTAAAATGAGAATGTTGAAGCTGTAATTGTTCAACCAGTTGATTCATGGCTGATACAAGTCCGTCTGTTGAACCATAAGTTAAACGTGATAAAGCATTACAGGCATCAGCTCCAGATGGTAATAAAGCTCCATACAATAAATCTTCGTATGTAACCAGTTCTCCTGCATAAAAACCAGCTACAGAAGCTCCTGCTTCATACAAACCTTTTAAATCTTCGTCAGTGACTCGTACATTTTCATGAATATCTTCAATTTTATCCAATGCCAAGCTGACTGTTAAAATTTTTGTCATACTGGCAGGATAGATTTTTTCTCGACTGCCTTGATCCAAATAAACCATACTCGTCTGTTGATCATATAAATAAGCATATTGTGAATGCAGTGTGACTTGGAATGAATCACTGGCAGATACAGGAATAATCTGTAGACAAAGAATAAATGTTATCAAGATGGCTATGACTTTTTTCATTGGGTTGCTCCTTTCTTTAGAAAAGATAACTTGGTTTCTGAAATAATAACTGCAATAAAGATTAAAACAAATCCTAACAAGACTTTTAATGTTAAAACTTCACCATAAAATGCGATTGAAAATGCTACACCAAATACAGATTCTAAAGAAAGAATTAAAGAAGCTCGACATTCACTTGTATATTTTTGACCAGTTGTCTGACAAAACATTGTGAGTGCTGTCGCAAAAATAACAAGATAAAGAATCTGTAAATAGATTGATGATTGAATTTGAGTCATGATGGATAAATCTTCTGTTACCAACGCTAATATCAAAGCCACTAAAGCGCCACCAATAAATTGAAGAGAAGTAAAAGCACCACCATCAATGCCTTGAGAATATTTTTTAATCAAGAGAATATGACCAGCATATAAAAAACCGCCACATAGTGTTAAAAAATCTCCAATATTCATTGTTAAATTTCCATCTAGGGACACACATCCAATTCCTAATATACAGATCAATGCAGCGATAAAATGATAAATATCTGGTCTTTTACGATAAAATAACCACACCAGAAATGGCACAATAGCACAATAAACAGCTGTTAAAAAGGCGTTTTTCCCCGGTGTTGTATAATTCAATCCCCATGTCTGTACATAATAAGCACCGAACAGACAACTTCCGGTGATAAGTCCTCCTTTAATCTGCTGGAAATTTAATATTTTTATTTTTTTGAAAAAAAGAAGTGATAATAAAAGAGCAGCTAAAGAAAATCTCAAAAAAAGCAAAACAGCGGGTGTTAAAAAATCAACTGCACTTTTCATAACAATAAATGAACTTCCCCAAATTAAAGCAGCAATAAACAATAATATGCTTCCTTCTATATCTTTTTTCATTTCAATCCCCTTTCAAAAAGAAATGGTACGAATCGTACCATTCTTTATTAATCATTAATCACATCATGGCAGCGATGACACAATTCGCCTTCCATTTCAGATTCATCATAATAGTTCCAACATCTAGGACATTGAACACCATTGAATTTTTCACTATGGATATAAGCTGTTTCATATTCTTCAAGATTTGTAGAATCATCAACAAGCTCAACTTTTGCCACAATAAACAATTGTTTTAAGACATCTTTTAAAGTTGACATATTTTGGTATGCATCTTTTAAACAAAGAGTCACTTTTGCTTCCATATTTGATTTAATAACTTTTGCATTTCTTAATTCTTCTAATGATTTTAAAACATCTTTTCTTAATAATAAGAAGTGTTGATAGAAGTCTTTAATTTCAGCTTCATGATCAATTGTTAATAATTCTGGTTTGGCTTCTAAGAAGATTGATTCAGCTTTATCATCATCACAATGGAAATGATCATGTAATTCTTCACATGTAAAGACAAGAATTGGTGATAATAATTTCATCATTGTTTTGGCATAATGATATAACACTGTTTGAACTTGTCTTCTTCTTAAGCTATCAGCTTTTTCAATATAAAGAATATCTTTTGTAAAGTCCATATAGAAAGCACTCAATGTATTTGTAAAGCAATTTAAAATCAATTGATTGGCTTCAGAAAAATCATAACGATCCATTGCATCAGTATATGCTCTCATTAAATCATTAAGTTCTACAAGCATATATTGATCAACACCTTCAAGTTTTGAAACTTCAACAAGATCCTTTGCTTTAAAATCAGCTAAATTTCCTAAAACAAAACGCATTGTATTTCTAATCTTACGATAGTTTTCAGCAATTTGTTTCATAATTTCATCAGAAATACGGACATCTGACTGATAAGCAACTGAAGTTGCCCATAACCTTAAGATATCTGCACCATATTGATTGACAAGTTTAATTGGATCAACAGTATTTCCTAATGATTTAGACATTTTATTTCCTTTACCATCTAAAACAAAGCCATGTGATAAAACTGTCTTATAAGGTGCTTGACCATAAACAGCTGTTCCAATGATCAATGATGAGTTGAACCATCCACGATACTGATCACTACCTTCAAAGTATAAATCAACTGGATAACGATATCCTCTTTCTTTCATACATCCTGTATGAGAAGATCCTGAATCAAACCACACATCCATGATATCTTTTTCTTTTTTAAAGATACCATTTGGTGAATGTTCATTTGTATATCCTTCTGGTAACAAGAATTTTTCATCTTTTTCAAACCAGATATTAGAACCATATTGTCTAAATAAGTCAGAAATATGTTTGAAAACTTCTTCTTCCATGATTGGTGTTCCATCTTCACAATAAATAATAGGAATTGGAACTCCCCAGCTTCTTTGACGAGAAATACACCAGTCACCACGATCTTTAATCATGTTGTAGATTCTAATATGACCCCATTCATTGAGCCATTCCACATGATCAATTTCATCTAATAATTTTTCTCTAATCTTATCAATTGAACAGAACCATTGGTCAGTTGCTCTAAAGATAATTGGTTTTTTTGTACGCCAGTCATGAGGGTAACTATGTGTAATGAATTCAAGCTTTAATAACACTCCTAATTCATCAAGTTTTAAAGTGACTGTTTTATTCGCATCATCAACATATTGACCAGCTAACCATTCACCACAGTCTTCCATCATGCAACCGTGTTCATCTACGTTACAATAAATATCTAAACCATATTTTTGACCAACAATAAAGTCATCCATACCAAATCCAGGAGCAGTATGAACACATCCTGTACCTGCTTCAGCCGTAACATGATCTCCTAAGATAACTAATGATTCACGGTCATATAATGGATGTTGACAAGTAATCATTTCTAATTCTTGTCCCTTAAATGTTTTTAAAATCTGTTTTTCTTTTAATTCAAATTTTTCCCATAAAGAATCAACCAATTCTTCTAAGACAATCAATTTTCCTTTTTCACTCTGAACAAGTGCATACGTATAATCGGCATTTAAACAAATTGCAAGATTGGCAGGAATTGTCCAAGGTGTTGTTGTCCAAATGACAAAGCTTGTATCTGTATCTAAAATACCTTTGCCATCTTTAACCTGGAATTTCACAAAAATAGTTGGACTTTTGACATCATGATATTCCACTTCTGCTTCAGCTAAAGCAGATTCACTTGATGGTGACCAATAGACTGGTTTTAATCCTTTATAAATTAAACCATCCATCGCCATCTTTGCGAAAACATCAATTTGATTGGCTTCAAATTCTGGTAATAATGTTAAATAGGGATGATCATAATCAGCAAATGTTCCGACACGAATACATTGTTCTTTTTGAATGTCAACTTGTTTTAAAGCATATTCATAACATTTTTTTCTAAATTCAGCTGTACTTAATTCTTTACGATTGACACCTAATTTTTGAATAGCATTTTCAATTGGTAAACCATGAGTATCCCATCCAGGAATATAGGGTGTATACAATCCTAACATGTTTTTATAACGACAAATCACGTCTTTAATAATTTTATTTAACATATGTCCTGTATGCATATTTCCATTGGCATATGGAGGACCATCATGGAAAACAAAGTCATCGTGTCCTTCATTTTGTTTGATGACTTTTTCATACATTTTGTTTTCTTGCCATCTTTGAACATAACCTGGTTCCTTTTTAGGAAGATTTCCACGCATTTCAAAGTCTGTTTTAGGCATCAATAATGTGTCTTTATAATTCATTTTATTCCTTCCTTTCTCAAATAAAAAACGTCCTGTTAAAGGACGTGATGACGCGGTACCACCTTTATTCATATCATAAAGATATGCTCTCTATATCTTAACGCGATGAACGTCTTATCCTACTTGATTTCAGATAAGCTACTCTCAGGCCGATTCATTATAAGTTCCCCTTATTTGCTTTTCACCAACCGCAAACTCTCTGTAAGCTTTCCTTATAAACTGTCCTTGTCATTGTATTTGTTTTCTTGTTCTTCTTTAATTAAACTGAAAATTTCTGATTTGTCAATAGTTTCTAACATTTCTTTGCTCATTTTTACAACATTTGCTCTAAAATCAATAGCTTCCTGCTTAAATGTATCCATATCCTTAGACAAACCACGCACATATTCCATTGATTCTTTTAAAATCATATTGGCATTTCGTTTGGCTTTTTCAATCAGTTCACTAGCCTCTTTTAAAGCTAGTCTGGCAATTTCTTCATTCGTCTTTTCATGAACTGATATCTTTTTCATAAGTAAAGTGTTTTGTTCTTTTAAATCAGTCATTTCTTCTTCCATAGACTGAATGACTTCTTTTTGTTTTTCAATTTCCTGCTTTAATTCTTGAATACGGTCATTCACCTCAACAATATTATAACCACGAAATTGCTTATCAAATTGTTCCAATCTTTCCACCTCACTTATAAAAGTATCCACTTACAACATGATTTCCCTGTCTAGTTTGTTTATTTTCATCGACAATCTTAACACGACCATGATGTTTAAAAGATACCATATCACTATTATGACACAAATAACTTACTTCTTCAACAATTTTATAATTGACTTTAACATGTCCGCTACGAATCGCCTCACTAGCCAATTGACGAGAAACCTTAAACATTGCAGACACCACTTTATCTAAACGCATACTTGATAAAATAAAAGAACGTGATATATAATCATGAACAATTTCAATATCTTCATAACATTCCTGTAAACGCACTTTTGCTTTTTTTATCTGTTTTAATGTTTGAGCAATATAGGGATAAGTTTGTTTTGTACAAGCAAAAAAGCAACGTTGACCATCATCAATATCCCCAATACATTCACGTTTAATACCTAAATTCATCAATGCCCCTAATATATCTTTGTGATGTATTTTTCCAAACTGTTGATGATAAAGAATTTCTACCAGCTGTATTTCAAAATCATCTTTATCAATCATATAGTAATCAGGACAGATAATCATACGCTGATTTTCAGCATTGAGAAAACCACCAAAGCTTTCAATTTTTAATTCTTTACCAATAACACTTTTAACAATTTCTCTTTCATGTGGATTATAGAAAGGTGTTAAAATCATACGTTGATGCTGTAAAGCTTGAAATTGATAATCTAAAATTTTCTTAACAAAAACTTCGTCACCTTTAAAATGTTCTAACATCAATCAAAAAGAAAGTATTAGTAAGCAAAGCTTACTAATACTTGTTTATTCTTCTTTTTCAGACTCATCCATTGTAATATTGCCAGATACGCCAATATTTTTAGGAGTACATAAGAAAATTTTAGGTCCAATTTGTTGAATATCACCTTCAATTGCAAAAATAACACCACTTAAGAAATCAATCACACGTTTTGACTGTTCTTTTTGTAAACGATGTAAATTCACAACTGCTGCTCTTTTTTGTTTTAAATACGTCGCAATTTCCTGTGTTTCTTTATATGCACGTGGTTCAAACAAAATCAAATGACTATCTTTATTTGCACTTAATGCTTTCATTGCATCAGTTGTTTTTGTAGATTTTGCTTTTTCAAACAAACTTGTTTTTCCATTGTCTTCTTCCTGATCTATTTCTTGATTTTCATAAACATCATCATCGTCTTCTTCAAAAAACCATTTCTTTACTTTTTCACCGTATCCCATGAGGTAACCTCCTTACATCTATACATCATTATATCATATAATATGTATGAAAAAAAGAGGAAAATACGGGAAATATTACATCACTTAAAGGATTTAAGAACATTCTACATGAACAAGAATAACATCTTCTCCAATCGTTATAATATGCTCGATAGGAATAACAATGGCTGGTGGCCCTTTAAAAAAACAAATAAACTTAAAAGCTGAAAAACGTTCAACAATCAAAGCCTGTATACATTGACAAAGCGGATCTATTTCTAAATCAACAACATATCCTATTTTACATCCCGTTGAAGCATCAATAACATCCTTGCTTTGTAAAGCTAAAAAACGCATTCTATCACCCCTATAATATATGCCATTATCTGGTCATATATTTCTTTAAATGGGATAAAGCCTGTTTTTCTATGCGTGAAACCTGTGCCTGTGAAATCATTAAGTCCTTAGCAATTTCACTTTGTGTAAAGCCTTCAAAATAACGTTCTTTGATAATGCGTAATTCTTTTTGATCGAGATGATGCATAGCTTTTTGTAAATCAATCGATCTTTGCATATCATCCATAGCGTTATGATGGTCAGGAATTTGACTTTCTAAATCAATCGGACCATTTCCATCATTTTGAACTTCCTGAGATAAAGAAGATACATTATGTGTCGATGACAGAGCTTCAACAAGCGTATATTCGTCTATTTTCAATAAACGGGACAGTTCTTGAAAAGAAGCTTCACGATGATGTTTTTTCAAATAATCTTCATTCATCACTAAAGCCTTATAAGCAATATCTCGTAAAGAACGTGGAATACGCATAGGTGAACTTTCTCGTAAGTAGCGTTTCATTTCTCCTAATATCAAAGGAACCGCATAGGTAGAAAATCGAACTTCTAAAGACGTATCAAAATGATCGATAGCTTTGATTAACCCAATGACACCAACTTGAAATAAATCATCTAAATTACTCACACGCTGTTGATATTTTTGAACAAGAGATAAAACCAGTTTTAAATTAGAAAGAACAAGTTTTTCTTTTATCTGTGGGTCTTGATTTTGTTGATATAATTTCAACAATTCCATTGTTTGATGATATGATAACTGTTCAAATCGTTCAACATCATTTCCATTCAAATCAACTTTATATCTTGACATGGATTCAACTCCTCATAACAGAGTTTCTCCATTTTTATTTGACATTATTCATCATCTTTCAATTTATTTCTTAATTTTTTTATAATTTTTTTCTCCAGTCTTGAAATATATGATTGAGAAATTCCCAATATTTCAGCCACATCTTTTTGTGTTAATTCTTCATGCCCTATCAAACCATAACGCATCATTAAAATTTGTTGTTCTCTAGGATTTAAATAATGCAAAGCATGATAAAATTTTTCCTTTTGATCATTATGTTCAATCTCATCTTGAACAATATCTTTATCCGTACCAATAATATCTGATAATAAGAGTTCATTTCCATCATAATCAACATTTAATGGTTCATCTAAAGAGATTTCTTGTCTTAATTTATTATTTTTTCTTAAAAACATGAGAATTTCATTTTCAATACAACGTGAAGCATATGTCGCCAATTTAATATTTTTATCCATATTAAAAGTATTCACTGCTTTAACCAGCCCAATCGTTCCAATACTAATTAAATCCTCAATATTTCCATTTTGCATAGAATCATACTTTTTAGCTACATAGACAACTAACCTTAAGTTATGTTCAATCAGTAAATCTTTAGCATCTTCATCACCATTTTGTAGTTTTAATAAGGCTTCCTTTTCTTCTTTTCCCTTTAAAGGTGCTTTTAATACATCATGTCTACCAATATAAAACAGTGATTTCTTTTTAGTAAACCATTCCTTTAACAACAGTAAAATCATAATAACCCTCCCATTAATTGTTGATTTAAAATACAGTCATACTGCGATGATGATATAATCCCAGCATAAACATTGTGCAGTTTTTGATTATGAATCGTAATATCCGACAATAGAATTAAATCAATCCGTTCTTGTTGACTGGCTGTTTCAATCCATATTTGATCAATCACTGAATAATTGCCGACTATCTCACGATTCAAAAAAATAACTGGACTGCCTCGATATGTGACTTGATTCCCATTATCAATAAACCCTTCATAGATTTTTCCTTGTAAACAGACTTTAACGCTTTGATGATGAATGCGTTGACGCGATAAATACACATAAAAATAACTGATAATGATCACTATCAAAGCAATAACAAATAAATATGAAAATTGACATTCTTCAATAAGAAGCACACCTTGAAATATAATCGATGATGGTAGAAGCCATTGAACAAATGAAAGAATAGAAAAATAAATAAATAAGTAAACTGGATAATAAATATAAATCAACCGTCTAAAATAAAAAAACGTTAATATAAAATCATAAACCAGTAAAAAACCTGTAAACAAATCTACAAATAAAAAAACAATAGAGATATTATATGTGAAAACATATAAGCAAAGTTTTTTGATTGTTATTTGAATATTTAACAAAAAAGATAATATTTCAAAACATAATAATATAAGAATTGCATTCATGAAATATGTGACTTCTATATAAACATTCATCTTGATCACCCTCTTTCATTATAGAGAAATCAAGATAAAAATGATGTCAAAAAAAGATTGAAAGTATAATCACTTTCAATCTTTCATATCACTATTCATTAGCCATAACATCTAAACGATGACGACGTTTCATAGCATCTTTTTCACATTTATCCATTAATCCTTCGGCATGTTCTGGATTGACTTTAGATAATTGAGCGAATCTGTTTTCACTTAATAAGAAATCTTTGAATTTTGTGAAATCAGGTTCTTTAGAATCTAACTGTAATGGATTCTTTCCTTGTTCTTCTAAACGAGGATCATATCTTAATAAGTTGAAGTATCCACATTCAACAGCACGTTTTTGTTGTTGTTGATGATTTGCTAAACCACCTTTAATACCATGTTCCATACATGGAGAATAAGCAATAATTAATGATGGTCCATCATAAGCTTCTGCTTCTTTGAAAGCTTTAATTGTCTGCATTGGATTTGCTCCCATAGCCACTTGTGCTACATAAACATGTCCATATGCCATAGCAATTTGTGCTAAATCTTTTTTGGCAACTGTTTTTCCACCAGCAGTAAATTTAGCGATAGATCCAGCTTGTGAAGATTTAGAAGATTGTCCACCAGTATTTGAATAAACTTCTGTATCAAGAACTAAGATATTAACATTTTGATCATTAGCAAGAACATGGTCTAATCCACCATAACCGATGTCATAAGCCCATCCATCTCCACCAATAATCCATTGAGATTTTGTAACAAGTTCACCTTTCATATCTAATAATTCTTTGATACCTTCACATTTTGAAGCTTCAACTAAAGATACTAATTGATCATAGAGTTTTCTTTCTTCAACTCTTTGACCTTTAACACTTGCATATTGATCTAATACAGTTTGAAGTTCTGGTTCACATTCAGCTTTATTTCCTTCAATGATTTCTAAGATACGTTTAGCCATATAATTTTCAGCTAATTTCATACCAAATCCATATTCAGCATTATCTTCAAATAATGAGTTAGCCCATGCAGGTCCTTGTCCATTTTCATCAATTGTACAAGGTGTTGAAGGTGTAGAACCACTATAGATTGAACTACATCCAGTTGCATTCGCAATTCTCATATCAGCTCCAAATAACTGAGAAGCCAGACGATAATATGGTGTTTCACCACATCCACCACAAGCACCAGATACTTCAAAGTATGGACGCATGAATCCCACACCTTTGACTGTTGTTGTTGGGTAGCGATCAGCTTTATATGTCACTTTTGAATAAATATGATCAGCTAAAGAAGCATGTGGTAATTCTTCTTTTACTGGCACCATAGATAAAGCTTTCTTTCCAGCTTTACCTGGACATTCAGTCACACATAATCCACAACCAACACAGTTATCTGGAGAAACTTGGATACGATAAACTAATCCATCAACATTTCTACCAATTGGTTTTAAAACATCATTTGAAATATCTTCTGGCATAGCTTTCATTTCATCTTCATCAATTAAGAAAGCACGAATTGTTGCATGAGGACAAACCATAACACAGTTATTACATTGGATACAGTTTTCTTTTTCCCAACGTGGTACATCAATAGCAATCGCACGTTTTTCTTTAATCGCAACACCAGATTTCATTGAACCATCTAATTTATCCATAAATGCTGAAACAGGTAAATCATAACCATCTAAGGCATTGATTGGTGCAACGAAGTTATCAAAGTAATCGTCACCAGTTCTTGTTCTTGTAGAAGTCACTGTTAAATCAGACCAGCTGGTATCAACAGGTACTTCAACAATCGCATCTTTTCCAGCATCAATAGCTTTATAGTTCATTTCAACAATAGCGTCACCTTTTTTACCATATGTTTTTTTAGCCATAGCTTTCATATATTCAACAGCTTTATCAACTGGTAAAATCTGTGGATTTAATGCAAAGAATGCAGATTGAAGAATTGTATTTGTATGTCTTCCCATACCAATTTCACTAGCAATCTTTGTAGCATTAATGATATAGAATTTCGCATTCTTATCAGCTAATTGTTTCTTTAATTTATTTGGTAAATAATCAACAATTTCTTTTTCATCAAATTCTGTATTTAATAAGAATGTTCCACCATTCTTTAAGTTTTTCAACATATCATATTTCAATACATAGTTATCTAATGAACATGAAATAAAGTCAGCATTATTGACATAATATGTTGCACGAATTGGTGTATGACCAAATCTTAAGTTAGAACGAGTTGCTCCACCTGCTTTTTTACTATCATATGCAAAATAAGCCTGTGAATATAAATCTGTATGATCACCAATAATCTTAATAGAAGATTTATTTGCTGACACTGTTCCATCTGATCCTAAACCATAGAATAAACAAGATGTATAATCTGCATCAACATGGAAGTTTTCATCTTCTTTTAATGATAGATGAGTTACATCATCATTAATACCAATTGTAAATGATGTAAATGGATTTTCATCTAATAAATGATCGTAAACAGCTTTGATTTGACGTGGTGTTGTATCTTTAGAACCCATACCATAACGTCCACCAATCACTTTGATCTTTGTATCTTTTAAAACTGAACATACATCTAAGTATAATGGTTCACCAGTTGCTCCCATTTCTTTTGTACGATCTAATACAGCAACTTTTTCTACAGTTTCTGGTAAAACACTTAATAAATATTTTGGTGAGAATGGACGATAGAGATGAACTTTAACTAATCCAACACGATCTCCACGTTTATTCATTTCATCAATTGTTTCTTTAATTGTTTCAGTCACAGAACCCATTGCAATAATAACACGTGATGCATCTTTTGCTCCATAATATGTAAATGGTGCATATTCACGACCAGTGATTTCTGAAATCTTTTTCATGTAGTCAGCAACAACTTCCACAACAGCTTCATAATGTTTATTTTGTGCTTCTCTACCTTGGAAATAAATATCATCGTTTTCTGCTCCACCACGTTCAATTGGATTTGTATGTGGATTTAATGCTTGAGCTTTAAATTTCTTTAATGCTTCTTTATCTAATAAACTTTCTAAAACATCATAATCCATGACTTCTACTTTTTGAATTTCATGAGAAGTTCTAAATCCATCAAAGAAATGAATCACAGGAACACTCGCTTTAATTGCAGTTAAATGTGCAATACCTCCTAAATCCATAACTTCCTGAACGCTATGAGAACAAATCATAGGAACACCAATTTGACGACATGCATAAATATCTTGATGATCCCCAAAAATATTTAAAGCACGTGTTGCTAAAGCTCTGGCAGCCACGTGGAATACACCAGGCAATAATTCACCTTGAATTTTATACAAGTTTGGTATCATCAATAATAAACCTTGAGATGCCGTAAATGTAGTTGCTAACGCACCACCTTGCAATGCTCCATGTACAGCTCCAGCAGCTCCAGCTTCTGACTGCATTTCGATAACATTAACTGCTGAACCAAAAATATTTTTCTTTCCTTGAGCAGCCCATGTTTCCGCATTTTCAGCCATTGGAGAAGATGGTGTAATTGGATAAATACTAGCAACTTCACTAAATGCATATGCGACATGTGCAGCAGCAGTATTTCCATCCATTGATAAATACTTTTTAGACATAATTTTCTTTCCTCCTATACCCTATAGTATACTCTTATTGATAAGAAATTTCCATAAGAAAACTTTATTTTCATCATAAACTCATAAAAATCTCAATATTTTCTATTTCTTGTCAAATCCACTTTTTTTATCAATCAAAAAATGATAGAATAATGGCGAAAAATGAAAGGAGTCACGCATGAAAAAAAGAAACTGTTTTATTGGACAATCCGGTGGTCCAACTGTCGCAATTAATGCCTCACTTGCCGGAATCATCCATGCCTGTAAAGAAAGTCAACAATTTGAACATGTCTATGGAATGGTTAATGGTATCATGGGATTATTGGAAAGTCGTTACATAGATTTACTGGAACTCTTTGATAATCAGGAACATTTAGATCAACTGATGCATTCCCCAGCTATGTATCTAGGATCATGTCGCTATAAATTACCTCATTTTCAAGATGATCCTCAAACTTACGAGAGATTATTCCATACTTTTCAACAATTAAATATTACTGATTTCTATTACATTGGTGGCAATGATTCAATGGATACAGTGGCTAAATTATCAGCATATGCCAATACTATTCAATCTTCTATTCGTTTTGTTGGTATTCCTAAAACGATTGATAATGATTTAATGGGAACAGACCATACA
The DNA here is from genome assembly GCF_002160865.1 of Massiliimicrobium timonense. Lineage (GTDB taxonomy): Bacteria > Bacillota_I > Bacilli_A > Erysipelotrichales > Coprobacillaceae > Allocoprobacillus. The sequence goes on from NZ_NFLJ01000009.1 coordinate 61,808, forward strand.
CCCGGTTTTGGATCAGCCGCAAAATATGTTGCGACTTCTATGTTGGAAATTGCTTATGACAGTTCCATTTACAAATTGGATGCTGTAACCATTGTAGAAATCATGGGAAGAAATGCAGGTTGGCTGACAGCTGCCAGTGCTCTTGCCAGAACTCAATGCAATGAAGCCCCTGATTTGATTTATCTTCCTGAAGTTCCTTTTTCTACAGAAAAATTTTTAGATGATATTCGTGAAGTGTTCCGTCACAAAAAGAATATTATTATAGCTGTAAGTGAAGGAATCAAAAATGAAAATGGTGAATATTTGGATTCTGATTCTAAATATACAAAACGTGATGCTTTTGGTCATGTTCTTCATTCCGGGACAGGAAAAGTTTTAGAATCACTTGTCTACCAGGAATTTAAATGTAAAGTCCGCAGCATTGAGCTTAATGTTTTACAAAGATGTGCTATGCATATTGCTTCAAAGGTTGACTTAGAAGAATCTTTCCAGATTGGCGAGGCTGCTGTTCAAGCATCTATGGCAGGTCAAACAGGCATCATGATGACTTTTGAACGTCTACAAAATCAACCTTATCAAATCAAATGTAGTTATCAGGATGTTTTAAAAATTGCAAATTTAGAACAACGTATACCTGTAGAATGGATCAATGATGCTCATAATGACATTACACCTGAACTCTACAATTATCTTATTCCTTTAATTCAAGGTGAAGTCACTGTTCAATTTGAAAATGGTATTCCATGTTATAGTAATATTTCTCATTTACGTTATAAATAAAAACCACGTTTTGGCGTGGTTTTTATTTATAACCTTTCAAATATCTAAAAATGAGTTTTTGATACCATTTTAAGGATTGATCATATTGAATGATCCATTGTTGATATAAATGATAAAAATGTTGCCATTCTTCATGAGTTAAAACATGTGAAGAATACTTAGCTTTATAAGCAATTGACTTTAAATCACTGTCATTTATAAAATGATGCGGACTCAACTTCAATAAAGTTTTATAATAAATCAAAACTTTTTTGTTTGTGTTCATATGCCTTGTTTTCATTTTTAACCAATGTGTTGAAAGATAGCGATACATCAAAATGAAAACAACGATACCCGCTATAACGACAAACATATAAACATAAGTATAAGATGATGATTGTGATGTTGTTGGTGTATCAACAGTTTCATTTTGGACTGGTTCATCTTCTGGTTGTGTTGTTGTAGGATTATTTGTATTGGTATTGGTCTGATTCTGTTGAGCATTTTCATCAAGAATCTGACTAATCCCTTCAATATGACCAGATGGTGTCATTTCATAAGGAATCCAGCCTTTTTGACTCTCATAAACCTCTATCCATGCATGCGAACGATATTCAGGAATTTTTGCCTCCCCATTATGAAAATCACTTTCTTGCATAGTATATCCACGTACAAAACGTGTAGGGATATTCATTTCTCTTAATAATAATGCTCCTGCAGTCGCAAAATGAGTGCAGCTGCCTTTATGATTTTCAAAGAGGAAATATTCTACAAAATCCTGATTGGAAGGCAATGTTCCGGCATTTAAATCATATTCTGCTTGACGAGATAAAAGCTCTCGAACTTGTTCAACAATAAAAGGAATATCCGTAGATGAAGAATCAATATCATTTTCTTCTAACAGATTTGTAAGTGACTCATCAAGTTCTTCGGGAACATCCAAATATTGTTGATAAACATATTCTTCATAAGTTTCGTCAAAATTATCTGGAACAAAGAACACTCCTTCCTCTAACTCCATTTGAGAATCATCTTCATAACTATAAACAGAATAAAACTGTTCATCTGTTTTTTCTATATAGGAATCATAATATACAGTATGTTGTTGATATTGATCGATGAAATAATAAGGAATAAATTGAAAATCATAATCTTTTTGAGGTGTAATTTGAAGAGAGGTAATGCTTGGAATGGAATTAGCCATGAGCCATTCACTATACATTGTTAATGAGGGACTATTTTCAAAGTTTTCTGACACCTCATGCCATTCATTATCACTATAATTGGCAAGTGAATAAGCTCTTAAATAAGATGAAAAAGGAATTTCTGAATGCACAGTCAAAGCCAGACTATCATCAAGACGAATATTGCCTGAAGGTAATGATCCATCAATATCTTGACTCATACCCGTTTGATTAAACACGTTCAGTGGATTCCCTTGTCCCCTAGAAACCCAGTCTATGATTTGAGATAGAACTGAAGATGATTCTTGTTGAAACAAAGGATTTGTTTCTAAATATGTAGATGCTATAAAGGACATCACACATAAAAATAAAATGATTACTATTTTTAATGGATATTGTTTTTGTTGATGTTTTAAGGCTATCGTTATTATAAATTCATAACAAATAAAAATAATAAAAGCATAACTTTCTTGAAAAGATAACTCATGTTGAATAAAAACAGGAAACATAAACAAAAGAATCATACCTATTATTTTTAAAAATGAAAGTTGTTTATTGCTGATTAAAGAAACAATAAAATAAATTATCGGTAAGCCCATTAAAAGCATAATGATTTGATAAAACACGTCACGTGTATAAAATTCTAATGGTAATAATTCATTAAAATTCAAAAAATAGTCAAATTCAATAACAGCTTGAAGTTCATGTATAAAGTATTGTAATTCTATTGGATATAAGACGAATAATAGAATAATTAAAACAATAAAAATAATGACACATATTTTTTGTGGTAACTTCTGATACTTTTGATAATAGAAATAAAATCCTATTCCTATAACATATAAAAGCACAAGGCTCAACCAGATAGACTCTGGAAAATATAAAGAGTGAGCATAATTTCCCAGTACTCCTATACATCCTAAAGCCATCATCAAAAAATCAATCATAAAAGCAATGTATTTTGAAATGTGACTCCCATTTGTTTTTCTCATTGATGATGCACCTCCAGATTTTGACCGTGTATGAAACAATAAGAACGTGGCATCAAAGAAAAATCTAATGATTCTATAGGATTTTTCATAATCCATTTGATAGAAACAAGAAGTTTATCTAAAGAATCAACAAACTGTACTTGTAATGGATCATGAGAAGATGTCACAATCTCAAAAGTTTTATTAGTTTTTAATAAAGATACACACACTGAATAAAAATAATCAAACTGTTCATCATAAAAATCATTATTTTCTTTATACTCCATCATCAAAAGCCATCTTTCTTGAAGGGGTTCACTGCCAACTTTCACAAGAAATTCTTGAAACTTCGATGACATATTCCAATAAATATGTTTTAATTCATCTCCTTCACGATAAGATCTGATTTCAAAAATTTCACTATAATCATCACCCTTTTGATGATTCAATGGGTGATCTTCTTGTCTTTCATACATATGCACTTGTTGTAACATTATATCAACAGGATAATAGTGCGGCATAACATCAAATGATTTTTGCAAAGATACTTTTTTGGTCACCGAAAAACATTGAAGTAAATCAAAACATTTGATGCGATTGACTTGAATGATATAATGTCCACAATGAGGGCAAGCAATGGTTACATCTTGTTTTTGATCATCAAGAGTCATATGTTCTTTGGTCACTATCTTGGAAAAAGCATCTATAATCTGATAATCAATCACAATTTTGCCACAATCAATAGGCGTGTGACTTTGACGATAAAAACTCACAGTCACATTTTCATCACGTAAACAATAATGGGGTTGTATTTCCATTGTTATGGTTGTTTTTCGCATAGGAATGATACTTAAAAGTAAACATAACACTAACAAGCTTAAAAACATGAAAAACAATAAAAATGAAAAATATCCTAAGACAAAAAACCAGAGTAAATAAAGAAGAATTAAAAAAACAAGATATTTGATAAGATTTTTCATACTTTAAACTGTGGTTCCCCAATTGTCTTTAAGATTTCAGCTATGATTTGATGTGCAGATATTTTATTCATTTTCGCATCATATGTCAAAATCAGACGATGTGCTAGAATCATTGAAGCTACATATTGAATATCTTGTGGAATCACATAATCACGTTCATTTAAAAAAGCATAGGCTTTAGCTGTTTTCATCAGTGCAAGTGAACCACGTGGTGATGCTCCCTGCTCAACTTGAGAATGTGTTCTAGTAGCGGTAATAATTTGCATAATATAATGATAAATATCATCATGAACATAAACTTGATCAATCTTTTGTTGATATTGTAAAATTGTATCCGGTGTTAATACTGGGTGAATATCGTCGAGTGGATTAGATGTTTGACGTTTTTTCATGATATCTATTTCTTCCTGAAATTGTGGATAACCCAAACTCAAGCAGCTCATAAAACGATCCATTTGAGAATCAGGCAGCAATTGTGTTCCTGCTGATCCATAAGGATTTTGGGTTGCTATAACACAAAAAGGTTGTGGCAAAGTATAAGTTTTCCCATCCACTGTCATTTGTCCTTCTTCCATCAATTCCAGTAAAGCCGCCTGTGTCTTACTTGATGTTCGATTCATTTCATCAGCTAAAAGCAAATGACAAAAAGCAATTCCTTCTTTATATTCAAACTGTTGTGTTTGGGGATTATACATTGTAAATCCAACAATATCACTTGGCATAATATCCGGTGTTAATTGAATACGATGATAATCCATTTGTAAGCATCTAGATAAAGCTAATGCTAAATTTGTTTTCCCTACACCCGGAATATCCTCTAATAAGATATGTCCCCTAGAAAGGAGGGTCACAAATATTTTCATAATCACTTCATCTTTTCCAATAACAGCTTTTTTGATTTCTTGTATAGCCTGTTTAATTTCTTGATTCATTTTTTCACCTCATTCTTTTTATTAGTATAACAGATATCTCTTAATTACAAAATAGAGAGATAAAAAAAGGAAATCTATTTTTCATAGATTTCCTTTTGATAACCAATATAAATATTTTGATCATCCACAAGAATTGGACGTTTGATCAGCATTCCATTTTGTGATAACAGTAAAGCTGCTTCCTGTTCACTCATATCTTTTACTTTTTCTTTTAGATTCATTTCACGATAAAGTTTGCCAGATGTATTGAAGAATGGTTTGATCCCTTGTCCGTTTTGTTGTATCCAATGAAGTAATTCTTCTTGACTAGGAGTTTGTTGAACAATATCTCTTAATTCAACATCAAGACCTTGTTCTTTTAATTTTTTCAAAGCTTTTAAACATGTACTACAACGTGGATAATAAATAAATTGCATTATGCCACCTCCAATAAAGATAATGCGACTCTTTTTTTCTTTAAATCAATATCATAAACATAAACATCTAAAATATCACCTACATGACAAATATCTAAAGCATGTTTCACTTTATGTGTAGACATTTTAGAAATATGAATTAAACCATCATTTTTTAAACCAATATCAACAAAAGCTCCAAAATCCACAACATTTCTAACAACCCCTTGTAATTTCATTCCTTTTTTCAAGTCTTCAATTTTTAGGACATCTTTTCTCAAAACAGGAACGTTATATTCATCACGAGGAGAACGATGTGGCGAAACAAAAGCATCCAATAAATCTTTAACCAAATAAGAATCAAGGTGTAAATCCTCTTGAATTTGTTGCGTAGATGTTGCTTCAATCACTTCTTTAGCACGAGGTGTTCCAATATCTTCTTTATGAAGATGGAGATATTCTAAAAGATGCATTGCATCCTGATAATTATCAGGGTGAATACTCGTTTCATCTAACTTTTCATTTCCTGATAAAATTCTTAAAAACCCTACTGCCAGTTCATATGTTTTATCGCCTAATTTTTTTACATTTTTAATGTCATGACGAGAAATAAATTTTCCATGTTCCTCACGATATTTCACAATATTTTTAGCTGTCGTCATCGTCAGGCCAGAAACATATTGCAATAGTGATGGTGAAGCTGTATTAATGTTAACTCCTACTTGATTGACTACTTTTTCAACAACAAAATCTAATTGTTCTGTTAATTTCTTTTGATTCATATCATGTTGATATTGCCCTACAGAAATCGCTTTGGGTTCAATCTTTACTAGTTCAGCTAATGGGTCTTGTAAACGTCTGGCAATAGATACAGCTGATCTTTCTTCAACTTGATAATCAGGAAATTCTTCTTTTGCGATAGCACTTGCTGAATAAACACTTGCTCCAGCTTCTGATACAATCACATATTGAACATCGAGCTGATATTTTTTTATAAACTGAGCAATAAAACTTTCTGTTTCTCGACTTGCTGTTCCATTTCCAATCGCAATAATTTCAATTTGATATTTTTGAATCATAGATAACAGTATTTTTTCATCTTTTGTATAATGATCCTTTGGAATAGTAATAAATACTTTATCAATATCTAATACCTTTCCTGTGGGATCAATAGCTGCCAATTTACAACCTGTTCTAAAAGCCGGATCGATTCCAAGCACAAATTTATCTTTCATAGGAGCCTGTAATAATAAATTTTCCAGATTAATTGAGAATACATTTAACGCCTGTTCCTGTGCTTTTTCAGTCAACTCATGACGTATTTCTCTTTCTACAGAAGGAAAAATAAGACGTTTAAAAGCATCTTTAACAGTTTCTTCAATAAAACCTTGTAAAGAAGATTCACGTCTACGCATGACTCCTTGAACAATATATTGAATAAAACGTTCATCGTCAATTTCAATTGAAACAGTAAGTACTTTTTCTTTTTCAGCACGATTGATGGCTAAAACACGATGGGAAGCAATATATTTAACTCTTTCTTGATAATCATAATACATTTCATAAATACCATCTTCTTCATCAGGATTTGTCTTTTTGACATGGGAAGTTAAGATTCCTGTTTTATATATCATATCTTTTGTGTATTTACGATAACGTGGTTCATCACTGATTTGTTCAGCAATAATATCTTGTGCTCCTTGAATAGCCTCATCAATACTAGAAACTTGTTCATTGATATACTTTTGAGCCTCTTTTTCTAAATCAAAAACTCTTGGTAACTTTAAAATAGCTTGGGCCAATGGTTCTAATCCCTTAGCTTTAGCCATCGTTGCCTTTGTTTTCTTCTTTTCTTTAAATGGTCTATAATAATCTTCAACTTCGCTTAACTTAGAAGCCTTAAGAATATTTTGTTTTAATTCTTCTGTCAACAAACCTTTTTCATCAATCAAACGGATAACATCATCTTTACGTTCTTGAAGATTCAACTGATATTCATAAACTTTTGAAATTTCTCTAATTTGATCTTCATTTAGGCCTCCTGTTTTTTCTTTACGATAACGAGCAATAAAAGGAACAGTTGCTCCATCTTCTAATAAAGATAAAACATTTTCTATCTGTTGGTTGGAAATAGACAGTTGAATAGCTATTTTTTGTATAATTTCTTGATTCATAAAATCCTCCAATAATAAAAAAACACATTGATAGACAATGCTTAAAATGGTGCATCTGATGAGATTCGAACTCACACGGAAATACTTCCACTACCGCCTGAAGATAGCGTGTCTACCAATTCCACCACAGATGCAACAAAATAAATTGGTGCAGGTGATGAGACTCGAACTCACACGGAAATACTTCCACTACCCCCTCAAGATAGCGTGTCTACCATTCCACCACACCTGCATTTAGCTTATATATTATAACAAAAATCCTATTTCTATGCAATAAGGAATAGAGAATTCACTCTATTCCTTAATCAAATCGTATAATGCTTTTGCATAAATCGCTGTTGCTTTCATCAAGTCTTCAATAGATATTTCTTCATTATTTTGATGAATTTTATTATCACTGTCAGGAAATTCCACACCAAAAGCTACACAGTTTGGCATAGTCTTCGCATATGTTCCTCCACCAATAGCTTGTGGTTGATGTTCATGGTCACCTGTAAATTCAACATATGCATTATGCAGTTTTTGAATTAGTTCACTTTGAGGGTCTACATATAATGCTTTTCCTAATTCATGTGTTTCTGTTAAAGAATAAGATTCCAGACATTGGTGCATCTTTTTCGTTAACTGTTCATCAGTCACTTCATGAGGAACACGCATATCTAAAATCATACTAACATGTTCATCTTTATAGTTAATGACACCCAAATTAACAGTGAGAGGTCCCATCAACCCTGTATAAGCTATACCAAGTTTCTTCCCATAACAATCTTCATAGAAGAATTGATCAATCAATTCAACAAGCTTATTTTGTGATACTGTTTTTAAATAATGACACATATATACAGCTGCATTGATTCCCAACTCTGGTGTAGAAGCATGTGCAGATTTTCCTGTTAAAACTAGTTTTGTATGATTACCTTCTTCTTCAATATTACCTTCTAAATGATATTTTGATAAATAGGCTAAAAAAGATTCTTTATATTGTTTATATGATCCTATTAAGTAAGCCTCACAAACTTCTGGTACAATATTAGGTCTTGTGCCAGAATACAAACCAATTAAGTTATCTTTATCAATTGTTCCTGTGATTTTAAAATTAACCCCTGCTTTTTCTCCATAAACGACTGGAAATTCTGCATCCGGAGTAAATCCCATTGCAGGATAAGGCTTTTTTGTAAAATAATATTTCATACATTTAGAACCATTTTCCTCATTACATCCAAAAATAATTCTTGTTTTCATTTTTACTGGCAACTTTAATTCGTGAATAATTTTAGCAGCATAGTAACCAGCTATTAATGGTCCTTTATCATCAGCTACACCTCGACCATATAGTTTTCCATTTTCTAATGTTGCCCCATAAGGTTCAGTATTCCAACCCTTAGCATTACATGGAACAACATCTAAATGTCCTAATATTCCAAATGTTTCCTCTTGATCTCCTATATCTATATGTCCTGCATAACCATCGACATTTTCACAGATAAAACCATCTCTTTTTCCAATTTCTAACATAGCTTCTAAAGCTTCACGACACTTTTCTCCAAAAGGTTGACCTTCGTTAGCTGTTGTTTCATCTAAAACAGATGGTATTTGACATAATGTTTGAATATCTTCTATCATTGCATCTTTTCTTTTATATACTTCTTCTAAAAAATCTATCATTTCTCATTCACCTCTCAATTATTATAGCAAACATTTTCAATAAAAGGATACTTTTTATAAAAAAAATGCTATGATATATAAAATGGAGGGAATAAATACATGGAAAATATCAAATTTCATATTACTGTCAAAGCAATTGTCATTTATCATCAGAAAATACTTATTTTAAAAAGAGTTCGTCCATCTAGTGATGGATTAGGTTATTGGGAACTTCCAGGTGGTGGATTAGAATATGGAGAAACACCTCATGAAGCATTAATAAGAGAGCTAAAAGAAGAAACAGGTTTAGATATTAAAATTATTAAACCCGTTTATACTTTTACTGCTATTCGTCCAGATTATCAAACTGTTGGTATTGGATTTCTTACCATACCGACAAACGATCATGTTCAATTATCTCATGAACATACAGATTACCAATTTGTATCAAGTACAGAATTACTTCAGTATATTGATAAAAAAATTTATGATGATATCATCATGACACTTAAAGAATACGAATCAATGCATATTGTAGATTAAAAAATCAAGGTTACCCTTGATTTTTTCGTTCATAATAATCTTTTATAGCAGAAATTGATTTCTTTTTAAAACTTATATACATATATCCAAGTACCGCAGTTGATACAACAAATAGAGCTGTTGTTCCAATAAATACATAAGTTAATGTATTATCATTTTCTTCTTCAACAGGAGTATATTTTTGTAATGTCCCTTCAGTATCTTCATATGTATATAATTGAGTTTCCCCAGCTTCATTCATTAAATAGACAAGTGTATAATGTGATAAAGCTTCATCTTCAAATTTCCATCCACTTAATTCAACATCACCAATTTTAATAGTTGCTGTTTTTAAATCTTGGATAGCTTCTAAATTATCTGGGGCATCCATAAGAACATATGTTTTTCCATTAACAGCTACAGTTTGATATTTACTCAAAACTTTATTATTATCTACATCATAAATATAAAATCCTGTGCTATCATCTTCATTTTGTAAATATAATAAAGTCAATCCCATATCTTTATTTTGTAAAGCTGTCACATCTTTATTGTCAATTTTTATTGTTGATTTTTCAAATCCTTTTGGCACATCCGTTTTAGATAAATCATTTAAAATTCCTAAATTTTGATCACCCAATTTAACAAATTGTGTTGGTTTTTCCGTCACATAAACACTTATCGTATAAGTTTTCTTGCTGCCATCTTCAGCAGTAACCGTAACTGTAAAATTATTTTCTCCTATTTTTAATTCTTTTTTACCTGTTCCAGAAACTTTTGCTTTACTATCTTTAGCTTTGGCACTTATAGTTAGTGATTCTGTTTCACTTGTTAAATCAACTTTATATGTTGTTGTTCCAGAAGAAAACTTTGGCGATAAAGTTCCTTCGGAAACACTTAAAGAAGATAAATTCTTTTCACTTGATTTTTTTACTTCTGGTTCAGAAGTTGACTGACTTGAACTACTTGAATTATTTGAAGAAGTAGTTCCATTTGATGAATTTGAAGAACTTGAACTACTTGTCACTGTAAATGTTGTATAATCGCTAACTGAATAATCAGCAGGATTGTCATAGTTTGACGCAACTCCTGACGCTGTAACTGTAACAGTTCCTATTCCTGTTGCTCGTACTTTAATCGTAGTACTTCCATTATCTACATCTGTTGCAGAAGAAATGATTTGTCCGGGACCTTGACAACTAACATTAAATGTTGCATATAATCCGCTACCTGTAATTGTCACAGTAACAGTTTCGCCTACTTTAGCAGTACCTTTTGATGAAACAGAAAAACTTGCAGCATCACTATTTATTACATTCAATGATATTACTGATGTAATCATCAAAATTGACACAAATATTTTTTTTAATTTATTCATTATATACCTCACTAATTAACTTATTTTTTGTTTTCCATTAATATGATTTCTAACCATAACATAATCTGTTGGTGATATTTTTCCATCTCCATTAACATCTCCAGCAGATAAGCTGTTTCCAGTCAATTTAGATTTTCCATTAATATGATTTCTAATCAATACATAATCTGTTGGTGATATTTTCCCATCACCATTCACATCTCCTCGTGTATAAGATGTAGGACTATCAGATGTACTACTATCACTACCATTTGTAACAATTGTCACATCTGATGCAGGAATATATAAATAATCTCTTGAAAAACTATATTTATTCTCCCAATCCGTATCAGTACGAGAACTGTTTAATGCTGTATCACTTTGAATTTTATACCATTTCTTACCAGATACTGTAACAGTATCTAAAATAATCACTGGTAAATTATAAGTACGTGGACTATTACCACTTCCTAAAGTATGTGTTACAGTTGAATTAGGTTCTTTATAAAGCTTATAGCTTTTTTGCTGCCCATTAATAATACCAATTGTATATTTATTATAATCACTTCCATAATTATAATAATAATTAACACTTGCAGCTTTTTCTCCCCAATATGGATCAGATGCATAACGCACATTGATACCAGACAATTTATCTCCTAAATGTCCACCGTTATAACGCCAATCTTCGTTATCTAAGTAACCATTAGAAATAAATTTTTCAGCATGATATTTTATACTTGTTTGTGGATTAGCATAACCATTTGCTCCATAATATGGGTTACTATCTACAGCACCATGTCCAAACAAATTATTTTTATCCATTGCAATGGCACTTGTTCCCCAAGCACTTTCATTTCCAGAAACACCAAACATCAATAATGCATTTGTACCATATGTATTTTGATTTTCAATATAATATTGTCCCATATTCTTCATTTTTGAAGAACTTGAACCAGCTTTATCATTTGTAATAGCATTAAAGTTTGATGCTGTTAAAGTTGTTTTAGAACGATGTGAGAGAAATTGATAGTAATTATAAAATGGGTTTGATTTATTAACAGCATTAGGATAAGATGTATTGCTATTTTGATAATCTTTAATCATTGTTGGATAACTTGTATAGAAATAATGACCATCGTAGCTATAGTATGTCGTTCCTGTATTTAAATAGCTTGGTTTTTTTCCAACTCTTTGCTTACTAGAGCCATTTGTTCCATAATAATATATATGATATAAATAGCCATCTTCTACTTTATAATGAGAAATTTTAGTTTCTTTATCTTTATAATCAACAATAGTCACATCATTTTTATTAAAATCCATAATAGTCCCAGCCTGTTTTGCACGAATTTTACCATTGACTGTTCCAATATAAGCTGCATCCTTAGCATAGCTTCCTGTCGTATAACCATCATAACCAGTCAAAACATTATCATAAGTCAAATAACTATTTCCATCATGACCTTTTGCATTCAGATATACAACACCATATTCAATATCTTTTGTTTTTTCTTCTACTGCATATGTTGTAACGGAAAAAGATCTGGCACGTAATTTAGATTTTGCATTCACCTTATTATCCAAAGCTTCTTGAGCTTCTTCTTCACTTTCATAAGTTGCAATAACTTCTTTTTCATCACCAGTTTTGGCAACCAAATCATATTCTTTCGTTTCTTCTATAATCTTAGAATCATCATTTTCAATATCATCAAAATCAACAATAGATGCACTTCCATCTTCGTTAATAACAGTAAAATAATCTGTAATTTCAGGACCACTTTGAGATTCATCCTTTGCCTCTACTTGATTTTGATTTGTCACATTTATAAATAACCCCATAACTAAAGTTAAAGAGATAATAAACATACTCAATTGAAATACTTTTTTCTTCATTAAAACACCCCTTCTTTCACTACATTCCAAATAAAATTATATTATATGAAAATATGAAATTCAATCTATTTTCGTATAATTTCACACAAAAAAGATGAATTTTATAACATAATTCCCAAGAAATGTTATAAAATATCATCTTTCTTTTAATTCATCCAAATTATATGGTGTTTGTTGATAAACATAATAGTTTAACCAGTTAGCAAATATTAAATAAGCGTGAGAACGCCATTTTACTTGAATTTCATTATGAATATCATCATTCAAATAGTAATTTTTAGGCATTTCACTGATAATATCAGGATTAGCTAAATCTCTTTTATACTCTTTGTCTAAAGTATCTGGATCATATTCAGGATGCCCAGTTACAAAGAAGCGTGAACCATCTTTAGAAGCAACAATATAAACCCCTGCTTCTTTTGACTCAGCTAAAATATCCAAATCATTAATCTTTTCGATATCTTCTTTAGAAACACTTGTATAACGAGAATGCGGAGCATAAAACTGGTAATCAAAACCTCTTAATATTTTTCTTTGCATCTTTTCAACATTTGTATGGTGTAAATAAACGCCTGTCAACTTATGTGATAATAAATATTTTGAAACACCATAAAAGTAATATAACGCTGCCTGTGCAGCCCAACAAATAAAGAAGGAACTAAAAACATGTGTTTTTGACCATTCTAATAATGTTGTTAATTCATCCCAATAATCAACATCATGAAAATCCAACTTTTCAACAGGAGCCCCTGTAATAATAAGACCATCATATTTATTATCTTTGATATCATCAAATGTTTTATAAAAAGCCAAAAGATGTTCTTTAGAAACATTTTTAGAATCATGACTTGCCATATGAATCCAATCAACTTCTATTTGTAGTGGTGTATTAGATAAAAGTCTTAATAATTGTGTTTCAGTCACAATCTTAGTTGGCATAATATTTAAAATAAGTAATTTTAAAGGTCGAATTCTTTGTGTCGTTGCACGTGTTTCATCCATTATAAAAATATTTTCTTCTTTCAATATTTTTGCTGCTGGTAAATTATCTGGTATTTTAATTGGCACAATTATCCCTCATTTCAATGAGTATTGTATCATATTTTATCAAAGACTTGAATATTCTTTTAAAAAGAAATCAATTCATTAAAGACTTGAATAATAAAGGCATCACTCATTCCCGCCAAATAATCTATAATACTTTTTTCAAATGCTTGAAAATCATTCTCGAAGTCATAAACAATTTGATTCTTGTATTGTTCTTTTCTTGGATATTGTTTTATGTATGCATATTTTTCTAACCATGTTAAATAATGACCGATTAACTTTGGATATTGATTGAGATCATGTTTTAATTTTTGTATAAAATCATCATATTGTTTATAATCATATAAAAAATCAAAAAGTGAATTTAATATTAAAGATACATATTTTTCATGAATCTGAACTCTTTTGATTAAATAAATATTTTGATAATTAAACTTCATAATAACTTTCATTTTATCAAATGCTTCCTGTGATAGTCCTATTCCTTTTTCAACCGATGAATTTTCAACAACATCATGAATAAAGTAATTCACAACAGAACCATTATTAATTGCATAAAACTGATAAGTTCCCATTTGATTTAATTGATCTCTTAATTCATCAATTTGTAATTGTTTTAAAACATGAAGTCTTAAGGCATCTTCGATATCTCTTGCGAGATAAGCAATTTTATCTGCCATTTTCACAACGCAACCCTCATAGGTAAAAGGATTATATTCTCCAGCATACTGATAAGCGTTTAAATCAATATATTCTTTTCTTTTTTGAATGTATTTTTGATTCATTTCACCACAGTGCGAAATGATTCCATCTCTTACAGCATAAGTCAAATTTAAATTATATTGATTATGCTGATTATCTTCTAAAAGTTCAATGTGATCAACAAAATGTAAGCTATTTTTTTCATGCCAGAATCTATCTAATTGATGTGACTGTGCAATTTGTGTCAAAATAGTTTCTCCACCATGCCCAAAAGGTGCATGTCCTAAATCATGTCCTACAGCAATCGCTTTTGTTAATTCAGTATTTAAACCTAATTGATGTGCTATAGTATAAGAAATAGATTCTACCAGATTCACATGTTCGCTACGTGTACAGACATGATCATCTTCAACTGCAAAGAAAACTTGTGTTTTATGTTTTAATCGGCGATAAGCCTGTGAAAAAATAATTCTTGTATAATCTCTTGCAAATTCACTTCTTAAATCATATCTTCTTTGATATATATTCGCACATCTTTTGATTGCTTTTTGATAATCAGGATGTTGTTCAAACATTCCATATCCGTCAAATTTCTTTTCCTTCATTTTTGTTACCTCTCTATGTTATACTCATGTTATAACAAAAAAGGAGTGAAAGCAATGGATACACAATTATTTTTACAACAAGCCCATGAATTAGTAAAAGATGAAAAAAATGTTGTTGCTAATATGGCAAATATTTCTGCATTTTTAAATGAAATTCTTCCAAATATTAATTGGGTAGGATTTTATCTATTAGAAGACAAAGAACTTGTTTTAGGTCCATTTCAAGGAAAGGTTGCCTGTTTGAGAATTCCCGTAGGGCAAGGTGTATGTGGTAAAGCAGCCCTTCTACAGCAAACTGTATGTGTCGGTGATGTTCACCAATTCAGTGGGCATATTGCCTGTGATGAACGCAGTAAAAGTGAGATTGTAATTCCTATTATAGTTCGTCATGAACTTGTTGGAGTTTTAGATATTGATTCTCCTTATTTTAATAGGTTTACAGCTTATGATCAGAAATTCTTAGAAAGTATAGTAGATATAATTGCAAAAGAAACTTTTTGAAAAAGTCATGCCTAAAAAAGAAGTTCATAGAATATAAAAGACAATGCTTTTATTTCATGATGAAATTAAGCATTGTCTTTTTCATTATTTTTTAACAACTTTTTCTACTAATGCAACAACTTCTTCCATTGTTGTACAGTTAATAGCCTGATTAGCTAAATCTGCCATTTCTTTTTGAGATAATCCTCTAATTAATTTTCTTTGAGCCAAAATAGATGTTGCTGACATAGAGAATTCATCTAATCCTAGACCTAATAATAATGGTGCAGCCATTGGTTCTCCTGCCATTTCACCACACATACCAGCCCATTTACCTTCTTTATGTGCTGATTCAATAACATGTTTAACCAAACGTAAAATAGATGGATTAAATGGTTGATATAAGTAAGATACACCAGAAGACATTCTATCTGCAGCAAATGTATATTGAATTAAATCATTTGTTCCAATTGAGAAGAAATCTACTTCTTTTGCAAATTGATCTGCCAATACAGCAGCAGCAGGAATTTCAATCATAATACCTACCTGTAATGTATCAGATACTTTAACACCTTCAGCAATTAATTTTTCTTTTTCTTCCATTAAGATACCTTTAGCTTTTCTAAATTCTCCTAATGTTGCAATCATTGGGAACATAATTCTTAAATCACCATAAACTGATGCTTTTAACAACGCTCTCAATTGTGTTCTAAAAATATCTTCTCTTTGGAAACATAAACGAATTGCACGAACGCCTAAGAAAGGATTCATTTCTTTTGGTAAATCAATAGCTTCAATTTCTTTATCTCCACCGATATCAAGTGTTCTAACAACAACAGGTTTACCAGCCATTCCTTCTAAGATTTCTTTGTAAACTTCAAATTGTTTTTCTTCAGTTGGTAATTCAGCAGATTCCATATATAAGAATTCTGTTCTAAATAAACCTACACCTTCACCACCATTTTCTCTCACACCTTCAAGATCTTTTGGTGAACCAATATTAGCAACCAATTCAACTTGATGACCATCAGTTGAAACAGTTTTTTCATTCACTAATTTTTTTAATTCTTCTCTATATGCAATATAATCATCACGTTTTTGAGCATATTCTTTAACAGTATCTTCATCAGGATTAATCATGACAACTCCTTCAATACCATCAAGAGCAATCATATCACCATCTTTAACTTCATCAGTAATTGTTTTACAAGCCACTACTGCAGGAATTTCTAAACTTCTAGCCATAATTGCTGAGTGTGAAGTTCTTCCACCAATATTTGTTGCAAATCCTCTTACAAGATTTTTATTTAATTGAGCTGTATCAGAAGGTGTTAAATCATCGGCAATAATCACAACTTCTTCATCAATCAAAGCTGGATTAGGCAAAGATTTCCCTAAAAGATTTGCTAAAAGACGACGAGATACATCTTTAATATCAGCAGCTCTTTCTCTAAAGTATTCGTCCCCCATAGATTCAAACATAGCCACAAAAGTATTAGCCACTTCTTCTAAAGCTGCAGCAGCATTACATTTTTCATTTCTAATCTTATCTTCTACTTGAGTTTTCAATTCAGGATCAGATAAAACTAATGCATGAGCATCAAATACAGCAGCTTCTTCAGCAGATAAATTTTTTGAAGCAGCTTCTTTGATTGCCTCAAGTTGCTTACTAGTACAATCCATTGCATCTTCATAAGCTTTAATTTCTTTTTCAACGTCTTCAACAGTTTCTTTTGTCACTGTCAAATCAGGCATAACTAATTTGTATGCTTTTGCAATTGCAATACCATTAGATGCCGCAATTCCTTTAATCATTGTCATTTTGACCTACCTCCATATAGACTTATTTTACCTTATTTTCCATATAAAATAAAGATTAAACTTTCTTTATTTCGTAAATTTTAAATTTTCAAATTTTGAAAATTTACCTTTTCATTTCATAGTGCTTGTTATATAATAAAGACATATTATAGGAGGGACAAAAATGAAAGTCATTATTGTAAAAGATTATGAAGAAGCAAGCCAAAAAGCTTGTGAAATTATGTTGAATGTTATTAAGAATAATCCAACAGCCAATTTAGGTTTAGCTACGGGATCTACACCTATTAGACTTTATGAATTGATGAGAGAAGATCATAAGAAAAATGGAACTTCTTATAAAACAATTAAGTCATTTAATCTTGATGAATATTTTGGTTTGGACCAATCTCATCCTCAAAGTTATCATTATTTTATGTGTCATAACTTATTTAATGAATTAGATATTGATATGAACAATGTTCATGTGCCAAAAGGTAATGGTGATATTGATGAAGAATGTAAAGCTTATAATCAATTATTAGAAGATAATCCTATTGATATTCAATTATTAGGTATCGGTTCGAATGGGCATATTGGTTTTAATGAACCTGGAACACCTTTTGATTCAGTGACTCATAAAGTTGATTTAAAACAATCTACAATTGAAGATAATGCACGTCTATTCTTTAATGGTAAAATTGAAGATGTACCTACTCAAGCAGTAAGTATGGGAATTGCAAATATCATGAAAGCCAAAAAAGTATTACTTATTGCTTCTGGAGAAGGAAAAGCTAAAGCTATCCAAGCTACTGTTGAAGGTCCAAAAACAACAGATGTACCTGCAAGCGCATTACAAGATCATCCAGATTGTATTTTAATTGTTGATGAAGCTGCTGCAAGTCTATTAAAGAAATAAACATATGATTTTAAAAATCTCACTCCATATAACGAGTGAGATTTTTTATATTTATAAAAAAAATTCCCTATGAAATAAAGAAATTCACAGGGAATCAAAAAAGCATATCTAATATGCCAGGAAAAATGAAATGATTTTAAATAACTCCATCTTAAGGAAATCATGATGAAAGAATAAAAAAGGACGGAACCAGAAGAAGACTGGACCGTCATGTGAACTGGCAGCGTGCTATTGTCGCAGTTGCCCACTATCTTCGCCGCTATGATGCTTAACTTCTGTGTTCGGCATGGTTAC
>NZ_NFLJ01000090.1 GCF_002160865.1 Massiliimicrobium timonense
CACGTAGCAAATAATATAAATAGCTCGGACAATTTAATTTGAATATTATAGTTATCTCACCTTGTATCCTAACCAAATAAATTGAAGAACTATTTATCATTTAATTTGGCATTCAACACCATCTCTACCCTTCATACTTTTGGCAGACCCCTTGAATTCAATCCTCATATCCACATGCTTGTCTGTCAGGATGCCCTCAATCTCAGGAAGGACTCCATTAAAAGCCTTGCCTATATGGATTTCAATAAGCTCAGAAAAACCTGGATGTATCAAATCCTTGACCTTCTTGACAGGAAAATCAACACAAGACAATTCCATGCACTTAAAAATTACCTTTATAAAAACTATCCCGACGGTTTCTATGTCTATGCCAAAGAACCAAAAAAAGACCAGAGCGAAGATGATGTTGATGATACCGTCGCATATATAACACGCTATACCAACAGACCTGTCATGGCAGAAAGCAGAATTGTAGAATATAATGACACGACCAAAATGATTCATTGGTTCTATAATCGTCATGAGGACGACAAAAGAATCGATGTCACTGAAAGAGTTGAGAGATTCATCCAAAAAGTCATCAGACACTGTCCGGATGAAAACTTCAAGATGACTCGCTACTATGGATTCTATTCCAACAGGTCGACCAGACATTACAATAGAATGGCTGAGCTTCTGGCTCATAAGCAGAAAAAGGAAACACAGTACAAGAAGGAAAGACAGGCCATCGCAAAAATTCAAATCCAGAAGACACATTTCCGTTATTTTATGATACAATCATTTCAGAGGGATCCCATCAAATGCAGATGTGGAATGATCATGAATTATGCTGAAACATATAATCCCTTTGAAGGAGGACGGAAGAATGACATCCCGTACAAAGAAAGATGCATCTACACATAAAAATATCTCAGAAGTCAAACCATTAACGCCAGAAGAAGTTGATGAAATGCTTCTCCATGATGACACATATGAATCAGATAAGGTACTTATGAAATGTGACAGATGCGGATGTGAAATGGAACTTGACGGATACATATTAAGTGAAATAGCGGAGGCTGATGGAGATGATGAACTGTCATGCATCTGCATGAAATGTGGAAAAGGAACAATGCACCAGGTCAAGAAATGATAGATCTGGTTACGTTTTTGCATGCAGAAAAATAGAGTAATGCTGGTACATTACTTTTTATTTTGCTTATTATTAATATTTGCTTTAAGCATTTATCAATCAAAAGAAACCAAATTCCTATAATAAAAAAAGAAAGGGAATAGAATGACTATTCCCTCATATGGACTGGCAGCGTGCTATTGTCGCAGTTGCCCACTATCTTCGCCGCTATGATGCTTAACTTCTGTGTTCGGCATGGTTACAGGTGTGTCCATCATGCCTTCGCCACCAGATCATCTGAGCA
>NZ_NFLJ01000091.1 GCF_002160865.1 Massiliimicrobium timonense
TCTAATGGAGATGGGACAGGATATGCAAAAGAACAATGGAGAAACTTTATTATTGATTATATAAATAGTAAGCAAAATGGAGAATATAAAATTTTGGAATGTTCTCATTATGTTCATAACATTGAATATCAAAAAATATATGATGAAAGTATAAAATTTATAAACAATTTACAATAACAAATTGAAAGTTGTCGAATTGGAAGTTGGAAGGAGTGTTGCATATGGATTTCCCTTTTTATGATGCACCTAATACAGCCACGATAATCTGTTGCCATATTATAGATGATGGCAAACCTATTTTATATGTATCTCATGATGAAGATGATGGAATGTGGCAATTTTTGTGTGGTTCAACACATGATACAGATGAAGCAAGACTGGTATCTCTAAAAGAAGCGTTCGATTTAGACAATTCTGTTGGTGTTCTTAAAGATATGCCATGTGGTTACTATGCGGAAAGAAAAACGCAAGATGATAATTGGCTTGTGAAGAAACGATAAATCCTAATTTAGTGGGGTGATTAAAATGTGTTTAATTTGTGACAGAATTAAAATGATAAAGGATGATACAAATCCATATTTTGTAAAAGAACTTGAAACTGGTTATGTGGTTATTGGAGATCATCAGCATTTTAAGGGGTATACTTTATTTCTATATAAAGATCATAAAACAGAATTATTTCATTTAGAACCAACCCAAAAAATGAAGTTTTTAGAAGAAATGTCTATTGTAGCTGAAGCAGTTTCTAAAGCTTTTAATGCAGAAAAAATGAACTATGAATTATTGGGAAGTGGAGATACACATCTTCACTGGCATTTATTTCCAAGAGTCAATGGTGATTTAGGAAAATATGGTAATAATGGTAAGGGACCTGTCTGGTGGTATCCAATGCAAAAAATGTATGATGATTCTAACTGTCCTACAAACGAAGAATTAAGGATAATGAAATCAAGATTATTAATGGAATTAGATAAACTATTATTGTAAATACAGATTTTTTAATAAATTCATATGATTATGTTTTGACATAATGTGTGAAAAAATGTTTTTAGCACTCTAGACTTGACTCTGCTAAAATAGAGGGCTATAATATAGACAGAAATAAGGAAAGAGAATAAAAAAGGCAATCCTTACTTCTCATATCAAACATTGTTCATTCTCTAACAATGCTTAGAATTGTTAAACAGAGGTGATATTTATGTTGATGCCTAGTATTTTTGGAGAAAGTTTATTTGATGACTGGTTTGATGATTTAGATAAGGAATTCTTTGGAAAGAAGAATCCATTATATGGAAAACATTCAAGAAATATGATGAAAACAGA
>NZ_NFLJ01000092.1 GCF_002160865.1 Massiliimicrobium timonense
ATGAGGGGTGACAGTGCATTCTACAATACTGAATTCATGGATTATATGCATCATGAAGATATTCAATACTACATTAGAGCCAAAAGCTATGAAAAGATTCAAAATATGATCATTGAACAGTTAGAAGAAAATGAAATTGATTATTTGAATCACACAAATCAGGAGCCTTACTATGGAGAGATCGAATATTCACCTCAAAGTCTATCCACACCATGCCGATATATATTCAAGGTATTTCCTGCACAGGATAGACAGTTGACAATGTTTCCGGTTATCTATTGCATCATAACGAACGATATGAAAAGATCATGCAAAGAAATCTGTGATTTCTATGAAGAGAGAGGAAACTCAGAGAATTTCACAAAAGAACTGAAGGATGACTTCAATGGAAATAATACAGGACATCATGATTTTGAAAAGAACTGTTTTCAGTTCATGATATCATCGCTGTGTTATAATATTTATCATCTATTTAGACTCATTGTATTAGAAGGCAAGGATCGAAAGATACGAATGAATACATTTAGGAACAAGTATCAAAAGATAGCAGTAAAGGTCATACGACATGCAAGAAAAATCATACTGTCATTTAGCAGTGCATATAGATATAAGAAGACATTCTTAAAATACTATCAAAAACTGCAAAATTAACACATATAGTCCATACCTTATTGAAAGTAGTTGAAAAACTACACTTTTTTAGCTACAGTTATTCACAATTTTACGGTGGATAACTTTTTTGACCTAGAAAATAGACATGATTTATAAGTTCTTCATTACAAATTTGCTTTCATGAATAATTTGGGATAAATATATAATCATATCACCACTTTATTCAAATAACTCAATAGATTTAAAACAACCAATCCCATATTAAAGATTTGGTTTTTAAATCTTTTGTTGTTTCACAATAATTAACCTTTAAATCACCAGTTAAACTTTTTCCTAATCCATCACCTAATATAATGGTATAGACACCTTGTTTAAAAGTTGCATGATAATCATCTTGATGATCAGCTAAAGCCTGATCTGGATTATCAACACCCTTGACCCATTCTTTATAATCTATAAGTAATTCATTTTTTATTTTATACATTTCATTAATATCTTCTTGTTTATAACTATTTGAAATAATTTTATATTTAGGATTTTGACTTTTTGCTTCAACACTAACACATAACATGCAGACAAGAATAATAAAAATAAGCTTTTTTAGATTGTTCATAATTTCACCTCATAGTGGAATTATGAACA
>NZ_NFLJ01000093.1 GCF_002160865.1 Massiliimicrobium timonense
CTTTCTTCAGCAGAAAATCAAGGCATAGAGGATATAAATGTGGTGGTACAGTCCTATAACTATGGCGGTGGCTATATCGGCTATGTAGCTAAGAATGGGAAAAAGCACAGCTTCACGCTGGCAGAGAATTTCGCCCGTGACAAGTCGGGTGGAAAGAAAGTCACCTATATGAACCCTATCGCTGTCGCCCGCAACGGTGGCTGGCGTTACGGGTACGGGAATATGTTCTATGTGGAGCTTGTCAGCCAGTATCTCACTGTCAGTCAAGTATCGGGTGAACTGGCACAGAAGATAATGAACGAAGCTCTGAAATATCAAGGCTGGGACTATGTATATGGCGGGAGCAATCCTAACACTTCTTTTGACTGTTCGGGGCTGGTTCAATGGTGCTATGGCAAGGCAGGCATTTCCTTACCGAGAACGGCACAGGCACAGTATGACGCTACCCAGCATATCCCTCTTTCACAGGCACAGGCTGGAGATTTGGTGTTCTTCCACAGTACCTACAATGCGGGGACGTATGTAACCCACGTCGGTATCTATGTGGGAAATAACCAGATGTATCACGCTGGCGACCCGATAGGCTACGCTGACCTTACAAGCTCCTACTGGCAACAGCACCTTATCGGAGCTGGCAGAATTAAGCAATAGAAAGGAATGGAAATATCATGTTCAAGAAAAAAGAAAAACCGATAAAAGAAAAGAAAATCCGCACTATGAAAGTGGGAACGCATAAGAAGTCCGTCATTGCCCTATGGGTGGTGCTTATCGCAAGCGTGAGCTTCGGTGTGTATAAGAATTTTACCGCTATCGACCAGCACACCACACATGAGATAGAAACCATACAGCTCCGTTTGAATGACACCACCGGCATAGAAAATTTCGTCAAGAACTTTGCGAAGTCCTACTATAAATGGAGCAACAGCAAGGAAGCAATCGAGGCAAGGACACAGGCTATCAGTGCTTATCTGACACAGGAATTGCAGGATTTGAATGTTGATACTGTCAGAACGGATATACCGACCAGCTCCACGGTCACGGACGTACTTATCTGGGACGTGGAACAGTCTGGGGAGAACGCTTTTACTGTTACCTACGAAGTAGATCAGCAGATAAAAGAGGGCGACCAGACAAGGAATGTATCAGAAACCTATACCGTGACCGTCCATGTGGACGTTGACGGGGATATGGTGATTATCCAGAA
>NZ_NFLJ01000094.1 GCF_002160865.1 Massiliimicrobium timonense
TACTTATTCATGACATCGATTCTCACTCTGTCAATTTTTCTTCCAAATTCCTGCTTCACATGAAAATGGTCGGTTGCACATATTGCATTTGGAAACATGATTTTCGATACGATTCTGTACGTTTCCCACATGTCAAAGGAAACAATTTTGACATTCTTCCTTTCCTCAAGAGGAATGGAAAAGAAATAATCCATGAGTGTCTGCTTTCTTCTTGACGGAAGGACATCGACGATGTTCTGTGTTTTGAAATCGACAAGCACACACACATATTTACTGTTGACAGACTTGAATGCATAGACCTCATCTATCAGCAGATACTCAGGCAGAGGTCTTCTTGATATGGAGACAAATGAGTCAAATACATGTGCAGCTGTTGTCTGGGATACATGGTATCGTTCGGCCACATCCCTGAATGTCATGTTTGGCTTTCTCAAATCCTCCAGGATATTATATACAGTCGCCAGAGAGATTCTTGAGCCTGCGACGGTAAAGGGATTGGACTCCATAAATGTCTTGTGGCATCTTGGACATCTATATCTGCGAGCTCTGTAATTGATGATGCATTTCTTGTTTGTCAGTATGGAATGGTTGATATGCTTGACGCTATAATCCTTGACTCTGTCTGTCATGTTGAGGCAGACAGGACACTGGTGGGGCTTCTTCTTCAGTGTCACATCAATATAGATACCATCCTTCTGATGATGGATATCGAATGTTTCGATATCCTTGTCCTCGATATTGAAGAAAACAAGGAAATCATTCTGGGAAATGATGCCGCAAGGCATGGTCGTGGTATTATCACACATCGTCATCACCATCCAAAGCCAATAGAATCTGTAATTTCATAAAACATCACGTCCTTTCTTTTTCTACATCTTCATGATAGAGGAAATGGATGCAGAAGGATATAAAGGTCATGTGGTTTGAAGAGAGAAATACAGGTTTCTGGAAAATTTCTTATAGATGAGCAGCTCATCTATTGGGCATTTGCCAAGCTTAACGATGAAATGGTATATGTGAGACAGTTCGATAATAAGATGATCTGTAGAATCAGAAAGAATGGAAATAATATCATCGAAGGAGACAGCAGATAGGAAAGGAATCATGGGAAAAAGAAGCAGCGCATGAGTTTTGCCGCAATGAGGGCATATGACTCTCTGGATGTTGATGGAGCTGTCCTTGAAGT
>NZ_NFLJ01000095.1 GCF_002160865.1 Massiliimicrobium timonense
TGCGTATATATATAATAGAGGAACATTTCTTGGATTGTTTTATGACTCCTTAAATATTGATGTTGTTGTTAACTATAAAAATCAAAAAGGAGGAACAATCAATGAATGAGAAATATCTAAAAGTATTAAATAAATTAAGACCTATTGATGATACATTCATGAGAATGATATTCAGGGATCATCAATGTGTTGAGCTGTTGATGAAGATTATCTTTGGTGAACAGTTTTCACTCAAGAGATTCGAAACGCAGGAAGACCATAAGCAAGTGGTTCATCGATCGGTAGAATTGGATATTGTTGTCTATACGTATGAAGGAGCAGTGATAGGTATAGAGGTAGAAAAAAGCAAAGACAATGCCTCACCTATAAGGGCAAGATATCATGCCAGTATATTGGATTGTGATTTGTCTTATCCAAAAGAAGGATGGAAAGAGTTTCCAGAGATGTATGTTGTCTTTATATGTGAGGAAGATGTACTCAAAACAAATGAACTCATTAATCATATTCAAAGGTATATGATTAATGGAGTGGTATTCCAAGACAAGCTACATATCATCTATTTAAATGCATCAATGCAGGATGAAACAGCGTTAGGGAAGTTAATGCATGATATGCTGTGTAATGATCCTGATGATATGTATTATGAAGTTTTAAGAAAAAGAGTCAGCTATTTTAAAAGGCAAGAAGGAGGAAAGAGGACTATGTGTGAAGCATTAGAAGAATTAATTACTGAAGCAAAAAATGAAGGAAGAAAAGAAGGAGAGGATATTGGTGAAAAACATGGACGAATTGCATCAGTTATTGATATTTTAAAGAATAAGTTTCCAGATATGGATTTGCAATGGGTATGGAAATGTAATGAAACACAGATTAGAAGAATTCAAAGTAATATACTGACAAATATTAATTATGATGATTTCTATAAATTAATTCATTCATAACTATCAAAGGGACTTGAAGTCCCTTTGATATGATAATCGTTCCTTAATATTGAAGATGAAATCAACTATAAAAATCATAAGAAGGGGCGATATTAGTGAATGAAAGATATCTAGAAGTATTAAATAAATTAAGACCTATTGATGATACATTCATGAGAATGATATTCAGGGATCATCAATGTGTTGAACTGTTGATGAAGATTATCTTTGGTGAACAGTTTTCAC
>NZ_NFLJ01000096.1 GCF_002160865.1 Massiliimicrobium timonense
CCAACCAGATTCCTATAGGCATGAAAATGTTTCCTGGGAATCAAAGTGAGAAACCTATTATGAGAGATGTTGTAAATGATTTAAGAAATACATATCAAATAAATGGCAGAACAATACATGTAGCTGATAAAGGTCTTAATTGTGCTGATAATATCGCTTTCGCCAAAGAAAATGGTGATGGTTATCTCTTTTCTAAATCCGTAAAGATGCTTCCTGAAACCGAACAAACTTGGGTGACCATGGATAGTGATGATTGGGAAGAAGTGAGAGATAAAGAGGGACATCTCATTTACAAATACAAATCATGTGTTGATCAATTTCCTTACAACATCACTATTGATGAAAACACAGGGAAAAAGAAAATTTTGATGTTTAAAGAAAAAAGAGTACTTACTTATAACCCTAAGCTTGCTACAAAGAAAAAGTATGAAATAGAAAAACAAGCTGAGAAAGCAAGAGAACTCTGTTATAGCCAAGCAAAACGTTCTGAATTTGGAGATCTAGGAAAATATGTTGATTTTATCAATGGAAAAGGAGGAAAAGCTAAAGCCAAAATAAATCAAGAAGCCATTGACAAAGAAAGAAAACTTGCAGGTTATAATCTTCTAGTGACTTCTGAAACAAAAATGAGTGAACGCGAAATATATGAGACCTATCATAATTTATGGAGAATAGAAGAATCATTTAAGATCATGAAAAGCGATCTCGATGCAAGGCCTGTATTTCTCCAAAAAGAAAGTACTATAAAAGGACATTTCTTAATCTGTTATTTATCAGTTCTTCTAGAAAGATTACTACAATTCAAAGTATTCAATAAAGAGTTTAGTACATATGAAATCATGAAGTTCACACGTGAATTTAGACTAGTAAAAGGTGAAAGTAAATACATTAATATAACAACAAGTAGCAGATTTATAAAAGAATTTGCGAAGCTGTCTAAACTTCCATTAACTAACTACTACCTAACAGAGAGACAAATTAAACAAATATTAAATTATAAAATATAGAATTAAAAACAGGTCCCTAAAAATAGGGACCTAAATATTTTATAAAACTATCACTAGATTTTAATACCGGATACTAAAGTCAGGTATTAT
>NZ_NFLJ01000097.1 GCF_002160865.1 Massiliimicrobium timonense
ATGCAGTGTTGTCGAGTCATTCACATGCTCTCTAAGTATTGAAATTAATTTATCGTGATTGACTGTATCGAAGTATGCTTCTATATCTAAATCAATGACCCATTCGTATCCTTCATTCAAGTAGTCTAGTGTTCGCATGATGGCATCATGTGCACTCCTATTTGGTCGAAATCCAAAACTATTCTCACTGAACTTACTGTCATAGATTTCTGATAATATTTGTGCTATCGCCTGTTGGATGACTCTATCTACTACTGTTGGAATTCCTAGGGGTCTTTTCTTCCCATTTGATTTAGGAATATAGACTCTTCTTACTGGTTGGGGTTTGTATTTCTTCTCCAATATCTGTTTCTTTATCTGTTCCTTATGGGTCTTGAAATACGCGTCAATTTCATTCACTGTCATCTTATCAATGCCAGGTACACCTTTATTACTCTTGACTCTTTTGATTGCCTCTTCGAGATTTACATCTCTTAGAATCACTTCGATTAATTTCATGTTGTTGCTTCTCCTTCCTTTTGTAGATATATCTGGAACCATTCCCTCTACCTTCATTCCCATGGGATTACGATTCCCACTTATGGAACTATCCTCGATTTCGAACTGTCCAAACATTGCGCATGGTGAGTTGCACCATATAAACATTAGGTCCTTTGGTATAGATGTCTTTACCTACTACGACCTCAGCTGACTTCTTGTGGCAGACCTTTTTCGACCGATGTTACCATCACTGATTTTAAAGATATTGGAATTCATCGTCCACAAGACCTCCCGGGGTAAATCACGAATCCTATTTCTTTCACAACGTCCTGATTTACTGTCTTGGTTTTACGTTTACCTTTTGGACTTCGGTTTGTACTGCAATCTTATCCACCATTTAGCCTTATATCAGGTTTCTGTTCGTACGCTCAAAAGAATCGCTACACCACTTCCTCCATCCTTAACATCACTGTTAACGACTTGTGGTTCACTACACTTGGCGGTAACTACCTGTGGTCGGTCTATCTCCGACTGAATCCGTGCCATGCCCGGCACACA
>NZ_NFLJ01000098.1 GCF_002160865.1 Massiliimicrobium timonense
CTACACCACTTCCTCCATCCTTAACATCACTGTTAACGACTTGTGGTTCACTACACTTGGCGGTAACTACCTGTGGTCGGTCTATCTCCGACTGAATCCGTGCCATGCCCGGCACACAATGAAAAATGACCCTATACTTACATATAGGGTCAGTAAAAATCAATATTGATTTGTAAGAATTTGAATAATATCTTCCTCTTTTTCTATATCAAAGATATGTAATGTTAAAGAATTGAGTTGTTTCTTGTTGCTTTGTTTAATTGCTTTAATAGTATCTTTCGATAAATTTCCAAACTTCTGATTCAATTGTTTAATAAGTGTTGTAATGATCCCTTCATTACGTCCAATCTTTTTCCCTTCATTTCTCCCTTTTCTTTCTGCATTTCTGCTTATTCCTAATACATAGTCACTCATATTCGTTGCCCCTTTCTTTTTTTCAATCAGCTGATAAATACGTTCATCATGAATCAATGTCCCTAATAGACATGCTACTTCATGGCTGACTATAAACTTTTCTGGTACCTTCTTCTTTGCATAAAGAACCTTCAGTCCTGTAATCAGATCTTTATTGTCCTTGTTTTGAAATCTTGTTTCATCCAGCTTTACCATTTCTACCAGTGGATGAAATTCAACATTCATGTAACGTCTTAGGTGTCTGATGCCTCGATTCATCATCTGCTTATAGCTTCTGGCGTAGTTCCATTTCCTTTCACCATAATAAATAGCCAAAGTCATGACACCATTAATTCTTTCATGGATGTTCTTTTCATAGATATGATACTGTCTAAGATAGCTGAGATAATCATATTCCATGATTCTTTGAAACATGCCTTTATCTACGTAGGACTGATGTTCCAGTCCAATGATGCATTGCTGTCCATTCATGGTAACAAGAAGCAGATGATCTATTGTACGCTTGATTGTTTGTCCATTAGACAACAAAACACCACTGCTGTTGGAATCAAGGATGATGATATCTTGAGTATCCATTATCATTTGTCCGTCAAAGAGAATAGCATTCAAAAAA
>NZ_NFLJ01000099.1 GCF_002160865.1 Massiliimicrobium timonense
GCTATCTGTTTGGAAAGACGGAAATCTATAATTCATGGAGTGCCTTGAACTATGTCAAGAAATTACTGAATGATGACCATTTTCAGGCTGTATCTTTCTGGGCGAATACCAGCAGCAATAATCTTGTTAAAACATATATCGAATATGCAACGATGACAATGAAGGAAGAATTTGAAAAACTAATCAATGATCAAAGCATCATCAAAAAGATTATTCCTGAACTGACGTATCGAGAAATGGACTTTCATAGTATTCAGACAATGAATGACAATGTCTATAGTTTTCTGTTGTTTACTGGTTATCTGAAAATCAAGAGTAAGGTTGATAATGATCATCCTTATACCTATGAACTTGTGATTCCTAATAAAGAAGTCAAATATATCTATGAAGATATCTTTATGAAATGGTTTGACAGCTATCAAAGAAAAAGAGATTTGTCATTCATAGAAGCTTTGATACAAGAAGATGTCATGAAAGCTAATCGCTTATTGCAGGATGTTCTCCAACAGAGCATCAGCTATTATGATAACTATGAAAACTTCTATCATGGTTTCATGGTAGGCTTTTTAAAGGCTAATGGTTATACAGTTCAATCCAACAGGGAAAGTGGAGAAGGAAGATTTGATATAGCAGTGCTTCCTTACAGTATACTTGATACAGCACTGATTATAGAATGTAAACATTCATCTAGCATCAAGGAACTAAGAAAGGACAGTGCCAAAGCAAGTGAACAGATTATCAGACAGAAATATATTGAAGGACTGATAGAAGAAGGATACGAACATGTCATAGGATATGGTATATCTTTCTATAAAAAACAATGCATTATAACAAAAGCAGAATAATTTCTGTTTTTAATACTAACAATTATAATAGAGTAGAGGGAAGAAATTAATCTTCGCCCCTCTCATTGCACCGTACGTACGGGTCTCGTATACGGCGCTACATTTATATGTTAATACAACCTATCTTAGATAGTATGCGAGG